>NZ_JBSGWV010000021.1:0-114279 GCF_053609105.1 Streptomyces sp. NPDC054975
GCCGAGATCGCCGTGCGGGGCCCTTTCCGTATGCCGTCAGTGCTCGATGCCCTCTTCGAGCTTCTGGCCCTTCAGGAGGAACCAGGCCGCGACCGCTGTCGCGAGGAGGACGGCCGCGCCGACTCCCGCCGCGATGTTCAGTCCGTCGACGAAGGCCTCCTGGGCCGTGGCCACCAGGGCGTTCGCCGAGTCGGGGGCGAGGCCGGCGGAGGCCTCGACCGCGCCGCCGAGGGACTCGTGCGCCGCCGCTGCGGCGTCCGGGGTGACGCCCGCCGGGGTCACGAAGCCCTGGTAGACGCCGGTGACGATCGAGCCGAGGAGCGCGATGCCGAGCGCCGCGCCCAGTTCGTACGCGGTCTCGGAGACCGCGGAGGCCGAACCCGCCTGCTCCTTGGGCACGCTGGAGAGGATCACGTCCGCCGTGACGGTGAACGAGAACCCCGCGCCGAGGCCGACGACGAGGAGGGCGACGCCGAGCAGCGGGTAGCCGGTCTCCTTGTGGATCACGGTGATGACGGCGAGGGCGAGCCCGATCGCCGCGAGACCGCCGGCCACCACACCTCGTACGGAGAACCGCCGGGCGTACCGGCCCGCGACCAGACCGGTGACCACCGCGCCGATGGCGGCGGGCAGTTCGGCGAGACCGGCCTCCAGCGGCTCACGGCCCTGGACGAGCTGGAGGAACTGGGAGAGGAAGAAGACCAGTCCGGACAGCCCGAAGACAGTGAGCAGGTCGGCGAGGACCGCGCCGGAGAAGCCCCGGTGCTTGAAGAGCCGCATGTCGAGGAGGGGTGCGGTCAGCCGGTGCTGACGGCGTACGAAGGCCCACAGCGCGCCGGCGCCGATGACGACGGCGGCTGCGATCTCCCAGGACAGGCCGTGGGAGGCGGCTTCCTTGACGGCGTAGACCACGCCGATGACGCCGACGAGCGAGAGTCCGACGCTGACCAGGTCCCAGGGGCCGGCGACCGGGTTCTTGGACTCGGGCAGCAGCTTGATGCCGACGAGGACCAGGACGGCCATGACGGGCAGGTTGATGAGGAAGACCGAGCCCCAGTAGAAGTGCTGGAGCAGCGCTCCGCCGACGACCGGGCCGACGGCCGCGCCGGCCGAGGCGGTGGCGCCCCAGATGCCGATGGCGAGGCTGCGCTCCTTGGGGTCGTGGAAGATGTTCCGGATCAGCGCGAGGGTCGACGGCATCAGCGTGGCACCGGCGACGCCGAGGAGCGCGCGGGCGACGATCATCATCTCGGGGCTGGTGGCGTACGCGTTGAGCACCGAGACGGCGCCGAAGGCGGTCGCGCCGATCAGGAGCAGCTTCTTGCGGCCGATCCGGTCGCCGAGGGAGCCCATGGAGACGAGGAGTCCGGCGATGACGAAGGAGTAGATGTCGCCGATCCAGAGCAGCTGGGTGCCGGTCGGCTTCAGGTCCTCGCTGAGGGCGGGCGTCGCCAGGCCCAGTACGGTGGCGTCGACGGCGACCAGCAGCACGGCGAGGACGAGAACGGAGAGGGCGAGCCAGCGGCCGGGGCTCTTCACCTCGGTCTCTGTCGTCGGGTTCAGTTGGCGGGTGCCGCTCATTTCTCCACGCTCCGTCGTGCGCCACCGAGCAGCAGCTCGGTGATCATGTATTGGAAGTCCTTGGCCGCGACCCGGCCGTCCATGACGGCCCAGGCGCAGGACGAGGCGAGGCCGTACAGGGCCTCGGTGAGCCACGCGGGGCTCAGGTCGATCCGGAAGGTGCCCTCTTCCTGGCCGCGTCGGAAGAGGTCGCTGACGCGTGCGTCGAGCCGGGCCCAGCCCTCGTTGACGTGATCGCCCTCGAAGAGCTGGTTCTCAGTGACGAGGAAGGCCAGCAGCTGGGCGTTGGGCTCGAATTCGGCGACGAGTCGCCGCATGGCCTCGTCGGCCGGGCCCTCGTCGAGGTTCGCGGCGCCGAGGGCGGCCTCGAACTCCTCGATACCCATCGCCTCCAGCGCCCTGACCAGCGCGTCCCGCCCGGCGAAGTGCCGATGCAGCGTCGCCCGCCCGATGCCCGCGGCCCGGGCGACCTCGTCCATGGTGGCGGTCGACTTCCGGGAGAGCAGGGCGGCGGCGGCGCGGAGCACCTGGGTGCGATCGACTGACATGAGACAACCATACACCGAATGAGACGTAGCTGTCTCATTAGATAAATCGACGCCTCATTCGGGGCGCGGAGGGAATGCTGCGCCGGGGCTCGGACCGCCGGAGCTTGCGGTTCGCCGACTGGCCCCAGGTACACGAAAAGGCCCCTCTCGGGGCCTTCGCTCGCCGCCGCCCTGTCTGCTGGGCGGCGGCGCTGTAGGGGATGCTGGGGTTACTGCTTGGCGGTGGACCAGGCGTGTTGGATCACCAGGTCCGCCTTGACCTCGACCAGTTGGGCGGCGACCGCCGAGGGGGCCGTGCCGCCGCGGCCGTTACGGGAGGCGAGGGCGCCCGGGACGTTGAGGACCGTGCGGACCTCCGGGGTGAGGTGCTCGGAGATCTTGGCGAACTGGTCGTCCGTGAGCTCGTCCAGCTCCTTGCCCTCCGCCTCGGCGACCTTCACGCACTCGCCGGCCACCTCGTGCGCCACCCGGAACGGCACGCCCTGCTTGACCAGCCACTCGGCGATGTCGGTCGCGAGCGAGAAGCCGGCCGGGGCCAGCTCCTCCATGCGCTCCCGGTTGACGGTGAGGGTCGCCATCATGCCGGTGAAGGCGGGCAGCAGGACCTCCAGCTGGTCGCAGGAGTCGAAGACCGGCTCCTTGTCCTCCTGGAGGTCGCGGTTGTAGGCGAGCGGGAGGGCCTTGAGGGTGGCCATGAGGCCGCTCAGGTTGCCGATGAGGCGGCCCGACTTGCCGCGCGCCAGCTCCGCGATGTCCGGGTTCTTCTTCTGCGGCATGATCGACGAGCCGGTGGAGAAGGCGTCGTGCAGGGTCACGAAGGAGAACTCCTTCGTGTTCCAGATGATGATCTCCTCCGCGATACGGGAGAGGTTGACCCCGATCATCGCGGTGATGAAGGCGAACTCGGCGACGAAGTCGCGCGAGGCCGTGCCGTCGATGGAGTTGCCCGCCGAGCCCCGCTCGAAGCCCAGGTCCTTGGCGACCGCCTCCGGGTCGAGCCCGAGGGAGGAGCCGGCGAGGGCGCCGGAGCCGTACGGCGAGACCGCGGTGCGGGTGTCCCACTGCCGCAGCCGCTCCGCGTCCCGGGAGAGGGACTGGACGTGGGCGAGGACGTGGTGGGCGAAGAGCACGGGCTGCGCGTGCTGGAGGTGGGTCCGGCCCGGCATGGCGACGTCCGCGTGGGCCTCGGCGAGGCCGACGAGCGCGTCCTGGAGGTCGGCGATCAGGCCGCCGATGATCCGCGCGTGGTCACGCAGGTACATCCGGAAGAGGGTGGCGACCTGGTCGTTGCGGGACCGGCCGGCACGCAGCTTGCCGCCGAGGTCGGGGCCGAGGCGCTCCAGGAGGCCCCGCTCCAGGGCGGTGTGGACGTCCTCGTCGGCGATCGTGCCGACGAAGGACCCGTCGGTGACGTCGGCTTCGAGCTGGTCGAGGCCGGCCAGCATGCGCGTCAGCTCGTCCTGGTCGAGCAGTCCGGCCTTGTGGAGCACGCGCGCGTGGGCGCGGGAACCGGCGATGTCGTACGGCGCGAGGCGCCAGTCGAAGTGGACCGACGCGGACAGCTTCGCCAGGGCCTCGGCCGGGCCGTCGGCGAAACGGCCGCCCCAGAGCCGGACGTCACCGTTGTTGCTGCTCACAGCTACTGCTCCTCAAGAGGGTGGACGAACAGGCCGCCTCCCCGGTCCCGTGGTGGGGAGGCGGCTGTGGAACGAGTCGTGGTTACGCGAGGTCACGCCGGGCGGCGATCTTCGCGGAGAGGGCGAAGATGTCGATGAAGCCCTGGGCCTTGGACTGGTCGAAGGTGTCGCCCGAGTCGTAGGTCGCGAGGTTGAAGTCGTACAGCGACTTCTCGGACCTCCGGCCGGTGACGACGGCGCGGCCACCGTGCAGGGTCATCCGGATGTCGCCGGTGACGTGCTGGTTGGCCTCTTCGATGAAGCCGTCCAGCGCGCGCTTGAGCGGGGAGAACCAGAGGCCGTCGTAGACGAGTTCGCCCCAGCGCTGCTCGACCTGCCGCTTGTAGCGGGCGAGTTCGCGCTCGACGGTGACGTTCTCCAGCTCCTGGTGGGCGGTGATCAGGGCGATCGCGCCCGGAGCCTCGTACACCTCGCGGGACTTGATGCCGACGAGCCGGTCCTCGACCATGTCGATCCGGCCGACGCCCTGGGCTCCGGCGCGCTCGTTGAGCTGCTGGATCGCCTGGAGGACGGTGACGGGCCTGCCGTCGATCGCGACCGGGACGCCCGCCTTGAAGGAGACGACGACCTCGTCCGGCTCGCGCGGGGTGGCCGGGTTGGAGGTGTACTCGTAGATGTCCTCGATCGGCCCGTTCCAGATGTCCTCCAGGAACCCGGTCTCGACGGCGCGCCCGAAGACGTTCTGGTCGATGGAGTACGGGGACTTCTTGGTGGTCGCGATCGGCAGGTCCGCCTTCTCCGCGAAGGCGATGGCCTTGTCGCGGGTCATGGCGTAGTCCCGGACCGGGGCGATGCAGGTCAGGTCGGGGCCGAGGGCCTGGATGCCGGCCTCGAAGCGGACCTGGTCGTTGCCCTTGCCGGTGCAGCCGTGGGCGACGATCCCGGCGCCGTGCTTCCGGGCGGCGGCGACGAGGTGCTTGACGATGGCGGGCCGGGAGAGGGCGGAGACGAGGGGGTAGCGGTCCATGTAGAGGGCGTTGGCCTTGATCGCCGGGAGGCAGTACTCCTCGGCGAACTCGTCCTTGGCGTCCGCGACCTCGGCCTCGACGGCCCCGCAGGCGAGAGCGCGCTTGCGGATGACGTCCAGGTCCTCGCCGCCCTGACCGACGTCCACGGCGACCGCGATGACCTCGGCGCCCGTCTCCTCGGCGATCCAGCCGATGGCGACGGAGGTGTCCAGGCCACCGGAGTAGGCGAGTACGACACGCTCGGTCACGGGTTCCTCCTTACCTTGCAAGCACTGATGGGTATAACTATGCGGTCCTCCGTATGTTTTGTCAATCGAGTGGAAAACGGCTGGTCGGAGCCCGGTGACTGCGCGGAGACCGGGCCAAGGAGCTGCTGGAGGACCCTCGGCTGGGTCCGTGCCGCGATGTCGGCCGGGCCTGGTGGGCCGTCGGCCGCATGCCGAGAGCGGGCGCAGGAGATGCCCGGCCTGATGGAACGTCACAGCGGGGCCCTTGCGGAGTCGGCCCCCTCCTGGCTCCGCACGGACGTTCGGAGACAATGCACCCATGGGAAAAACGTACGAACGCATCGACGGACGACTCCGCGCATTCATCGAGGCCCAGCCCCTTTTCTTCACCGCCACCGCCCCGCTCGACGCCGACGGCACCGTCAACCTCTCGCCCAAAGGGCTGACCGGATCGTTCGCCGTCATCGACGAACGGACCGTCGCCTACCTGGACTTCGCCGGGTCCACCGCCGAGACCGTCGCGCATCTGCGCGAGAACGGCCGCATCACGCTCATGTGGTGCGCCTTCCAGGGGCCGCCGAACATCGTGCGGGTGCACGGTCGCGGCGAGCCGGTCTTCCGGGACGACCCGCGGTGGGAGGGCCTCATGGCGCACTTCCCGGGCATCGACGTCACGGACCACGGGCTGCGCGCGATCATCGTCGTCACGGCCGACGTGATCCGGGACTCCTGCGGGTACGCCGTGCCGTTCATGACGTACGACGAGGACCGCGACCTGCACGGGAGGCGGTTCGCGCGCGAGGACGACGCCTCGCTGAGCGCGTACTTCGAGAAGAAGGACCACATCGCCGAAAGCCTCGACGGGCTGCCGGGGCTGCCGCTCCCGCTCCCGCCGCTCCCCCGGCCGTAGGTCCGGGTGCGTAGCCGGCGGCGGCCGGTCCCCTTGGGTACCGGCCGCCGCCCGAGCGACTAGCGGTCGTTCTGGGCCAGCCGGAGCAGGTGGTCGGCGAGGGCCTGGCCGCCCACCGGGTCGCGGGAGATCAGCAGCAGCGTGTCGTCCCCCGCGATCGTCCCGAGGATGGCGTGGAGTTCGGCCTGGTCGATGGCCGAGGCGAGGAACTGGGCCGCGCCCGGCGGGGTCCGCAGGACCACCAGGTTGGCGGAGGCCTCGGCGGAGATCAGCAGTTCGCCGGAGAGGCGCCGCATGCGCTCCTCCTTGGCGGACTCGCCGAGCGGCGCCTGCGGGGTGCGGAACCCGCCCTCGCTGGGCACCGCGTAGATGAGCTCGCCGCCCGTGTTGCGGATCTTCACCGCGCCGAGCTCGTCGAGGTCACGGGAGAGCGTCGCCTGGGTGACGCTCAGCCCGTCGTCCGCGAGGAGCTTGGCGAGCTGGCTCTGCGAGCGCACCGGCTGCCGGTTGAGGATGTCGACGATCCTGCGGTGGCGTGCGGTCCGGGTCTGCGGAACGGACGGGCCTCCGTGCTCGGTTTCCTGCGCGTCGGTCATCGTCGTCTCATTCTCCGGTTCGTCCTTCCCCGTTCACCGCTCCGTCGAGGACACCGGGCAGCGCTGCCAGGAACGCGTCCACCTCCGTGTCGGTGATGATCAGTGCCGGCATGAGCCGTACGACATCGGGGGCGGGCGCGTTCACGAGAAGTCCGGCGTCCTGAGCCGCCTGCTGCACCTGGGGCGCGAGGGACTCGGTGAGCACGATACCCAGCAGGAGGCCCGCACCACGGACATGGGAGACCAGAGGGTGGTTCAGACCCTCGATTCCGCTCCGCAGCTTCTCGCCCAGCCGCTTGACCTCGTCGAGGGTTCCGTCCGCCGCGAGGGTGTCGATCACGGCCAGTCCGGCGGCGCAGGCGACCGGGTTCCCACCGAAGGTCGTGCCGTGGTGACCGGGCTTGAAGAGCTCGGCCGCCGGGCCGAAGGCGACGGTCGCGCCGAGCGGCAGCCCGCCGCCGAGGCCCTTGGCGAGGGTCACGATGTCCGGGTCGACCCCGTCGTGGCCCTGGTACTCGAACCAGTGGCCGGTGCGGCCGATGCCCGTCTGGACCTCGTCGAGGACGAGGAGGGTGCCGGTGGCGCGGGTGATCTCGCGGGCGGCCTGGAGGTAGCCGGCGGGCGGTACGACCACGCCGTTCTCGCCCTGGATCGGCTCGATGATCAGCAGCGCGGTCTCCTCGGTGACCGCGGCGCGCAGCGCCTCGACGTCTCCGTACGGCACGTGCGTGACATCGCCGGGCAGCGGCAGGAACGGGGTCTGCTTGCCGGGCTGGCCGGTGAGGGCGAGCGAGCCCATGGTCCGGCCGTGGAAGCCGCCCTGGGTGGCGACCATGTGGGTACGGCCGGTCAGCCGGCCGATCTTGAAGGCGCCTTCGTTGGCCTCGGCGCCGGAGTTGCAGAAGAAGACCCGGCCCGGCCGGCCGAAGAGCTGCAGGAGCCGCTCGGCGAGCGCGACGGGCGGCTCGGCGACGAAGAGGTTGGAGACATGGCCGAGGGAGGCGATCTGCCGCGACACGGCCTCGACGATCGCCGGGTGGGCGTGGCCGAGCGCGTTGACCGCGATGCCGCCGACGAGGTCGAGGTACGCGGTTCCGTCCGCGTCCCAGACCTTCACGCCCTCGCCGCGCACGAGGGACAGCTTCGGCGTGCCGTAGTTGTCCATCAGCGAGCCCTGCCACCGCTGAGTCAGTTCCGCGTTGCTCATGCCCCGTCCCCCGTGGTCTGGTCGGGCACGACCATCGTGCCGATGCCCGAGTCGGTGAAGATCTCCAGCAGGATCGAGTGCTGGACGCGGCCGTCGATCACACGGGCCGTGGTGACCCCGTTCCGTACGGCGTGCAGACAGCCCTCCATCTTGGGGACCATCCCGCTGGAGAGCTCGGGCAGGAGCTTCTCCAGCTGGCTCGCGGTGAGCCGGCTGATGACCTCGTCGCTGTTCGGCCAGTCCTCGTAGAGGCCCTCGACGTCGGTCAGGACCATCAGGGTCTCGGCGTCCAGCGCCGCAGCGAGAGCCGCAGCCGCCGTATCAGCATTGACGTTGTAGACATGTCCGTCGTCCTCGGAGCGGGCGATGGAGGAGATGACCGGGATCCGGCCGTCCTCCAGGAGCGCCTCGATGGCGCCGGTGTCGATGGCGGTGATCTCGCCGACCCGGCCGATGTCGACCTGCTCGCCCTCGATCACCGGCTGGTGCTTGGTGGCCGTGATGGTGTGGGCGTCCTCGCCGGTCATTCCGACGGCGAACGGGCCGTGCTGGTTGAGCAGGCCGACGAGCTCGCGCTGGACCTGGCCGGCGAGCACCATCCGTACGACGTCCATGGCGTCCTCGGTGGTGACGCGCAGCCCGGCCTTGAACTCGCTGACGATGCCGTGCCGGTCGAGCGCGGCGCTGATCTGCGGGCCGCCGCCGTGCACGACGACCGGCTTGAGACCGGCGTGGCGCAGGAAGACGACGTCCTGGGCGAAGGCCGCCTTGAGCTCGTCGTCGATCATCGCGTTGCCACCGAACTTGATGACGACCGTCTTGCCGTGGTGACGGGTCAGCCACGGCAGCGCCTCGATGAGGATCTCGGCCTTGGGAAGCGCGGTGTGCTTACGGGTCGGGTTCTGGTCGGTCTTGTCGCTCATGACGAGTACGCGCTGTTCTCGTGGACGTAGTCGGCGGTGAGGTCGTTGGCCCAGATGACGGCCGTCTCGGAGCCGGCGGCGAGGTCGGCGGTGATGCTGACCTCGCGGTAACGCATGTCGACGAGGTCGCGGTCCTCGCCGACCGAGCCGTTCCGGCAGACCCAGACGCCGTTGATGGCGACGTTCAGCTGGTCGGGGTCGAAGGCGGCGCTGGTGGTGCCGATGGCGGAGAGCACTCGGCCCCAGTTGGGGTCCTCGCCGTGGATGGCGCACTTGAGGAGGTTGTTCCGGGCGATGGAGCGGCCCACCTCGACGGCGTCGTCCTCGGTCGCGGCGTTGATCACCTCGATACGGATGTCCTTGCTGGCACCTTCGGCGTCGCCGATGAGCTGGCGGGCGAGGTCCTGGCAGACGACGGTCACGGCCTCGGCGAAGTCCGTCTGGTCCGGGGTCGTTCCGGAGGCGCCGGAGGCCAGGAGGAGGACGGTGTCGTTGGTGGACATGCAGCCGTCGGAGTCGACGCGGTCGAAGGTGACCTTGGTGGACTGCCGCAGGGCGGTGTCGAGGTCCTTGCAGTCGACGTCGGCGTCGGTGGTGAGGACGACGAGCATGGTGGCGAGGCCGGGGGCGAGCATGCCCGCGCCCTTGGCCATGCCGCCGACCGTCCAGCCGTCCCGGGTGACGACGGAGGTCTTGTGGACGGAGTCCGTCGTCATGATGGCGATGGCGGCCTTCTCGCCGCCGTGCTCGGAGAGTTCGCCCGCCGCCTTCTCGACGCCGGGCAGGACCTTGTCCATGGGGAGCAGAAGACCGATGAGACCGGTGGAGGCGACGGCGACCTCACCGGCGCCGACGTCCGTGCCCGCCAGGCCCTTCGCGGTGAGCACCTCGGCGACCTTCTCGGCCGTGGCGTGGGTGTCCTGGAAGCCCTGCGGGCCCGTACAGGCGTTGGCGCCGCCGGAGTTGAGGACGACGGCGGTCAGCTCGCCCGTGGTCAGCACCTGCTGGGACCAGAGCACCGGTGCGGCCTTGACGCGGTTGGAGGTGAAGACTCCCGCGGCGGCGCGGCGCGGCCCGGTGTTGACCACGAGGGCCAGGTCCGGGTTGCCGTTCTCCTTGATCCCGGCGGCGATGCCCGCTGCCGTGAATCCCTTCGCTGCGGTGACGCTCATGGAGCGACTCCAATCGTGGAAAGTCCGGTGTCCTCGGGGAGCCCGAGGGCGATGTTCATGCTCTGCACCGCGCCGCCGGCGGTGCCCTTGGTCAGGTTGTCGATGGCGCTGATCGCGATGATCCGGCCCGCGGCGACGTCGTGGGCGACCTGGATCTGAACGGCGTTGGAACCGTATACGGACGCCGTGGCGGGCCACTGCCCCTCGGGGAGCAGATGGACGAAGGGCTCGTCCGCGTAGGCCTTCTCGTACGCGGCGCGTACGGTCTGGGCGGTGACGCCGGGCTTCGCCTTGACGGAGCAGGTGGCGAGGATGCCGCGGGCCATGGGCGCGAGGGTCGGCGTGAAGGAGACACCGACGCGCTCGCCGGCCGCGGCGCTGAGGTTCTGGATCATCTCGGGGGTGTGCCGGTGGCCGCCGCCCACGCCGTACGGGGACATGGAGCCCATGACCTCGCTGCCGAGCAGGTGCGGCTTGAGGGCCTTGCCCGCGCCGGAGGTGCCGGTGGCGGCGACGATCACGGCTTCCGGCTCGGCGAGGCCGTTCTCGTACGCGGGGAGGAGCGCGAGGGAGACGGCGGTGGGGTAGCAACCGGGTACCGCGATGCGCTTGGACCCCTCCAGCGCGGCGCGGGCACCCGGCAGTTCCGGGAGACCGTAGGGCCAGGTGCCGGCGTGCGGGGACCCGTAGAAGGTCTCCCAGTCGGCGGAGTTCTCGAGCCGGAAGTCCGCGCCCATGTCGACGACGAGGACGTCCGGGCCGAGCTGCTCGGCCACGGCGGCGGACTGCCCGTGCGGGAGCGCGAGGAAGACGACGTCGTGACCGGCCAGCGACTCGGCGGTGGTCGGCGCGAGGACGCGGTCGGCGAGCGGGAGCAGGTGCGGCTGAAGGCCGCCGAGCCGCTGACCGGCGTTGGAGTGGCCGGTCAGGGTGCCGATCTCGACGTGGGGGTGGGCGAGGAGGAGACGCAGGAGCTCTCCGCCCGCGTATCCGCTCGCACCCGCCACTGCTGCTCGTACCGTCATCAGAACCCTCCTCATCGATGGCATGACTATACGTGTCGCCGCAGTTTTATGCAAAGACGCATGATCGCATCGGTTCGCATCGGTCGGGTGGGGCCGGGCCTCCTGCTGTCAGGGTGGGAGTCGAAAGGAGGCCTCGTGATCTCGGCACTCAACCAGCTCGTCGCTCTCGTCGAGGAGAACCTCGCGGAGGAGCCCGACGTCGCCGGCCTGGCGGGGAGGCTCGGCACGACCGAGTACCACCTGCGCCGGATGTTCTCGTCCCTGGCCGGCATGCCGCTGTCGGAGTACGTGCGCCGGCGGCGCATGACCGTTGCCGCCGCCGACGTCGTCCGGGGCGAGGGGGATCTGCTGAGCATCGCGGTCCGCCACGGCTACGGCTCCGGTGAAGCGTTCGGACGTGCGTTCCGGGCGGTCCACGGCGCCGGCCCCGGTGACGTACGTCGCGACGGAGGCCCCTTGCGCACACAACCGCAGCTCAGGTTCCGCCTGACCGTCGAAGGGAGCATCCCCATGGACACCCGCATCGTCGACCGACCCGCGTTCCGGCTGGTCGGACACGCCACCCGGGTCCCGCTCATCCACCAGGGCGTCAACCCGCACATCCAGGAGCACATCGCCGCACTGCCGCAGGAGGAGCACCTGAGGCTGAAGACCCTCGGCGACACCGAACCGGGAGGCCTGCTGCAGGTGAGCGACGACCTCGATCCCGACGGCACGGAGGGCAGCGAACTGACGTACCTCCACGGAGTCGCGGTAGGCCGGGACACACCCGCCCCGGACGATCTCGACGCCATCGAGGTGCCGGACGGGATGTGGGCGGTCTTCCGTACCAGCGGACCGCACCCGCAGGCCCTGCAGACGGCCTGGGCGGCGACCGCGACCGACTGGTTCCCCTCCAACCCCTGGCGGCTGCGACCGGGACCCTCGATCGTCGCCACCCTCGAGCGCGCGGACGACTTCACGACCGCGACCTGCGAGCTGTGGCTGCCCGTCGAACCGGCGTGACGCACCACCGAACGCGGTGAGCGCGCGCGCTTCTATCTCCAACCTGCGTTGTTCGTAGCATGGGCAGGTGGAACACATCGACGCGATCGCAATGTTGCAGGACCCGGTACGGCGCCGCCTGTACGAGTACGTGGCGGCACAGGGCCGCGAGGTCGGCCGGAACGAGGCCGCCGAGGCGGCCGGGGTGGCGCGCACGCTGGCCGCGCACCATCTGGACCGGCTGACCGAGGCCGGACTCCTGGAGAGCGGCAGCAGGCGGCTGACCGGGCGCTCGGGGCCGGGGGCCGGCCGTCCCGCCAAGGTGTACACGCGGGCGACGGCCGAGTGGTCGGTGGCACTGCCCGCCCGCGACTACCGCACCGCCGCCGAGCTGCTCGCCGAGGCCGCCGAGCAGGCCGGGCTCGACGCCGGGCTCTGCGCGGCCGCCCGCCGCCGAGGTGAGGCCCTGCGCGGCTCGGCGGCGCCCTGCGGCGACCTCGACGAGGCCATGAAGGCGCTGGCCGAGCGCGGGTACGAACCGCACCTGGAAGGCGCGGAGAGCCTGGACCCCGAGGGACCCGCGCCCGTCGTACGGATGCGCAACTGCCCCTTCCACGCCGTCGCAGAACGCTTCCCGCCCCTCGTCTGCGGCATGAACCTCGCCCTGCTGGAAGGGCTGCTCGGCACGGACGGCCCCGTCCGCGCCCGCATGGACGCCCGGCCTGGCGAATGCTGCGTCGTCGTCGAGACCTCTAAAAACAACGGTGATTGACATAGAAAAGCGGGACGTGCTGGGATGACGCCATGACCTCACCCGCGCATGCCGTCGCCCACCTCGCCCAGCTCAACGTCGCCACGCTCCGCCACCCGCTCGACGACCCCCGCGTGGCGCCGTTCGTCGAGATGCTCGATCCGGTCAACGCAGCGGCCGACGGAGCGCCCGGCTTCGTGTGGCGCCTCGTGGAGGAGGGGGCACCCGACGCCACGGGCCTGCGCCCGGCGGGCGAGAACGTCATCGTGAACCTGTCGGTGTGGGAGACCCAGGACGCCCTGTGGGACTTCGCCTACCGCAGCGGTCATCTGGAGGTGATGCGGCGGCGGCGCGAATGGTTCGAGCGGCACGTCGAGGCGCACCTGGTGCTGTGGTGGGTACCCGCCGGGCACATCCCGAGCGTCGGCGAGGCCCTGGAGCGGCTGGCCGAACTGCGGGCGCACGGGCCGTCCCCGCGGGCGTTCACCTTCGCCTCCTCGTACACCGCCACCGAGGCCGCCGAGCACCTTCAGGCCCTGCCGTCGACCACCTGACTTCTGGCCGGCGGCGATCCGGGCCGTGACCGCCTCCGGCTCAGCCGGGGGGAAGGGCAGGTAGGTGCCGCGCGGCGCCAGGCGGCCCGCCCGAGGGCAGCCGACCGCCCGTCGGCGGACGGTCAGGCGGTGCGGGGCTGGTTGAAGCGGAGCATGTTCCCGGAAGGGTCGCGGAAGGCGCAGTCGCGGACGCCGTAGGGCTGATCGGCCGGCTCCTGGAGGACCTCGCCGCCGGCGGCGCGGATGCGCTCGAAGGTGGCGTCGCAGTCGTCCGTCTGGAAGATCACCCCTCGGAGCATGCCCTTCGCGAGGAGCTCCGCCATGGCCTGGCGGTCCGCGGGCGAGGCGTTGGGGTCGGCGAGCGGCGGTTCGAGGACGATCTCCACGTCGGGCTGCTCGGGCGAGCCGACGGTCACCCAGCGCATCCCCTCGAACCCGACGTCGTTACGGACCTCCATGCCGAGGACGTCGCGGTAGAAGGCGAGCGCCTTGTCGTGGTCGTCCACCGCGATGAAGCACTGTGCGAGCTTGATGGTCATGGCTCCGACGATAGGAGGCGGTGCCGGATTCCGCTTCGCTTCCCGCACGGACGCCTCGCCCTTACCCGGCGGTCGCCCGCCCCTACCCGGCGGTCGCCCGTCCTTGCGCGGCGGGGGTCGCGTTTCTGACCGGCCGCGTGTGGATCTTCGCCAGGCAGGCCGGGATCGGCGCGCCCGCCTCGTGGCAGCGGGCCCGGTAGGCGCTGGGGCTCTCGCCCACCAGCTCGGTGAAGCGCGTGCTGAACGAGCCCAGCGACGTACACCCCACGGCGAAGCAGACCTCCGTGACGCTCAGGTCGCCACGGCGCAGGAGCGCCTTCGCCCGCTCGACGCGGCGGGTCATCAGATAGCTGTACGGCGTCTCGCCGAAGGCGGCACGGAAGCTACGGGAGAAGTGCCCGGCCGACATGAGGGCGATGCGCGCCAGCGCCGGGACGTCCAGCGGCTGCGCGTAGTCGCGGTCCATCGCGTCGCGTGCGCGGCGCAGGCGCACCAGGTCTTCGAGCGTCGTCACCACATCAGCATCGCAGACGGGTGTGACAGCGGGGGGGCGGGAAACAGGGGGAGGAAGGAGACGGCAGGGTCGGCCGGCGGAAGCGGCAGGGCCACCAGCGTCCTGTACTCCCCCGGCGTCCCGCTCCGCCTCGGCCGGCCGTCCCGCTAAGCGCCGCACGTGCCCCACCCCCCGCCGGCCACCGCTGTAGCGCTGTCACATCGGCCTCGACGGTCGCGTCATCGCTGCGAAGGCTGATGCGGAGGAGTGAGGGCCCATGGATGACGACACGTTTCTGGCCGGGCAGTTCGACCTGCACCACGAGCGGCTGCGGGCCGTCGCCCGGCTGATGCTGGGCTCGCGGCGCGAGGCCGAGGAGGCGCTGAGCACGGCCAGAGCGGCGGCCGGGCTCGGAGGGCTCGACTCCTGGCTGACGACGGTGGTCGCCCGGGTGTGCGTGGAGCGGCTGCGGACCCGGGCGACGGCGCAGGCCGTGCCGCCACCGACGCCGATGCCTGCACCGAAGGCGACCCCGATGCCCGTACCGAAGGCGGCGCCGATGTCCGTGCCGGAGGCGATACCCGTGTCGGTCACTCCCGAGGCGGCCGCGCTCGCGGACGGGACCGGCCTGGCGCTCTTCGTGGTCCTGGACTCGCTCAGCCCGGACGAGCGGCTCGCCCTCGTTCTGCACGACCTGTTCGCCCTGCCGCTGCCCGAGGTCGCCCGCCTCACCGGCCGTACGACCGCGGAGGCGGCGCGACTCGCCCAGGGCGCCCGGCGGCGCGTCCGAGGAGGCGCCGCGGAAACTCACATGCGCCCGGAACGAGGCCTCCGCTAGCCTGGATCGCATGTCTACGCCCCGAATTTCCTAGCTCAAGGACCCACTCCCACGCCACCCGTGTGTCCTTCTGCTTTTTCGGAGCGTTACCCCATGATCACCGTTCGTGGTGCCGACGTGCGCGCCGGCGCCCGGCTCCTGCTGTCCGACCTCTCCTTCCACGTCGCCCCCGGCGACCGGATCGGCCTCGTCGGCCGCAACGGAGCCGGGAAGACCACCCTCCTCGACACCCTGGCCGGGCTGCGCCCGCCGGCCGCCGGAACCCTCACCCGTACCGGTTCGATCGGCCATCTCGCGCAGGACTCCCGCGCCGCCGACCCCACCGTGTCCGTCACCGACCGGATCCTCTCCGCGCGCGGCCTCGACCGGGCCGTACGCGACCTCCATTCGGCCGCCGTCGCGCTCGGCGGGGCCGCCGACGAGCGGCGCATGGCCGCGTACGCCCGCGCCGAGGCGGAGTTCGAGGCGCGAGGCGGGTACGCCGCCGAGGCCGAGGCCGCCCGGGTCGCGGCCGGACTCGGACTGCCCACCGAGGTCATGGACCGGGCCGTCGGCACGCTCTCCGGCGGCCAGAAGCGCCGGGTCGAGCTGGCCAGGATCCTGTTCGCCGGGCACGGCCGCGAGGGCACCCTGCTGCTCGACGAGCCCACCAACCACCTGGACGCCGACTCGATCGGCTGGCTGCGCGGCTTCCTCGCCGCCCACCAGGGCGGCCTCGTGCTGATCAGCCACGACGTGGCGCTCCTGGCCGACACGGTCAACCGGGTCTTCCACCTCGATCCGGCGCGCGCCACCATCGACGTGCACAACACCGGCTGGGCGCAGTACCTCGCGCGGCGGGACGCCGACGAGCGCCGCCGGGCCCGCGAGCGTTCGCACGCCGAACGCAAGGCGGCCTCGCTGCACGCCCAGGCGGACAGGATGAAGGCGCGCTCGGCGACGGCGACGACGGCCCGGAGCATGGCGCGCCGCGCCGACCGGCTGTTCGACGGGCTCGATCCCGTGCGGCAGGCCGAGCGCGTGGCACGGATCCGGCTGCCCGAGCCCGCGCCGTGCGGCCGGATGCCGCTGGGCGCGGTGTCGCTGACCAAGTCCTACGGGGAGGGGCGCCCGGTCCTCGACGGCGTCGACCTCGCCGTGGACCGGGGCAGCCGCCTCGTCGTGCTCGGCCTCAACGGCGCGGGCAAGACGACGCTGCTGCGGCTGCTCGCGGGTGTGGAGGCACCCGACGCGGGGCGGGTGGTGCGCGGGCACGGTCTGCGGATCGGCTACTTCGCCCAGGAGCACGACACGCTCGACCGCGGCCGCACGGTCCGCGCGAACCTGTCCGCGGCGGCGCCTCATCTGACGGACGGTGAGGTACGGCGGGTCCTCGGGGCGTTCCTGTTCCGGGGCGACGACGCCGACAAGCCGGCCGGAGTGCTGTCGGGCGGCGAGAAGACGCGCCTCGCGCTGGCCGGTCTGGTGCACTCGGGCGCCAACGTCCTGCTGCTCGACGAGCCGACGAACAACCTGGACCCCGCCTCCCGCGACGAGGTCCTGGCGGCCGTCGGCACCTACCCGGGCGCGATCGTGATGGTCACGCACGACGAGGGGGCGATCGACGCGCTACGCCCTGACCGGGTGCTGCTGCTCCCGGACGGCGACGAGGACCTGTGGAGCGAGGAGTACCGGGACCTCGTCGCCCTGGCCTGACGGCAGCGGCCCGAGGGCGCGGGGTGGGGCAGCGCCATGTCCCTCACCCCGTTGCCTGCGCCCTCACCCCGCTGCCCTCACCCCGTTGCCCGCGCCCGCGCCCTCTCGTGCGCCCGCGAGCGGAGCCCCTCGGAATCAGGACCGCTTGACCGCGCGCAGCACCACGAACTTCGGGTCGCTCGCGACCAGTTCGCAGGAGCCGAAGATCCGGCGCAGGGTGACGTGATAGCCGAGGTGCCGGTTGCCCACCACCCACAGCTCGCCGCCCGGCCGCAGGACGCGCCGCGCGTCGGTGAACATCCGGCGGGCGGTGCGGTCGGTCGTGGCCTGGTGACTATGGAAGGGCGGGTTGTTCAGGACGAGGTCGACGGACTCCGTGGCGAGCTCGGCCGTGCCGTCGCCGACCACGAACGCGGCGGTGCGGCCGGGCGGCACGGCGTGGGTACGGAAGTTCTCCTCGGCCGAGGCGACGGCCTGGTACGACTCGTCGGCGAAGACCAAATCGGCCTCGGGCTCGGCGAGGGCGACGGCCAGTCCGACGACGCCGTTGCCGCAGCCCAGGTCCACGACGCGGGCGCTGCCGAGGCCGGTCGGCAGATGCTTGAGGAAGAAGCGGGTGCCGATGTCGAGGCGGTCGGCACAGAAGATCCCGGCCTGGTTGACGACGGTCCGCCCTGCGACGATTCCGGCGTCGCCGGGGAGGTCGTAGCGGTACGGCCACGGGTTCGCGGCCCGCTCCCGCGCGGGGTCCGGGGTGCAGAGGATCAGCCGGGCCTTCTTGACGGCGAGCGAGGTGCGGGTGGGGCCGAGGATCGACTCGAAGAGCTGGAGCGTGGAGGTGTGGATCTCCTTGACCATGCCGGTCCCGACGACCACGGTGCCCTCGTGCAGGGCGGGCGCGAGCCGGTGCAGCTGGTCCTCCAGGAGCGCGAGGCTCTTGGGGACGCGGACGAGCAGCACGTCGATCCGCTCGGGCGGCGCGTCCTGGGTGGTGAGGAGCCCGACCGCGTCCGGCGCGACCCCGGAGCGGGCCAGGTTCTCGGCGGTCGCCCGGCGGCCGAGGTAGGAGTCGGAGATCTGCGCGAGCGTGCCGGGACGGCGGGCGGCGAGCACCGTGACGAGGGCGCCCCAGCGGTCGCCGACGACGGCGACCGTGCCGGACAGGTCGGTGTCCGTCTCGGCCAGGTGGCGCAGCAGGTACTCGTCGGACGCGTCCCAGGCACGGAGCGGGTCGCGCGGGTCCTCGGGGAAGCGGGTGAGCGGGAAGTCGCCCCATGACGTGGTCAAACGGTTCATCGTGCCCTCAGGCTAGCCGGTCGCCGCCCCCCGCCTACGCCACGACGGAGGCGACACCCCCTAGCCGACGGCCGCCTGGAGGTGGAGGTGCCAGAGGCCGGGGCGGCCGGTGAGTGTGACCGTGGACAGCGGGCGGACGTCCACGCTCCAGAACGTGGCGGGCGGCGCCTTCAGCGCGTAGACGAGGGCGGCCCGGACGACGGAGGGTTCGGCGACGGCGACGATGGCGCCGTCGTCGGCGGGGCGGGTGTCGAGCCAGCCCCCTATCCGGGAGATGAAGGCGAGAAGGGTCTCACCGCCGTGCGGGGCGATGCGCGGGTCGCTGAGCCAGGCGTCGACGGCGGCGGGTTCGAGCGCCGCGACCTCCGCGAGGGTCAGCCCGCGCCAGCGGCCCATGTCGCAGTCGCGCAGGGCGGGCTGGGCGAGCGGGGCGTAACCGAGCGCGGTGCCGGTGGCCCGGCTGCGGGGCGTCGGGGAGCAGTAGCGCAGCTCGGCCGCGCCGAGCGGGACCAGTGAGTGCGCGGCGAGTTGAACCTCGTACCAGCCGGCCTCGTCGAGCGGCCGGTCGTCGTCGAAGCGCTCGGCGAGCAGGGAGGAGCTGCGCGCCGCTGCGACGAGCGTGACCCGTAGACCCATGGCCGCGATCGTGAGGCCGGACGCCTGGCAGGTCAAGAGGGCATATGCGCGGGCTCCGGTCACAGCCGTGGGCGGGCCCGGGGCCGGTGCTGTCCGGCAACCCTCCACTTGTCCTGGTTCCGCCGGGGATCGAATCCGGCCTTCTCGTACAGACCGTGCGCATCGTCCGTGGCCGGAACGCGGCGCGGTCCGTACGGCTCGGGGCTCAGCCGGTCAGCTCGTCGACGGCCGTCCGCAGTCGGCGCACCCCTTCGGCGATCTCGGTGGACCCGGCCACGCCCGCGAAGCTGAGGCGGATGTGTCCGGCGGGCGGTTCGGCGCTGAAGTAGGGACGGCCGGGGGCGACGGCGACGCCGGCCCGCAGGGCGCCCGCGAGGAGCGCGGCCTCGGGCAGGGTGTCGGGGAGCCGGAGCCAGAGCTGGTAGCCGCCCGCGGGGATGTGGGGCAGGGCCAGCTCGGGCAGGTGGTGGGCGAGGGCGCCGGCCATGGTGGCTCGGCGGTCCTTCAACTCCTGGGAGACGGCACGCAGATGGCGGCTCCAGGCGGGCGAGCCGACCAGTTCCAGGGCGGTTTCCTGGAGGGGGCGCGGGACGAAGAAGCTGTCGACGACCTGGATGGCGCGGAGCCGTTCCAGCACGGGGCCGCGCGCCGCGAGGGCGCCGACGCGCAGGCTGGGCGAGGTCGGCTTGGTCAGGGAGCGGACGTGGACGACGACGCCGTCGGGGTCCTCGGCGGCCAGGGGCGCGGGCAGTGGCCCGGCGTCCTCGTGGACGAGCAGGCGGGCGAAGTCGTCCTCGACGACGAAGGCCCCGGCGGCCCGCGCGATCCGGACCACGGCGCGCCGCCGCTCGGCGTCGAGCACGGCGCCGGTCGGGTTCTGGAAGAGCGGCTGGCAGACGAAGACCCGGGCGCCGGTGGCCCGGAAGGCGGCTTCGAGCAGCTCGGGACGGACCCCGTCGGCGTCGGCCGGTACGGGGACGGGGCGCAGGCCGGCCGCACGGGCGACGGCCAGCATGCCCGGGTAGGTGGGCGACTCGACGAGGACGGGGGTACCGGGCGGGGCGAGGGCCCGCAGGGCGGTGGCGATCGCGGGCTGCCCGCCGCCGGTGACGAGGACGTCGGCGGCGGTGACGCTGCCGCCGATCTCGCGGGCGAACCACTCGCGGAGCTCGGGCAGGCCGTCGGTGGGCGGCCGCCCCCAGGCGCCGGGGCGGCGGCCCGCGCGGGCGAGGGCGCTCGCCATGGCCCGCTCCGGCTGGAGCGAGGGGTGCAGATAGCCGCCGTTGAACTCGATGACGCCGGGCGGCGGTGCCGACAGGGTCACCAGGACACCGGACGCGTCGACGCTGCGCGGGACCAGTTCCGTCGCGGTGTCGGCGCTCAGGGCGACCTCCTGCCAGGAGGTGTCGCCCGTGACGGCCGTCCGCTCACGCGGCTCCGCGCGGTACGCCCCGGCTCCCGGCCGGGTGACGACGAGGCCCTCGACGGCGAGCTGGGCGAGCGCGCGGGTGACGGTCACCGGGGAGACGCGGTACCGCTCGACGAGGGCGCGGCTCGACGGCAGCTTCCCGCCGGGTGAGTAGCGGTTGAGTTCGCTCCTGAGGGATGCGGCCAGTTCAGCGACGCTGCTACGCTCGTGCATGACAGCACAGGATAGCGCTACCACCGTCTCCACGATAGCGGTCCGCACCACCGGAGCGGCCTCCTCCGCGACCCCGGGCGCCTCCCCCGCAGCCCTCGGCGCCTCCCCCGCAACCCCGGGCGCCTCCCCGGAGACCCGCGGCACGCTCCTGGCCGGTCTGGGCGTCGTCTCGTTCTCGCTCACCTTCCCCTCCACCGCCTGGGGCCTGGAGAGCTTCGGCCCCTGGTCCCTCGTCGCCGTGCGCTCGACGCTCGCCGCGCTCATCGCGGGCGCCTTCCTGCTGACCCTGCGGGTGCCGCTGCCCGAGCGCCGCCACTGGGCGGGCCTCGCCGTCGTCGCCGGCGGAGTCGTGGTCGGCTTCCCGCTCCTGACGACCCTCGCCCTGCGGACCTCGACCACCTCGCACGCCGCCGTCGTCGTGGGCCTGCTGCCGCTCACCACGGCGGCGCTCGCCGCGATCCGTACCGGCCGCCGGCCCTCCCGCACCTTCTGGATCGCGGCCGTCTCCGGCGCGGTGGTCGTCCTCGCGTTCACGCTCCAGCAGAGCGGCGGCGTCCTGTCGACGGGTGATCTGTACCTGTTCGGCGCGCTCCTGGTCTGCGCGGCCGGATACACCGAGGGCGGGCGGCTCGCGCGGGTCATGCCGGGCTGGCAGGTCGTCGGCTGGGCCCTGATCCTCTGCCTGCCGCTCATGGCGGTCGGCTCGGCCGTCGCCCTCTCCTTCGAGCCCGTCCACCTGACCGCCCACGGCGTCATCGGGCTGGTCTGGGTCGCGGCCGGCTCCACCTTCTTCGGTCTGTACGTCTGGTACCGGGGCATGGCGGCCATCGGCATCCCCAAGGCCAGCCAGCTCCAGCTCGCCCAGCCCCTGCTGACGCTGGTCTGGTCGGTGACGCTGCTCGGCGAGTCGCTCTCGCCCGCCGCGCCGCTGGCGGCCGCCGCCGTGCTCGTCTGCATCGCGGTGACCCAGCGCGCGAAGAGCTGACGCGATGATCCGGGTGGCTCCCGGGCTGAGCGCGCGCCCGGGGGTGTTGCGGGTCACAATGGCGGACATAGGCTCGGATCAGGACAAACACGGCCGCGAGGAGGTCTCCCCGATGGAAGCGAGCGTGGGCGACAAACTGCTGGTGCACGGCCGGACCGTCGGTCAGCACGACCGTACGGCCGAGGTCCTTCAGGTACTCGGCCAGAACGGCGAACCCCCGTACCGCGTCAAGTTCGACGACGACGGCCACGAGGCCCTGATGTCACCGGGACCCGACACCGTCGTACGCCACCACGAGAAGTCGTGAGGAGAGCCGCCCGCGGAAACGGGCGGCGTGCGGCCCGGCCTGAACGGCGAGGCACCCGCTAGCCGGGCGGACGCACCGAGGTCGGGTAGTGGTCGGCCACGACGGCGGCCATCGCCCCGATCCGGTCCGTCATGACCTCCTGCGCGGCGAAGAAGCAGTGCCCGCCGACCCCCGCGTACCGGGCGGCGAGGGTCAGGTGGCGGGAGAGTTCCTCGCGGTCCTGCCAGGCCGCCGGCTGGGCGGGGTCACCGGCCTTGTACAGCGCCTCGCCGATGTGGAGCCGGACGCCCGTACCCCGTACCACCGCGTCCCACCAGGGCACGAGCGTGGCGTAGTCGGCGGGCTCGTGGCCGATGTGCCAGTACAGCTGCGGGACCACGTAGTCGATCCAGCCCTCCCTGACCCACTTCCGGGTGTCCGCGTGCAGATCGTCGTAGCTCTGCACGCCCCGGGTGTCCGAGCCCGCGGGGTCGCTGGTCGCGTGGCGCCACACCCCGAAGGGGCTGATGCCGAAGGCGACCTGGGGCTTGATCTCCTTGATGCGGGCTGCCATCTCCGAGACGAGCAGGTCGATGTTGCTGCGCCGCCAGGCCACCCGGTCCGGGAAGCCACCTCCGTGCCGCGCGTACGCCTCGTCGTCGGCGAAAGTCTCCCCGGCCACCGGGTACGGGTAGAAGTAGTCGTCCCAGTGGACGGCGTCGATCGCGTAGCGGCCGACGGCGTCGAGCATGGCGTCCTGGACGAAGCGGCGCACCTCCGGCAGGCCGGGGTTGTAGTGCAGCTTGCCACCGTACGGAACGATCCACTCCGGGTGACGCCGGGCCGGATGGGCCGCCGAGAGCCGCGTCGGGTCCGTGTGGTTCGCCACACGGTACGGGTTGAACCAGGCGTGCAGCTCCAGGCCCCGCGCATGGGCCTCCGCGACGGCCGTCCCCAGCGGGTCCCAGCCCGGATCGCGGCCCTGTACCCCGGTCAGGCACTCCGCCCACGGTTCGTGCGGCGAGGGCCACAAGGCGTCGGCGGTCGGGCGGACCTGGAGGACGACCGCGTTCAGTCGGCACTCGACGGCCCGGTCCAGGTGGGCGAGGAGTTCGGTCCGCTGCGCCTGGGCTTCGAGGCCCGGACGGGAGGGCCAGTCGCGGTTGAGGACGGTGGCGATCCACACGCCCCGGAACTCGCTCCCCGGCGCCCTTTTCGGATCCGCCCGCGAGGGCGCGGCCACCGTCCTCGCTCCCGCGCCCGCGCTCGATCCCGTCGTGGCGAGCATCGCAAGGGCCGTGCCCGCCACGAACCCTCTTCTCCCGATCAGCCCCATTTGTCATCCCTCTTGTGTCGGATACGTCACACCCACAGGCAGAGCATGCCCGCCCCGACCGATCGATCATCGGTTAATGAGCGGTAACGTCGTGGGGTCGAGGCGGACGCACGCAATCACACGGGCCCGCCGCCAGAGAACAGCGAAAGGCACGAGGTGACGGACTCCATGGCCGACATTGAGCGCGTCGGAGTGGTGGGCTGCGGCCAGATGGGCGCAGGCATCGCGGAGGTGTGTGCCCGCAGCGGTCTTGAGGTGAAGGTCGCCGAGACCACCGGCGAGGCGCTGGAGATCGGCCGCACGCGGCTCTACAACTCGCTCGCGAAGGCCGCCGAACGCGGCAAGATCAGCGAGGAGGAGCGCGACGCCACGCTCGCGCGGCTCAGCTTCACCACCGACCTGGGCGAGTTCGCCGACCGCGACCTCGTCATCGAGGCCGTCGTGGAGAACGAGCAGATCAAGACCGAGATCTTCAAGGTCCTCGACCAGGTGGTCACCCGGCCCGACGCGATCCTGGCCTCCAACACCTCCTCCATCCCGCTGGTCAAGCTGGCGGTGGCCACCTCCCGCCCGGACCAGGTCATCGGCATCCACTTCTTCAACCCGGCGCCGGTGCAGAAGCTGGTGGAGCTGATCCCGGCCCTCACCACCTCCGAGGGCACGATCAGCCGCGCCCAGGTCTTCGCCGAGAAGGTGCTCGGCAAGCACGCGATCCGCGCCCAGGACCGGTCCGGCTTCGTCGTCAACGCGCTCCTCGTCCCGTACCTGCTCTCCGCGATCCGGATGTTCGAGTCCGGCATCGCGAGCCGCGAGGACATCGACAACGGCATGGAGTTCGGCTGCGCCCACCCGATGGGCCCGCTGAAGCTCGCCGACCTGATCGGTCTGGACACGATCGTCTCCATCGCCGACTCGATGTACACCGAGTACAAGGAGCCGCTGTACGCCGCTCCCCCGCTGCTCCAGCGCATGGTGGACGCGGGCCGGCTCGGCCGCAAGACGGGCTCGGGCTTCTACCCGTACTCCTGAGGCTCGGCCGCTCCCCGAACTCCTGAGAGCCCCCCGACGTCCGAACGGCCCGTACACCCGCACAGGTACGGGCCGTTCGGCGTTCCCGAGGCGGTCAGCCGAGCCGCAGGTGGTGGAGCATCAGCAGTCCGGCGGCCATGTTGGCGGCCGGGATCTCACCCCGGGCGATCATGTCCGGGATCAGCTTGAGCGGTATCCACTCGCGCCGCGAGGACTCGAAGTCGTCCTCGGGCGGGCCGATGTACGTGGCTTCCTCGGCCCAGTAGAGATGGTGCCGGGCGTCGGTGAGGCCGTTGGAGGGCTCGACGGTGAGGAGGTGGCGCAAGGGCCCCGGGCGCCAGCCTGTCTCCTCCTCCATCTCGCGGGCGGCGGCCGTTTCGAGGTCCTCGTCGTCCTCGACGACACCGGCGGCCAGCTCCCAGCCCCAGCTGTCGGTGATGAAGCGGTGCCGCCAGAGCATGAGGACTTCGTTGGCCTCGTTGACGGCGGTCGCGACGGCGACCGGGCGGAGCCGGATCAGATAGTGGTCGAGGTGGCGGCCGTCCGGGAGTTCGACGTCCGCGAGGTTCACCTGGAACCAGCGGTTCTCATAGACAGGTTGTTCGCTCAGTTTCGTCCACTGCACGTTTTCTGCCACCTTCCGATTGGTCGGTGGCAATATGGCAGCAGTCCTGGGCTCACAGGGGAACGCGTAGCGCCCCGTCGATGAGTTCGGCCGCCTGCCGCGCGTCACCGCAGTCGCTCGCGAGCAGATGCTCCCGCACCAGGCGCAGGCGGTCGCGCAGTCGCTGCGACTCCATCCCACGCGCCCGCTCGGTCATCTCCACCGCCGTCTGCGCGGCCGCGTCGGCCTCCCCCTGCCGCAGCTCGATCTGGCAGAGCATGGCCAGCCGGTGCACCCGGCCCCGGTCGTGCGCCGGTGTCTCCACGGCCGCCCGCGCGTGCTCCCGGGCCGCCGGAAGATCACCCAGGCTGAGCAATGCCTCGGCGACCTGCACGTTGACAAGGCCCGGCTGGACGTATCCGGTCTCGGCCGGTTCGTGCCCCGGCCTGATCCGGTCCGCCTCCGCCTCCGCGCGCCGGATGCAGGCCAACGCGCCGGCCCCGTCGCCGAGATGGGCGTACGCCTTCGCCTGCATCGCCGAGAGATCGGCCGCGAGCGCCGGAGTGATCCGCCCTCCCGCCGACCGCAGCGCCGCCTCGGCGAACGCCACCGCCTGCCGGTACTCCCCCATGAACAGCGACTGGTTGACGAGCAGGGCGACCACGTACGCGCCGAGGCCGCGGTCCCCGCTCGCCTTCGCGAGCCGCAGCGCCTGGTGGAAGTAGCGCTGCGCGAGGCCATGGGCGTCGGAGTCGTAGGCGCAGATGCCCGCCACGGCCACCAGACCGCCCGTGGCGCGGTGCAGCTGCCGGCCCAGGCCGTCGCCGTACGCGCCCCGCAGCAGCGGCGCGGTCTCGGAGTTGAGGAAGCCGACGATCCGCTGCCTGGTCGCCACACCGCCCGTCTTGCGGTACATCTGCTCGTAGTGCGCCCGGGCGGCGCCGAGCATGGCGATGTCGGCCGGCGAGACCCGCGTCCGGCCGTCGCGGGAGACGTCGGCGTCCTCAGGCGGGTTCTCCCACTCCCAGACCGGCATCACGGCCGGGGTGCCGGTGACGGCCTGCGCGTCGAGTATGTGCGGCCGTTGCTGCTCGTCGGAGCGCCACAGGGCGGTGGCCCGCTCGACGAACGCGGAGAGCGGAGAGCCGTGGGCGACGGCCGCGCCGCCGGACACGCCCAGACCGATGTCGTCGAGGGTGACCGCTCGGTGCAGCCGTGCCGCGAGCACCTCGCAGATCAGGTCGGGCACCTGGCCGCGCGGCCGTTGGCCCTTCAGCCAGCGGGCCACGGCGGTGTGCTCGTACCGCAGGGCGAGGCCCCGGGAGCGACCGACCTGGTTGACCCGGGCGGCGAGGCCGGCGTGGGAGATGCCCGCCTCGTCCAGCAGGGCGTCGAGCAGGGTGTTGGGGTGCATGGGGCCACTCCGATGACTCGGTCCGCACAGCGTAGTGGCGGGCGGGTTTCACACGGGGTGTGAAGGAAGTGCCCGTCTTTCCGGTCCGTGCGCTCTGCCGCCGTCCCCCTGGGACCGGTTGACTGAGCGCCTCGCCGCAAGGCGACCCGGGCCGCCGGGCTCCCCCCTCGTACAGTGCGGCGGCCCGTCCCGCGCCGCCCGCCCTGCCGACCTGCCCGACACTCCCAGGCGGTCCGGGCGGCGCCGGCCGTTCCCATCGCTCAACAGTGAGGGGAGGGTTCAGGTCGGGTACGGCGCAGCCCGGGTTCGGCGGGCTGCGCCGGAACCCGCACACGGTCGTTACGGATGACCAACAGGGCCACGTCGTCGGCGAGTCGGCCACGGGTGTGCCGCAGCAGGGCGCCGTGCACGCGGCGGACCAGCGCTGCCGGGGAGACGGGCGCGTCACGGGCCGCCTCGGCCAGGACCGCTTCCAGGCCGAAGAAGCGCCCCGCCCCGTCCCGGGCGTCCTCCGCGCCGTCGGTGTGCAGGAAGAGCGCCTCGCCCGGCAGGAGCCGCGTGCAGCGGTACGGGGAGAGGTCGGCCGGTAGCGGGAAGGCCCCGAGCGGCGGAAGCGGGTCGCCGACGGGGACGGCCTCCACGCGGCGGCCGAGCCGGTACGGGCCGGGGTGGCCGCAGTTCAGCGCGTACACCGCCCCGTCCTGGCGGATCTCCAGGAGCAGCAGGGTCACGAACTCCTCGGCCGCCGGATGTTCCGGCTCACGTCCGGCACAGGCCGCCGGGTGCTCCTCGCGCGCCCGCTCCCGCAGATGGCGGCCGAGCGCCCGGTCGAGCCGCCGCAGGACACCACCGAGTTCGGGCTCGTCGTGGACGGCCTCACGGAAGCTGCCCAGCACGGCGACGACCGCGCCGAGGGCGGCGAGACCGTGGCCCCGGACGTCGCCGATGACGACCCGCACACCGTAGGGCGTGGCCACCGCCTCGTAGAGATCCCCGCCGACGGCCGCGCCCCGGGAGGCGGAGAGCTGTCCCGCCGCGACGGCGAGGCCGTCGAGCCGGGGCGGGGGCGGGGGCAGCAGGACCCGTTGGGTGGCGTGCGCGATGGCCCGCATCCGCTCCAGTTCGCGCGAGAGGCCGCGCCGGATGCCGAGGATCAGCCCGGTGCCGACGCTGAAGAAGACGACGCTGGTCGCGATCCGCATGGGAAGCCCTGGTTGCTGGGCCAGCGGACAGCCGAGTTTCCAGGTCACGGCCACGGCACCCCAGAGGGTGGGAAGAGCGAGAGGACCCAGCCGGCGCAGCCGGGAGGCATCGGAGAGCAACGTCCTGGTACGGATCATGCATGGCCCTTCCTGAGGCCCTGCAGCGCCCGAAGGCCCTGCGGCAACAGGCCCGCCCCTGCGGCCGCGTCGATTCTGCCGACCGCACGGGGCACCGGGGAACAGCCGCCGGTCATCTCACCCGAAGGAGTGACCACCCCCCCACGCGCCGCCCCACGCCGGCGCTGCGCCACCCGCACACGCGCGGCCCGCTCGCACGCGCGCGCGAGCCGCCGGCCGCGTTGGAGGCCCCGTTGTCGGCCCCCAGACACCGAGGCCCTTGCAACGACGCAAGGGCCTCGGGGTGGACAGGCACAAGGCAGTCCGTCGTCAGGCGCCGCGCAGCACCGCGCCCGTGCGGGACGACGCCAGGGCTACCGCCGCGTCGCGGGCCGCGCTGGCCTCGTCGACCGTGAGCGTGCGGTCCGTGGCGCGGAACTTCAGGGCGTACGCCAGGGACTTCTTGCCCTCACCGACCTGGTCGCCGGTGTAGACGTCGAACAGGCGGATGGCCTCCAGGAGTTCACCGGCGCCGTCGCGCAGCGCGGTCTCGACCGTCTCGGCCGGGACCGACGCGTCGACGACCAGGGCGACGTCCTGCGTGGCGACCGGGAAGGAGGAGATGCTCGGGGCCTTCAGGGGGCCCTCGTTCGCCTGCTCCACCAGGTCCAGGTCCAGCTCCATCGCGCACGTGCGGGCGGGCAGGCCCAGCGCCTTGACGACGCGCGGGTGCAGCTCGCCGCCGTGGCCGACGAGGACCTTCTCGCCGGCGACGACCACGTGGAACGCGGCGCAGCGGCCCGGGTGCCACGGGGCGTGCTGGTCCGAGCTGATGATCAGCTCGACACCGGCCTCGGCGGCCACGGTGCGCGCCGCCTGGATCGCGTCGGCCCAGTCGGCCGGGCGGCCCTTGCCCCACCAGCCGGCCTGCTCGCGGGCGCCGGCGAGGACGACGGCCACGCGGCGCGGCTGCGCGGGCAGCGCGGCGTTGACGGTGGCGACCTCCTCGTCGGTGGGACGGCGGTCGACGGGCAGCCGGACGGCGACGCCCGGACGGTCGCCCGGACGGAAGACCAGACCGGTCTCGAAGAGCGCCAGGTCGTGGCTGCCGCGCCCGTCGTTGCGGCGCAGCGCGCCGAGCAGGCCCGGCAGCAGCGTCGTGCGGAGCGCGGGCTCCTCGTCGGAGAGCGGGTTGACCAGCGTGACCACGCGGCGACGGGCGTCGTCCGCGTCCAGGCCGAGCTGGTCGAAGACCTGCGCGCCGATGAACGGGTAGTTCAGCGCCTCGACGTAACCGGCACCGGCCAGCGCGCGGCCGACCCGGCGGTGGAAGCGCTGGCTCTCGGTGAGACCGCGCCCGGCGGGCGGCTTGGGCAGCGTCGAGGGCAGGTTCTCGTACCCCTCGAGCCGGATGACCTCTTCGGCGAGGTCGTTCGGCTCGTTGAGGTCGGGTCGCCACGACGGGACGGTGACGATCAGCTCGTCCTGGCCGTAGACGTCGCAGCCGACCTCCTGGAGGCGGCGGACGACGGTCTCGCGACCGTACGCGACGCCCGCGACGCGGTCCGGGTGGTCCGCCGGGATGGTGATCGTGCGGGGCGCGGACGGCGCGAGGATCTCGGTGACCCCGGCCTCGGCCGTGCCGCCCGCGAGCAGCACGAGCAGGTCGACCGTGCGCTGCGCGGCGGCCGCCGCGGCCTGCGGGTCGACACCGCGCTCGAAGCGCTTGGACGCCTCGGAGGCCAGCTTGTGCCTGCGCGCGGTCCGGGCGATCGAGATCGCGTCGAAGTGCGCGGCCTCGATGACGACCTCGGTGGTGGCGCCCTCGACATCCGCGTGATCCGCGATCTCGGTGTTCGCGCCGCCCATGACGCCCGCGATGCCGATCGGCCCGCGGTCGTCGGTGATGACGAGGTCGGCGGCGTCCAGGACGCGCACAGTGCCGTCGAGCGTGGTGATCTTCTCACCCTGCTCGGCGCGGCGGACGCCGATGGGGCCTTCGATCCGGTTGCGGTCGTAGGCGTGCAGCGGCTGACCGAGCTCCAGCATCACGTAGTTGGTGATGTCCACGGCGAGCGAGATCGGGCGCATGCCGGCCTTCTGGAGGCGGCGGCGCAGCCAGATCGGGGAACGCGCCTCGGGGTCGAGTCCCACGACCGTTCGGGCCGTGAAGCGGTCGCAGCCGATCGGGTCGGTGACCTGGACGGGGTAGCCGTACGAGTTCGGCGCGGGCACGTCGAGGAGCGCCGGGTCGCGCAGCGGCAGACCGTACGCGATGGCGGTCTCGCGGGCGACGCCGCGCATCGAGAGGCAGTAGCCGCGGTCGGGCGTGACGGCGATGTCGAGGACCTCGTCGTACAGCTCCAGGAGCACGGTGGCGTCGATGCCGACCTCGTACTCGGGCGGCAGCACGATGATGCCGTGCGTGCCGTCGTCACCCATGCCCAGCTCGTCGCCGGAGCAGATCATGCCGCGGGAGACCCGGCCGTACGTCTTGCGCTCGGCGATCCGGAAGTCACCGGGGAGCACGGCGCCGGGCAGGGCCACGACGACCTTGTCGCCCTCGGCGAAGTTCCGGGCGCCGCAGATGATCTCCTGGGGCTCGCCGGTGCCGTTGGCCTGGCCGACGTCGACGGTGCAGAAGCGGATGGGCTTCTTGAACTCCGTCAGCTCCTCGATGGTGAGGACCTTGCCGACCACGAGCGGGCCGGTGAGGCCGGCGCCGAGGCGCTCGACGGTCTCGACCTCGAGTCCTGCCGAAATGAGCTTGGCCTGGACGTCACGTCCGGTCTCCGTCGCCGGCAGGTCGACGTACTCCCGCAGCCAAGAAAGCGGGACCCGCATCAGATCTCCATCCCGAAGGGCCGGGTGAACCTGACGTCACCCTCGACCATGTCTCGCATGTCATCGACGTTGTGGCGGAACATCAGCATCCGCTCGATGCCGAACCCGAAGGCGAATCCGCTGTACTTCTCCGGGTCGACACCGCAGGCGACGAGCACCTTGGGGTTGACCATGCCGCAGCCGCCCAGCTCGATCCAGCCCTCGCTGCCGCAGGTGCGGCAGGGGCGGTCGGGGTTGCCGACGGACTCGCCGCGGCAGACGTAGCAGAGCATGTCCATCTCGGCGGACGGCTCGGTGAAGGGGAAGAAGTTCGGGCGGAGCCGGGTCTTCATGTCGGCCCCGAAGAGCGCCTGGACCATGTGGTCGAGGGTGCCCTTGAGGTCGGCCATGGTCAGGCCCTCGTCGACGGCGAGCAGCTCGATCTGGTGGAAGACCGGGGTGTGCGTGGCATCGAGCTCGTCGGTCCGGTAGACGCGGCCGGGGCAGACGACGTAGACCGGGGGCTTCCGGTCGAGGAGCGTGCGGGCCTGCACCGGGGAGGTGTGCGTCCGCAGCACGACACCGGACTCGTCGCCGGTGGTGCCTTCCGGGCCCTGGACGAAGAAGGTGTCCTGCATCTGGCGCGCCGGGTGGTCGGGCACGAAGTTGAGCGCGTCGAAGTTGAACCACTCCGCCTCGACCTCGGGGCCCTCGGCGACCTCGTACCCCATGGAGACGAAGACGTCGGAGACCCGCTCCATGAGGGTGGTCAGCGGGTGGCGGGCGCCGGCCGGGACCCGGTCGTACGGCAGGGTGACGTCGACCGCCTCCTCGACCAGGACGCGGGCGTCACGCTCGTCCTCCAGCTCGGCCTGGCGGGCGGCGAGGGCCTTGGAGACGGCGCCGCGGGCCTGGCCCACGAGCTTGCCGGCCGCGGCCTTGGCCTGCGGCGGCAGCGCGCCGATCTCGCGGTTGGCCAGCGCGAGCGGCGAGGTGCCACCCGTGTGCGCGACCTTCGCGTGCGCGAGCGCGTCGAGGTCACCCGCGGCGGCGAAGGCGGCGAGCGCCTCGTCCCGCATGCGCTCGATCTCTTCCGGTTTCAAGGCCTCGACCTCAACCGGGTCGTACGACTTATTGGGTGCGGACATCTCTTCCCGTGCTTCCGTTTGGCTGGCTGGGCGGCCCCGCTCGACGACAAGGGCGCAAACGTGCCAAAGGTCGAGTCTAACGGGGCGCGGGGACGCGAATGAGCCCGTGGGCGGCCCGGGCGGCTGGTGATCTCGTCAGGCGAGATAGGCCGGGGCGCCGACGGGCAGGATAAATCGGAACTCGGCGCCGCCGCGGGGTCCGCGGCCGACGGTGATCGTTCCGCCGTGGGCCTCGACGATGCCCTTGACGATGTAGAGGCCGAGTCCGGTGCCACCACGCTTGCTCCCCCGCCAGAAGCGGGTGAAGACACGGCCCATCGACTCCTCGGGGATGCCGGGGCCTTCGTCGCTCACGGTGACCGCCGTTCCCTTCTCTCCGTCGGGGGTGTCGCGGGTGGGTGCCACCTCGATGGTGACGGTTCCCTCGCCGTGGCGCACCGCATTTTCGAGGAGGTTGCCGAGGACCTGGTCGACCTTGTCGGGGTCGGCCCACAGATCGGGCAGTTGGGGCTGGACGCGGACGAAGAAGCGGTCCGGGGACTGGCCGCCGGCGGTGTGGGCCTGGATGTGGCGGCCGACGGCGGCGGCGATGTCGACGGGCTGGCGGCGCACCTCCAGGCGGCCGGAGTCGATCCGGGAGATGTCGAGGAGCTCGGCGATGAGCCGGGTGACGCGGTTGGCGTCGGCGTCGACGGTCTCCAGCATCAGCCGCTTCTGGTCGTCGGTGAACCGCTCCCACTTGGCGAGCAGGGTCGCGGTGAAGCCCTTGACTGAGGTCAGGGGGGAGCGCAGTTCGTGGGCGACGGTGGCGATGAGCTCGGCGTGGCTGCGTTCGGTTCGGCGCCGGGCCTCGGTGCCGCGCAGCGAGACGACGACCCGGCGGACGGGTCCGGTGGGGTGCTCGCGGACGTAGCGGGCGGAGACGAGGACCTCGCGGCCGCCGGGCAGGAGCAGGTTGCGCTCGGGCTGGCCCCGCCGGGTGGCCAGGCCGCCGTAGGGGTCGGTGAGGGTCCACCAGCGGCGGCCCTTGAGGTCCTCCAGGGGCAGCGCCTGTTCGAGCGGGAGGCCGAGGGCCCTGCCCGCGGGTACGGCGGTGATGCGGGCGGCGGCGGCGTTGAAGCAGACGACGTGTCCGGTGGCGTCGGCGACGACGAGACCGTCCGGCAGTTCGTCGGGGTCGATGCCGGGGAGGCCCGGCGCCGCGGTGGAGGACCCCTCCGGGTCCTCCGGGGCATCCGGCGCGGCACTCCGTGCCTGTGCGGGCCTGTCCGTGCCGACCGTCATCCCCGTTCCCCACCTCTCCGTGTAGCGCAGTGGGCCCCCGAGTTCGTCACCCTACTAGGTGCGGGTGACCCTTAGGAGCCCCTCAGGCGGAGGTTCGGGGGCGCTGCGCGCGCGCGGAGGCGTAGAGGCACACGGCGGCGGCCGTCGCGAGGTTGAGGCTCTCGGCCTTGCCGTGGATCGGCACGCGGACCACGGCGTCGGCAAGGGCCCGGGTCTCCTCGGGCAGCCCCCAGGCCTCGTTGCCGAAGACCCAGGCGGTGGGGCCGCCCATGGTGCCGGCGTCCAGCTCGTCGTCGAGGTCGTCCTGCCCCGCGCCGTCGGCGGCGAGGATCCGCACGCCCGCGCTCTTCAGTCCGGCGACGGCCTGCTCGACGGGTACGCCGACGACGACCGGGAGGTGGAAGAGGGAGCCGACGGAGGCGCGGACGGACTTGGGGTTGTAGAGGTCGACGGAGGCGTCGGTGAGGATGACGGCGTCGGCGCCGGCCGCGTCGGCACAGCGCAGCACGGTGCCGGCGTTCCCGGGGTCGCGTACGTGGGCGAGGACGGCGACCAGCTTGGGCTTGGCCGCGAGGACCTCCTCGAACGGCGAGTCGAGGAAGCGGCAGACCCCGACGAGCCCCTGCGGGGTGACGGTCTGGGAGACCTCGGCGAGGACGGCGTCGGAGGCGTGGTGGACCCGGGCCCCGGCCGCGCGGGCGGCGTCGACGATCGAGGCGTACCGCTCGGCGGCCTCGACGGTGGTGAAGAGCTCGACGAGGGTGGGCTCACCGGAGCCGCTGCGGTGCTCGACGGCCTCGCGGACGGCCTGCGGGCCCTCGGCGATGAAGAGGCGGTCCTTGCCCCGGAAGTTGCGCTTGGCGAGCCGCCTGGCGGCAACGACACGCGGCGAACGCGGGGAGATCAGCTCGGGGGTGCCCATGGGGTCGGTGGCTCTTTTCAAGGGTCCGGGCGGGTCGGGGGTCCGGCGGGTGCGGGGCTGGCGTGCTCCGACCACGGCCGAACACGACCGGACCCGCAGGCCCGAAGGCCTGCGGGTCCGGTGCAGAAGATCTGCGGCCTGGAGATCAGGCAGCGGCCTTCGGGGCGTTGACATCGGCCGGAAGGGCCTTCTGCGCGACCTCGACGAGCGCGGCGAACGCGTTCGAGTCGTTGACGGCCAGCTCGGCGAGGATCTTGCGGTCCACCTCGATGTTGGCGGCCTTCAGACCCTGGATGAGGCGGTTGTACGTCATGCCGTTGGCGCGGGCAGCGGCGTTGATGCGCTGGATCCACAGCTGACGGAAGTCGCCCTTGCGCTTCTTGCGGTCGTTGTAGTTGTAGACCAGGGAGTGGGTGACCTGCTCCTTGGCCTTGCGGTACAGGCGCGAACGCTGACCGCGGTAGCCGCTGGCCTGCTCGAGGATCGCCCGGCGCTTCTTGTGGGCGTTGACTGCCCGCTTGACGCGTGCCACTTCTTAACTCCTTGTAGCGGGGCCGTGGGGGTACTCACACGACCCGGAAAACGGATGGGTCCCGGTCTTGGCCGGATGCCCTCGTCGCCGAGGGCGGAAGATCAAGATCAGATGCCCAGCATCTTCTTGATCTTGGCCGCGTCGCCCGGGGCCATCTCGGCGTTGCCGGTGAGGCGACGCGTCAGCTTGGACGACTTGTGCTCGAGCAGGTGGCGCTTGCCGGCGCGCTCGCGCAGCACCTTGCCGGAGCCGGTGATCTTGAAGCGCTTCTTGGCACCGGAGTGCGTCTTGTTCTTCGGCATCGCGCCGTTATCTCCTCGTCAGTGGCGCTCCCCCGGTGCGGGCACCGGACATCCAGGAGCGTCAGTTTCGTGTGGTGGTTCCGGGCAAGGCCCGGGGCTGCCTGGGTGGCAGCCCCTCGGGTCACGCCTCGGGGTTCTCGGCCTCGGCGGGAGCCTCGGCCGAAGCCTCCTCGGCCGGAGCCTCGGCGGTGTCGTCGGACGAGACGCCCTGACGCTCCGCCTTGCGCGCGGCCTGGGCCTCACGCGCCTCGGCCATGGCCTCGGTCTTCTTCTTGTGCGGGCCAAGAACCATGATCATGTTCCGGCCGTCCTGCTTGGGGTTGGACTCGATGAAGCCAAGCTCCTCGACGTCCGAAGCCAGCCGCTGCAGCAGCCGGAAGCCAAGCTCAGGGCGGGACTGCTCACGACCACGGAACATGATCGTGATCTTGACCTTGTCACCCTGCTTGAGGAACCGGACGACGTGACCCTTCTTGGTGTCGTAGTCGTGCGGGTCGATCTTCGGCCGGAGCTTCATCTCCTTGATGACCGTGTGCGCCTGGTTCTTGCGCGCCTCACGGGCCTTCATGGCCGACTCGTACTTGAACTTCCCGTAGTCCATGAGCTTGCACACGGGCGGACGGGCGTTCGCCGCGACCTCGACCAGGTCGAGGTCGTACTCCTGTGCGAGCTCCAGGGCCTTGGCAAGCGGAACAATCCCGACCTGCTCGCCGCTGGGACCGACAAGTCGCACCTCGGGAACGCGAATCCGGTCGTTGATGCGGGGCTCGGCGCTGATGGATCCTCCTCGGTAGCACCACGTGACCGCCTGGCGGACGGACACGTATGTTCTGTTTCGTGAGACCAACCGCGCCGGTACATGAAAAATGCCCCGGACGGGACACAGGCGGGGCTCCACGGAAATACCGGAGCACCGCCGCGGTGAACCGCGGGGCGCACATCGGGCGGTTCCATCGTCCGTACGGAACGATGGGCACCACCTGACCGGTGACCCGCCGCCCGCGAGGGCGGCCAGGTGGGAGATCGGAGCCTCCACTTGTGGGCCGGGCACATAGATGTCCGGCCGGTCGTTACACCAGGTTAGCAGGGACCGTCCCGCTACGCGAACGGGGACGGCGGCGCCGGGAGGGCGTCCCTGTCCGCTTATCGTGTGGGCATGAGCGAGACGCCCCAGAACGAGTCCCCCGACTTCGACGACATGACCCGTGACATCGCGGAGGTCCCCGCGGTGGAGGTCATCGTGACCGTCGCGGTGAACCTGATGAGCGCCGCCGCGGTGAAGCTCGGTCTCACCGAGGACGGTGAGAAGCACAAGGACCTCGACGAGGCCCGCAAGCTGGTCCACGCCCTGGCCGGCCTCCTCGACGCCGGCGCGACGGAGATCAGCTCCTTCCACGCGGCGCCCCTGCGGGACGGCCTGAAGTCCCTGCAGCTTGCCTTCCGCGAGGCCTCCCTCGTCCCGGACGAGCCGGGCCAGGGACCGGGCGAGAAGTACACGGGGCCGGTGTACGGGTAGGTCGGGCCCCGACGCGCCCCGGGGGTACGGGGGTCGCCCCCCGGGAGATCGCAGCCACGGGGCCGGTGTACGGGTAGGTCGGGCCCCGACGCGCCCCGGGGGTACGGGGGTCGTCCCCCGGGAGATCGCAGCCACGGGGCCGGTGTCGGGGTTGGCGGGCCCACCCCGCGCCCTTGGGGTCGGGGGGGCGCCCCCGGGGCGCCCGGGGGGACGACCCCCTTCCCCTAGTTCTTTACGTAGAAGGGCTCGCCCGGAGGCGTGGCCGTGGCCGGCAGGAGTGCCAGGTCGAGGCCGCGTACCAGGCGGGCCCTCAGTGTTTCGTCGGCGGCCAGGGAACGGGCCACCCGCTGGGCGGCCTCCGCAGGGTACGCGTCGTCGGCGAGGACGAGGGCGAGGGTGCCGTCGGCGGTGCCGGGGCCGAGGTGGGCGCGGAGGACCGCCGGCTCGGCGGCGACCGCGTTGCGTACCGCCTCCCGTACCGCCGGGTCGTCCAGCGGCTTCAGGCTGGTGCGGCCCTCCGCGAGGGCGAGCAGCGCCGGGCCGGCCAGCTGGTACGGGACAGGGCCCGCGAGGTCGAGGACGAGGGTGTCCGCCTTCTCGTGCGCGGCGGCCTGCAGCGCCTGGTGCAGGGGGACGGCCACCGGTCGGGCCTCGGGGTCCCAGAGCGCGAGCGAGGCCATCGAGGTGAACGCGGGGAGCGCGCGCCGGTCGCCGGCGGTGAGCGTGGGTACGGCCATGTCGCTGGTCTTCTCGCGGCGCAGACCCGTCTCGGGGTCCTCCTCGACCTCGCCGAGGACAGCGACGACGGGGACCAGCAGGCGCGCGTTCTTCAGCGCCTCCAGTACGGGGCCGTGCGCGGTTCTGTCGGCCGCCCAGGCCGCGAGGGCCTCGGCGAGTCGCGGGTCGGCGGTTCCGTCGTCGTCGGAGAAACCGGGGTCAGGGATGTTTTTGAGCGCCACGCACCGAGCCTAACCGCCGTCGCGGGGCGGTCAGCGCGGAGGGCGGGGCCCGGTGGTGCGGCTGCCGCGCCAGAGGACGACCGCCGCGACGAGCAGGACGGCGCCGAGGCCGCCGGCGGTCGGGGCGAGCAGGCCGATCGGCTTGCCGTCGTCCTCGACGGGGGGCTGCGGGCCGGGGCCGAAGAAGCGGCCCTGGTAGCCGGCGGCGGAGTTCTTGGGGTCGGCGGCCTTGAGCCGGAGGCCGGCCTTGATGGCGGCGGCCGGGTCGACGGTTCCGTACCCCTTCTCGTCACTGCGGCCGTTCTTGGGCCGGTTGCGGGCGGTGTCGATGAGGAGCTGCTTGACCTGGGCCGGGGTCAGATCCGGGTGTGCGGAGCGGACGAGGGCGACGGCGCCGGAGACGAAGGCCGCGGCGGCGCTGGTGCCCCAGCCCGAGTAGTAGCGGCGGTCCGGGTCGGCGATGACGATGTCGAGGCCGGGGGCGCTGACGGTGGCGTACCAGCGGCTGGTGGAGAAGGAGGCGTGGGTGCCCCACCGGTCGACGGCGGTGACGGCGACGACGCCCGGGTAGGCGGCGGGGTAGGAGATGTGGTCGCCCTTCTCGCCGCCGTTGCCGGCGGAGGCGACGACGGAGACGCCCTTGGCCAGGGCGTACTGCACGGCGGCGTCCTCGCCGGCGTCCGGGTGGGCGGACTTGGAGTCGTCGCCGAGGGAGAGGTTGATGACGTCGGCGCCCTGGTCGACGGCCCAGCGGATGCCTTCGGCGAGGGCGCTGCCACGGGTCTTGCGGGCCTTGTCGCGGGCCTTGTCGGTGCCTTCGAGGATGACGCGGACGGGCAGGATCCTGGCCTTGGGCGCGATGCCGAGGACGCCGTCCTGACGGCCGCTTCCGTGGCCGTGCCCGGCGATGATGCCGGCCATGGCGGTGCCGTGTCGGGCCCACGCGCGGTCCCCGGGTACGGCGCCGAAGCCGACGAGGTCCTTGCCGGGCAGGACGGACCCCACGAGGTCGGGGTGGTCGGCGTCGACGCCGGTGTCGAGGACGGCGACGGTGATGCCCTCGCCCTTGGTGGTGCGCCAGGCCTCGGTCGTGTGCAGGGCTTCGAGGCCCCACTGACGGGCGCGGATGGTGTCGGCGTAGGCCGGGGTGGTGGTGGCGGGGAGGACGGCGAAGGCGGCGGCGAGGAGGGCCGCGAGGGCGCGGGGGGTGCGGTTCACGTGTCGGCGTCCTTCGCTGCCGTGGCGACCGTGGCGCGCAGGGTGCGTTCGATCTGGTCGGCGACGCCCTTGGCCTCGTGGCCGAGGCCGGCCTGGGCCGTGGGGCTGGTCTGTCCGTCGGCCATGGCCCGTGCGGCGGGCTCCGGGGTGGCGACGGGACGGCCGTCGGCGAACCCGGAGACGGCGGTGACGACGACGGGGAGGTCGGCGAGGGCTCGGGTCGACCAACTGGCGCGTTGCCCGGGGCCGAAACGGGCGGCCACGGTGCCGGGGCCGGCGAGCGCGGGGGGCACGTCGGCGCCGAGGTGGGGGGCGGATCGGGTGGCGAGGGTACGGGCGGTGGTGGGGTCGGCCTGGGTGAAGACGAGGCCGACGGTGATGACGCTGGAGGCGGTCGCGTCGGTGTAGGTGGCGCGCAGGACGCGGTCGCAGCCGACGGGGCGGAGGGTGGTGAGCACGCTCGCGGGCAGGGCGGCCGGCGTGCACGGGGTGTCGGCGGCGACGACGACCCGTGTCCAGGTGCGGTCGGCGCCGCCGGGGCCCTTCCGGGGACCGGCGAGGGTGCGGGGGAAGAGCGTGTCGACGGGGACGCTGTGCCACAGGGTGCCAGCCTCGGTGTAGCCCTCCGGCTCGGGGGCCGCACCGGCGTCGGAGGCGGCGAGGACGGCTCCGGCGAGGGCGCCGCCGACAAGGCCGACGCCGAGAACGAGGCACGCCCCGGCCGCGACGACCCGGCCGACGCGACGGCGGTCGCGGATCGGCCGGAGACGGGTGGTGGTCTCGACGGGCGTCTCGGGCGGCGCGGTAAAGGCGCGGTAGGCACCGTACGTCCCGTACTCCTGCGCACGCCGGGGAGGCGGGGGCGGGGCGTCCTGGACGGGCCGGAGGCGGTTGGCCGTCTCGTCGGCGGACACGCCGCCCCCCACGTGGCCGGCGACACCGACCGGACCGGTTGCGCGACCGGACGCGGGACGCGGAACACCGCCCGGTCCGGTGGCCCCGTCGGAGACGGACGGGGGCGGAGACGGAGACGTACGGGCGGAACCGGCGGGACCGGCTGTACCGCCGGACGCGGGACGCGGAACGCTCACTCGGCCGGTGGCGGCGTCGGACGGGGACGGGGGCGCGGGGGTACGGGCGGAACCAGTACCCGGAGCGGCGCCGGGGCGCGGGACGGTGCCCGCCCGTGGAGCGGCGCCGGGGCGCGCGGCGGTGCCCGTGCCCGGAGCCGTGCCCGCGCGTGGAGAGGTGTCCGTTCCCGAAGCCGTGCCCGCACGGGGAGGGGTGCCCGTGTCCGGGGGCGTGTTCGTGCGCGGAGTGGTGGACGGGCGGGGCGGGACGGGGGCGCCGTCGGGCCCGGTGCGCGGTGCGGTCGCCGGGCGTGGTGCGGTCGCCGGGCGCGGTGGCACGCCGCCCTTGGGAGGCGTGCCGTCGGGCGTGGGTCGTGAGGGCGGAAGGGAGGTGGCGGGCGGGGCCGCCGGGGTTTGCGGGGGGTGCGTCGGCCTCGGAGGGACGGCCGGACGGCGCGCGGCGGGCGGGGTCGGGCGGTCGCCGGCCGGGGCGGCGGCGTCGCTGTCGTGGCCGGACCGCTCCGGGGAGAGGGCGTCCGTGAGGCGGGAACCGGGGCGGTGCGCGTCGGTGCTCATGCCCGCCCCCCTGGTCGTTCCGTGCTCGTGCCTGCCCTCGCAATGCCCGCCACTCTACGGGCTGTTCCCCGCACCACGGGAACTCAGGGGCTACCCACCCGTAAACCGGTCTGGCAAGCTCGGCCCATGACTCCCCGCGCCTCCGACCGGGCCCGGTACGACCGGGCCACCGCCCATCTCGACGCGCCCGTCGCCCTCGTCGACCTGGAGGCCTTCGACGCGAACGCCGACGATCTCGTACGGCGGGCCGGGGGCAAGCCGATCCGGGTGGCGAGCAAGTCGGTGCGCTGCCGGGCGCTCCTGGAGCGGGTCCTGGCGCGCGAGGGGTTCGCGGGGATCATGTCGTTCACGCTGGACGAGTCGCTGTGGCTGGCCCGAGCCGGGTTCGACGACGTCCTGCTCGCCTATCCGTCCGCCGACCGCACCGCGTTCGGCGAGCTGGCGAACGACCCGAAGCTCGCCGCCGCCGTGACCGTGATGGTGGACGATCCGGCGCAGCTGGACCTGATCGACGCGGCCCGCGCGGGCGGCGCCGAGGAGATCCGGGTCTGCCTGGAGCTGGACACCTCGCTCCGGCTGCTCGGCGGCCGGGTGCGGATAGGCGCGCTGCGCTCCCCGCTGCGCGAGCCCGCGCAGCTCGCCGAGCTGGCCCGCTCGGTCGCCCGGCGACCGGGCTTCCGGCTGGTCGGGATCATGGCGTACGAGGGGCATGTCGCCGGCGTCGGGGACGCGCTGGCCGGGCGGCCGTTCCGGTCCCGGGCGATCCGCCTGATGCAGTCGGCGGCCCGCCGGGAGCTGGAGGGCCGGCGTGCGGCCGTGGTCCGTGCCGTACGCGCGGTGGCGCCGGACCTGGAGTTCGTCAACGGCGGTGGTACGGGCAGTGTGCAGCACACGGCGGCCGAGGAGGCGGTGACCGAGATCGCCGCCGGTTCGGGGCTCTTCGTTCCGCGCCTCTTCGACAACTACACGTCCTTCACCGGCCGTCCGGCGGCCCTCTTCGCCCAGCCCGTCGTGCGCCGACCCGGCGTCGGGGTGGTGACCGTGCTCGGCGGCGGCTACCCGGCCTCGGGCGCGGCGGGCGTGGACCGGCTGCCCGTGCCGTACCTGCCGGAGGGTCTGCGCTACGACCCGCAGGAGGGTCCGGGCGAGGTGCAGACCCCGCTGCTGGGCTCTGCGGCCGACGATCTCCTCATCGGGGACAAGGTGTGGTTCCGGCACGCGAAGGCCGGGGAGCTGTGCGAGCGGTTCGACAGTCTTCAGCTGGTCGAGGGCGACCGGATCACGTCGACCGTGCCGACGTACCGGGGCGAGGGCCGCACGTTCCTGTAGCCCCGCGATGCAGAAGGGCACAGGACCGCCTGTTCCTGCAGTTCCTGCGACGTACCGGGGCGAGGGCCCGCACGTTCCTGTAGCCGTCACGTACTGCGACCTGCCCCGGGCCGCACCGGAACCAGCCGAGTCGCCCCGAGCCCCGCCGCGCGCCGCCTCACGTACCCGGCGTGATCGAGCTGCCCACTCCCCCGTTGGTGTCGCTGCCGATGGGGCGGATGCCTCGGGTGATCTCGTCCATCATGGCGAGCGACGGGCCGTCCGGGCCCGCGTCGAAGACGAAGCGGACGACGACCGGGGATTCGCTGCCCGTCGGGGACGGGAAGGCGAGCGACTGGACGTAGCCGCCGGGGCCCTTGTCGGTGGTGACCTGCCAGCGGACGAGGTAGCCCGTGCGGCCGGCGACGGCGGTGGAGCGGGCGGCGACCACCTTGTGGGAGACCATCGTGCCGTACGGGAGGCTGCCGAGGATGTCCTCCTCGTACGTCTCCTTGGCGAGCTGGGGGATGTCCTCCTTGGCGAGTGCCTCGGGGGTCGTGGCACCGGTGCCCGAGGCCGCGTGGGAGGAGACCGTGCCGTGGCGGCACTGCTTGGTGGTGGCCACGGGGCACGGGTAGGTGCCGACGGTCGTGATCGTCGGCGCAGGCCCGGAGTAGAACTCCGGCTTCTCCCAGCCCTGGACGATGGGGAGGGTGATGCCGTTGAGCTGGTCGACGACCTGCGTCGGCTTTTCGTCCTCCTCCGCTTCGGAGGGCGTGTCGGTGGTGGCCGAGGAGGTCGGGGCGGTGGGGGTGGTCGTGGCCCCGGTCGGACCCGCCGTGGGCGGGGCCTCCTGGTCGTCGTCGCCGAGGACGACCGCGCCCGCGACGACGGCCGCGACCACGACCACCGCGACGGCGCCGAGGACGACGGCGCGGCTCCGCCCGTGGCGTACGGACGGAGCCTGCGGGACGACCGTGGGCGGTACCAGGGGCGGCACAGTGTGCGCGGCCGGCGCCTGCCGGGTGTGCGCCGTCCAGTTCGTGCCGTCCCACCAGCGTTCGACGGTGGGCGTGGCCGGGTCCGGGTACCAGCCGGGAGGGGTCGTCATGCTCATCCCGTAAGACTAGGACCCGTGGCGCAGCCGCTACAGCGGGGTCACGTACGCGCCCGAAATTCCGCCGTCGACAAGGAAGTCGGTGGCGTTGACGAACGAGGAGTCGTCGCTGGCGAGGAAGGCCACGGCGGCCGCGATCTCCTCGGCCTCGGCGAACCGGCCGACGGGGATGTGCACGAGCCGGCGTGCGGCGCGCTCGGGGTCCTTGGCGAACAGTTCCCGCAGGAGCGGGGTGTTGACGGGGCCGGGGCAGAGGGCGTTGACGCGGATGCCCTCGCGGGCGAACTGCACGCCCAGTTCGCGGGACATGGCGAGCACGCCGCCCTTGGAGGCGGTGTACGAGATCTGGCTGGTGGCCGCGCCCATGATGGCGACGAACGAGGCCGTGTTGATGATGGAGCCCTTGCCCTGCCGGCGCATGTAGGGCAGGGCGGCCTTGCAGCACAGGTAGACGGAGGTCAGGTTGACGTCCTGGACGCGCTTCCACGCCTCCAGACCGGTCTCCAGGATCGAGTCGTCGTCGGGCGGCGAGATGCCCGCGTTGTTGAAGGCGATGTCGACGGAGCCGTAGGTGTCGAAGGCGGTCTTGAAGAGCGCCTCGACCTGCTCGGGGTCGGTGACGTCGACCTGGACGAAGGTCCCGCCGACCTCCTCGGCGGCGGCCTTGCCGGCGACCTCGTCGATGTCGCCGCAGACGACGTTCGCGCCCTCGGAGGCGAGGCGGCGTGCGGTGGCCAGGCCGATGCCGCTGCCGGCGCCGGTGATGACGGCGGTGCGGCCGACGAGGCGGCGGCAGACGGCCTCGGCGGTCTCGTTGCTCAGGGTCTCGTTGCTCACAGTGCGGGGCCCTCCGTGCTGATGAAGACGTTCTTGGTTTCGGTGAAGGCGGTCAGTGCGTCGGGGCCGAGCTCCCGGCCGAGGCCGGATTGCCGGTAGCCGCCGAAGGGGGTCCAGTAGCGGACGCTGGAGTGGGAGTTGACGGAGAGGTTGCCGGCCTTGACCGCGCGCGAGACGCGCAGGGCGCGGCCGACGTCGCGGGTCCAGATCGAGCCGGAGAGGCCGTACTCGGTGGCGTTGGCGAGCCGTACGGCGTCGGTCTCGTCCTCGAAGGGCAGGACGACGGCGACCGGTCCGAAGACCTCCTCGACGGCGCAGGGCGCGTCCTCGGCGACGTCGGTGAGGACGGTCGGCGGGAACCAGAAGCCGGGGCCCTCGGGTGCCTTGCCACGGATGCCGGGGAGGGTGTCGGGGACGTAACCCCGTACGCGCTCCAGCTGGGCCTTGGAGATCAGCGGGCCCATCTGGGTCTTCTCGTCGGCCGGGTCGCCGACGACGATCTCCTCGACGGCCGGGGTGAGCAGCTCCAGGAAGCGGTCGTACACGCTGCGCTGGACCAGGATGCGGGTGCGGGCGCAGCAGTCCTGGCCGCTGTTGTCGAGGAAGGACATGGGGGCCGCTGCCGCCGCGGCCTCGATGTCGGCGTCGGCGAAGACGATGTTCGGGCTCTTGCCGCCGAGTTCGAGCGTCAGGCGCTTCACCTGGTCGGCGCACTTGGCCATGATGCTCTTCCCGACCCGCGTCGAGCCGGTGAAGACGATCTTGGCGACGCCGGGGTGTTCGACGAGCGCGTTGCCCGCGACGGCTCCCTCGCCCGGGAGGACCTGGAAGAGGCCTTCGGGGAGCCCGGCCTCCAAGGCGAGTTCGGCGAGGCGGAGGGCGGTGAGCGGGGTGGTCTCGGCGGGCTTGAGGATCACCGCGTTCCCTGCGGCGAGGGCGGGGGCGGTGGCCCAGGCGGCGATCGGCATGGGGAAGTTCCAGGGCGCGATCACGCCGACGACGCCGAGGGGTTCGAGGATGGTGACGTCGAGGCCGCCGGCGACGGGGATCTGGCGGCCGCTCAGCCGTTCCACTCCCCCGGCCGCGTAGTCGAGCAGGTCGCGGACGTTGCCCGCCTCCCAGCGGGCGTTGCCGAGGGTGTGCCCGGCCTCGCGGACTTCGAGGAGGGCCAGCTCCTCTGTGTGGGCGTCGACGACGGCGGCGAAGCGGCGCAGCAGCCGGGCCCGGTCGGCGGGGGCCGCGGCGGCCCAGCCGCGCTGGGCCTCGGTGGCCCGTACGACGGCGGCGTCGACGTCGGCCGGGGTGGCGGCGGGGACGGTGGCGACGAGCTCCTCGGTCGCCGGGTTCAGGACAAGCAGTTCGTGCGGCAACTCGTTCCTCACATGCGTTCGAAGGAGCGGCGCAGCTCCCAGTCGGTCACCGCGGCGTCGTACGCGTCCAGTTCGACGCGGGCCATGTTGCGGTAGTGCGCGACGACCTCGTCGCCGAAGGCGGCCTTGGCGATGGGGCTGGTCTCCCAGAGCTCGGCGGCCTCGCGCAGGGTGGTGGGGACGTGGGCGTAGTCACCGGTGTAGGCGTTTCCGTCGCAGGCGGGCGGGAGTTCGAGGCCCTGCTCGATGCCGTACAGGCCGGCGGCGATCAGGCCCGCGACGGCGAGGTGCGGGTTGACGTCTCCGCCGGGGAGCCGGTTCTCGAAGCGCGTGGAGCGGCCGTGGCCGACGACGCGCAGGGAACAGGTGCGGTTGTCGACACCCCATGCGACGGCGGTGGGGGCGAAGGAGCCGGGCTGGAAGCGCTTGTAGGAGTTGATGTTGGGGGCGTAGAGGAGGGAGAAGTCGCGCAGGGCGGCGAGCTGTCCGGCGAGGAAGTGCCGCATGATCTCCGACATTCCGGCGGGTCCGTCGCCGGCCATCACGTTCCGGCCCTCGGAGTCCTGGAGCGAGAGGTGGATGTGGCAGGAGTTGCCCTCGCGCTCGTTGTACTTCGCCATGAAGGTGAGCGAGACGCCTTCCTGGGCGGCGATCTCCTTGGCGCCGGTCTTGTAGACGGCGTGCTGGTCGCAGGTGACGAGGGCCTCGTCGTACTTGAAGGCGATCTCGTGCTGGCCGGGGTTGCACTCGCCCTTGGCGGACTCGACGGTCAGGCCCGCGGCGGCCATCTCGTTGCGGATCCGGCGCAGCAGGGGTTCGACGCGGCCGGTGCCGAGGACCGAGTAGTCGACGTTGTACTGGTTGACCGGTGTCAGGCCCCGGTAGTTCGCGTCCCAGGCCTGTTCGTAGGTGTCCTTGAAGACGATGAACTCGAGCTCCGTGCCGACGTGCGCGGTGTAGCCGTGCTCGGCGAGCCGTTCCAGCTGGCGGCGGAGGATCTGGCGGGGCGCGGCGACGACGGGCGAGCCGTCGCTCCAGGCGAGGTCGGCGATGAGCATCGCCGTACCCTCGTTCCAGGGGACGCGGCGCAGGGTGGCGAGGTCGGGGCGCATGGCGAAGTCGCCGTAGCCGCGGTCCCAGGAGGACATCGCGTAACCGTCGACCGTGTTCATCTCGGCGTCGACGGCCAGAAGGTAGTTGCAGCCCTCGGTGCCGTGGTCGAGGACCTCGTCGAGGAAGAACGGTGCGGCGAACCGCTTGCCCTGGAGCCGTCCCTGCATGTCGGGGAAGGCCAGGACGACCGTGTCGATCTCACCGCTCGCGACGAGGGCGCGGAGCTCCTCGACGGAGAGCGGGGCTTTGCGGTCTGCCACGGGATTGTTCCTCCTTGGGTCAGCCGGAAGCCATAAGGTATTGCCGAAGACCATTGCTTGGGAAGGGGAAACGGGAACGTGTCCAGTACGAGTGAATCGCCGGCCCCGCCGGCGGACCGGCTGACGCCCGTGCTGCGGCCGGTCCGGGCGGGCAACGGCTTCGAGGAGGCCCTGGAGCAGATCCTCCAGGTCGTACGGCTCGGGCTCGTCCCCGGTGGCGAACGGCTGCCCGCCGAGCGGGAGCTGGCCGACCGGATGGGGATCAGCCGGGTCACGCTGCGCGAGGTCCTGAAGGTCCTCCAGGAGCAGGGACTGGTGGAGAGCCGGCGCGGGCGGTACGGCGGAACGTTTGTGCTGGCGCGCACGCAGCGGGCCGACGAGGACGAGCTGCGGCGCCGGATCGCCTGCGTCGACGTGGAGGACACGCTGCGGTTCCGGGAGGTCCTGGAGGTCGGCGCGGCGGGTCTGTGCGCGGCGCACGGCCTGGACGACGAGGGCGCGGAGCGGCTCCGTACCGCCCTCGCCGCCACGCACGACGCGCCCCTGGCGGACTACCGGCGCCAGGACACGCTGCTCCACCTCACCCTGGCCGAGCTCTCCGGCTCCCCGACGCTGACCGCGCAGTACGCCGCGGTCCGGGCGACGGTGAACGACCTCCTGGACTGCATCCCGCTGCTCGTACGGAACCTGGAGCACTCCCAGCACCAGCACACGGCCCTGGTGGAGGCCGTCCTCGACGGCGACGCCGACGCGGCGCGCGAGGTGATGCGCGAGCACTGCGGGGGTACGGCGGCGCTGCTGCGGGGCTTCCTGACGTGAGGGGTTGGTGGAGGTCCGCGCGCACGTAACCCGAAAGTAACGCACGGGGGTTGCGTTCCAGCCGGGGCGGCGCAAAGGTATGGCACCAATCCATTGGGCCCGACGCGGGAGCTGACGCTGCCATGACGCTCGAAGACACCACCGGGGACAAGCAGGCACCAGGCGGCGGGACGGCGCCGGACGACTACCTCGAACGCCGGGCCCTGCGCCGGGGCAGCGCCGGCTGGCTGCTGCTCACCGGTCTCGGCGTCGCCTATGTCGTCTCCGGCGACTTCTCCGGCTGGAACATCGGCCTCTCCAAGGGCGGCTTCGGTGGCCTCGCCATCGCGACCGTCCTGATGGGCGCGATGTACGCCTGTCTGGTCTTCGCGCTCGCCGAACTCTCCGCCATCCTGCCGACCGCGGGCGGCGGCTACGGCTTCGCGCGCCGCGCGCTCGGCACCTGGGGCGGCTTCCTCACCGGCACCGCGATCCTCATCGAGTACATCCTCGCGCCCGCCGCGATCTCCATCTTCATCGGCGACTACGTCGAGTCGCTCGGCCTCTTCGGCCTGGAGTCCGGCTGGCCCGTCCACCTCGCCTGCTTCGCCGTCTTCATCGGAATCCACCTCTGGGGCGTGGGCGAGGCTCTCCGCTTCAGCCTGATCGTGACGGCGATCGCGGTCGCCGCGCTGGTCATCTTCGCGCTCGGCGCGCTGAGCGACTTCCACGTCGACGGGCTGAACGACATCCCGGTCGACGGCGAGGCGCTGGGCGCCAACTCCTGGCTGCCGTTCGGCCTCCTCGGGATCTGGGCGGCATTCCCGTTCGGCATGTGGTTCTTCCTCGGCGTCGAGGGGGTGCCGCTCGCGGCGGAGGAGGCCAAGGACCCGGTCCGCTCGATGCCGAGGGCGCTCGCGCTGTCCATGGGCATCCTGGTGCTCCTTGCCGTGGTGACCTTCTTCGCGGCGACGGGGGCGCGTGGTTCGGCCGCGATCCAGGAGGCGGGCAACCCGCTGGTCGTGGCGCTCCAGGGCGACGGCGACCCGACGACGCTCAGCCGCTTCGTCAACTACGCGGGGCTCGCGGGGCTCGTGGCCTCGTTCTTCTCGCTGATCTACGCCGGTTCCCGCCAGCTCTTCGCCCTCTCGCGGGCCGGTTACCTCCCCCGGTTCCTCTCCCTCACGAGCCGCCGCAAGTCCCCGTACCTGGGGCTGCTGATCCCCGGCGGGATCGGTTTCGCGCTGGCGGCGGGGACCGGGGACGGGGCGCGAATGCTGAACATCGCGGTGTTCGGCGCGACCATCTCGTACGCCCTGATGGCGCTCTCGCACATCGTGCTGCGGCGCCGTGAGCCGGAGCTGCCGCGCCCGTACCGGACGCCGGGCGGTGTCGTGACCTCGTCGGTGGCGTTCGTCCTCGCCCTGTCGGCGCTGGTGGCGACGTTCCTGGTCGACAAGGACGCGGCGTTCATCGCGCTCGGGGTCTATGTGATCGCCCTCGCCTACTTCGCGTTCTACAGTCGGCACCGTCTGGTGGCCAAGGCGCCGGAGGAGGAGTTCGCGGCGCTGGCGGCGGCCGAGGCCGAACTCGAACGCGACTGACCACCCCCCTCTTGTGAAGGAGCATCCGTGTCCAAGCCGCTCATCGGCGTGACGACCTATCTGGACCAGGCCCGTTGGCGCGTGTGGGAGATGCCTGCGGCGCTGCTGCCCGCGCAGTACCCGCAGCAGGTGCAGGCCGGCGGCGGCCTCGCGGCGATGCTCCCGCCGGACGAGCCGTCCGCCGCCGCGTCGGTGGTCGCGCGCCTCGACGGCCTGGTGATCGCGGGCGGGGCGGATGTCGAGCCGGTACGGTACGGGGCCGAGCCCGACCCCCGTACCGGCCCGCCGGCCCGGGCCAGGGACACGTGGGAACTCGCCCTGATCAACGCGGCCCTGGCCTCCGGCACGCCAGTGCTCGGCATCTGCCGGGGTATGCAGCTGCTGAACGTGGCCCTCGGCGGCACGCTGGTCCAGCACCTGGACGGCCATGTCGAGTCGGTCGGTGTGATCGGCCACCACGCGGTCAAGCCGGTCCCGGGCACGCTGTACGCGTCCCTGGTCCCGGAACTGACCTCGGTGCCGACCTACCACCACCAGGCGGTGGACCGCCTCGGCAGGGACCTGTCCCCGTCGGCGTACGCGGAGGACGGCACGATCGAGGCGATCGAACTCCCGTCCTCCACCTGGGCCCTGGGCGTCCAATGGCACCCGGAAATGGACGAGGACCTCCGAGTGATGCGAGGCCTGATCACGGCGGCGATGAGCTGAGGGGTGGGCGCGCCCGCTCGGTGGGGGCCCTTCGGGCGTGGGCGTGCCCTGCGGGAGGCCCTTAGGGCGTGAGCGTGCTCTGCGGGAGGCCCTTAGGGCGTGAGCGTGCTCTGCGGGAGGCCCTTAGGGCGTGAGCGTGCTCTGCGGGAGGCCCTTGGGGGCGCGCGGGTGAGTGCGCGCTCTGCGGGAGGCCCTTAGGGGCGCGGGGAACTGCGCGACCAGCCACGACGCACCCGCAGCCTCCCTACGGCACCGGCCACGCCGGGCCTCAGGGGCGCGGGGAACTGCGCGATCAACCCCCACGCACCCGCAGGCGCCCCACCACGCCGGCCCCGCCCGCCCCGCCCCGCCGTCACCCCGTCGGCGCCGCCCTCGTCAGGGACAGCAGGTCCCGCGCCGGGCCGGTAGGGCGGTGGCCCGTGGGCCAGACGGCGCGGAGGTCGCGGCGCAGGAGGACGCCGTCCACCGGGACCTCGACCAGGCGGCGGGACGCCAGCTCCTCCGCGATCGCGAGCTCGCTCAGGACGGCAGGCCCCGCCCCGCTGACCGCCGCCGCCTTCACGGCCGTCGTGGAGGCGAGTTCCAGGAGCGGCTGCGCGAGCCCGCCGTGGGCGGAGAGCGCGGAGTCCAGGACCTGGCGCGTGCCCGAGCCGCGCTCGCGCAGGATCAGCGGGGTCGCGGCCAGCTCGCCGGGGTCCAGCGGCCTGCGCCGACGGGCCCACGGGTGCGACGGCGCGGCGACCACGACGAGCCGGTCGCGGGCGACGACCGCCCCGTCGAGGCCGTCCGGCACGGCGAGCCCCTCCACGAACCCCAGGTCCGCCTCGTCGCCGAGGAGCCGCTCCGCGACCGCGGCGGAGTTCCCCGCCATCAGCGACACCGCCGTGTCTGGGCGCTCCGCGCGCAGCGCGATCAGCCACCCCGGCAGCAGGTACTCGGCGATCGTCATCGACGCGGCCACCCGCAGCCGCGAGTCCCGCCGCCCCCGCAGCGCCTGCGCGCCCGCGTCGAAGGCCTCCGCCGCCTCGACGATCCGCCGCGCCCAGTCCGTCACCAGCGCGCCCGCGTCCGTGAGCCGCGAGCCGCGCGGCGAACGGTCCACCAGGGCCACCCCGAGCTGTCGCTCCATCGACCGGATCCGGCTGCTCGCCGCGGGCTGGGTGATGCCCACCTCGCGGGCGGCCCGCCCCAGGCTCCCGTGCCGGGCGACCGCAAGCAGCAGTTCGAGCGCGCCGAGGTCGGGGACCCGGTGGGACAGGGGCGAGGTCTCGGCAGGCTCGTTGCTCATAAAGTCAGCTTATGACGTCATAGCACCATGATCCCTGGTCGGGCCCGCGCGGCCGCGCGAGGGTGAGTCCCATGGCAACCCTCGCACCTTCCCGCCCGGCCCCCCTCGCCACCACCCCCGGCGAGCGGACGGCCGCGGTCCGTCACCTCGGCCCCAACTGGTACGCCACGGTGATGGGCACCGCCATCGTCGCCAACGCGGGAGCCACCCTCCCCGGCGCCGCCGGTGTCCCCGGTCTCCGCACCGCCTGCGCCGCCGTCTGGGCGCTCTCCCTCGCGCTGCTCCTCACCCTCCTCACGGCTCGCGCCCTGCACTGGATCCACCACCGCGACCGCGCCCGCGAGCACCTCCTCGACCCGGCCGTCGCCCCGTTCTACGGCTGTCTGTCGATGGCCCTGCTCGCCGTCGGCGCCGGCGCGCTCGTCGTCGGCCAGGACTGGATGGGCCCGGCCGCGGCCGTCGCCCTCGACACGGTCCTGTTCACGGCCGGTACGGTCATCGGCCTGGCCGCCGCCGTGACGATCCCGTACCTGATGGTGGTGCACCACAAGATCGAGGGCGCCTCGCCCGTCTGGCTGCTGCCCGTCGTCGCGCCGATGGTCTCCGCCGCCGTCGGCCCGCTGCTCCTGCCCCACCTGCCCGCCGGGCAGCCCCAGCAGACCCTGCTGATCGCCTGTTACGCCCTGTTCGGCATCAGCCTGCTCGCAACCCTCGTCATGCTGCCGCTGGTCTTCGGCCGGCTGGTCACCCACGGGCCGCTGCCGCTCGCGCTGACCCCGACGCTCTTCCTGGTCCTCGGGCCGCTCGGCCAGTCGACCACCGCCGCGAACAAGTTCGCCGACGCCGCCCCGGGCCTGCTGCCCGCCCCGTACGCGCACGGCTTCGCCGCCTTCGCCGTCCTCTACGGCGTCCCGGCCATGGGCTTCGCCCTGCTGTGGCTGGCGCTCGCCGGCGCACTCGTGCTGCGGGCCCGGCGCGCGGGGATGGGCTTCGCGATGACCTGGTGGGCCTTCACCTTCCCCGTCGGCACCTGTGTGACGGGCTCGGAGGGGCTCGCCCAGCACACCGGGCTCGCCGTCTTCCGCTGGCTCGCGATCGCGCTGTACGTGTTCCTCGTCGCGGCCTGGCTGGTGGCCGGATTCCACACCTTGCGCGGGCTGTTCAGTGGTGCGCTGCTCGCAGGGCCCGGGCGAGCACCCGGGGCGCCTCGGCCAGTGACGGTCCGTACCACGTGAGGTGACGTCCGCTGACGAGTGCGGCGGCGGTCCCGGGGAACGCCTCGGGGCCGTCGTCGCGCGTGAAGCGGTACGGCTCGTCGGGCAGCACCACCAGGTCGGCACCGGCCGCCCGCAGCTCGTCGAGCGGGACGCGCGGGTAGCGCTCGGGGTGGTCGGCGTAGAGCTGCCGGACGCCGAGGCGGGCCAGCAGGTCGCCCGCGAAGGTGTCGCGGCCCAGGACCATCCAGGGGCGGCGCCAGATCGGCACGAGGGCGGTCGGCGGCGGACCCGGCGGGGCGTCGACGGCCGCCCAGGCCTCCTCCGCCTCGTCCAGCCAGCGCGGCCGGTCCCGTACGCCACAGGCCCGCAGCACCCGGTCCAGTTCCTGGAACGCCTGGTCGAGCGTGCGCACCTCGGTGACCAGGACCTCGATCCCGGCGGCGCGCAGGGCGGCCAGGTCGGGGGCGCGGTTCTCCTCCTCGTTGGCGATCACGAGGTCGGGGCGCAGAGCGGTGATGGCGGGGACGTCGGGGTTCTTGGTGCCCCCGATGCGTACGACGTCGAGGTCGGCCGGTTGCTCGCACCAGTCGGTGGCGCCGACGAGCAGACCGGGCCCGCTGACGGCGACCGCCTCGGTGAGCGAGGGCACGAGGGAGACGACGCGGGCCACGGGCCCCTTGCCCACCGCCCTCACGTGTCGTCGGCCTCGATGTGCTCGGCGACGGCCACGACCAGGAGGCGGGTGCCCGGCTCGGTGGCGCGCCACCGGTGCCGTACTCCGCCGGAGAGGTAGAGCGTGTCGCCGCGCTCCAGGCGGTACGCCCGGCCCTCGGCCTCGACCTCGGCGGCGCCGTCGGCGACGAACAGCAACTCGTCGTTGCGGTGCTGGAATTCGCGGCCCGCGTCGCGCTCGCCGGTGAACTCCAGCGCGTGCAGCTGGTGCCGGCCGCGGACCAGGGACCGTACGCCCTCGGGCATCGCGTGCGGATGCTCCTCGGCCCGTACGACGTCGACGGTGCGGGCCGCCTCGGCGGCGGCGAGGAGTTCGCCGGCCGAGGTCTCCAGGGCGCCGGCGACGAGCTCCAGGGAGCGCTTGCTGGGGCGGGCGCGCTCGTTCTCGACCTGGCTGAGGAAGGGCACGGACAGGCCGCTGCGCGAGGCCACGACGGCCAGGGTGAGCTTGAGGGCCCTGCGGCGCTTCTTGACGGCCGCGCCCACGCGTAGGGATTCCTTGTCGTCCATGTCGGCTCCCTCCCTCGTCCCTCGATGCCTGCGTACTGGTCGGTTACCTGAACCTTACGCAGCTTTGGCGCGGGGTTTCGCGTCGTGGCGAAAAGGGGTGGCCGCCGAACACGCTCGGCGACCACCCCTTTTCGGACAGGAGTCGTGAGTGCCCCTTCGGAGCTACTGCGGGGCCAGCTTCTCCGCGAGGCCGGGGTTCTTCTCCAGCCAGCCGCGGACGGCCTCCTGCTCCTTGCCCTTGCCGGTCTCCTGGATGGCCGCTTCGAGATCGGTCAGCTGCTTCTCGGTGAGCTTGAAGTTCTTCAGCCAGGCACCGACCTCGGGGTTCTCGGCGGTGAAGCCCTTACGGGCGAGGGTGTGGACGCCGTCGCCGGCGCCCCAGGTGCCCTTGGGGTCCTTGAGCTTCTTCAGGTCGTACGTGGAGTAGGCCCAGTGCGGCGACCAGAGCGTGACGACGACCGGTTCCTTCTTGTCGTACGCGCGCTTCAGCTCGGCGAGCATGCCGGGCGTGGAGCCGTCCACGACCTTGTACTCGCCCTCCAGGCCGTACTCCTTCAGGACCTTGTCCTTGAGGATGCCCATCATTCCGGCGCTCGGCTCGATGCCGATGATCCGGCCCTTGAACTGGCCGCTCCTGCCCTTGAGGTCCTCGAGCGAGTCGATGCCCTTCATGTACGAGGGCACGGACAGCTCCAGGGAGGTGGGGCCGTACCAGGAGCCGAGGTCCTCCAGCTTGTTCTGGTACTTCTCCCAGTACTGGGCGTGCGTGACCGGGAGCCAGGAGTCGGTCTCGAAGTCGATCTGGCCGCCCGCCATACCGGTGTAGAGCGCGCCGGCCTCCAGCTGCTTGGCGTCGACCTCGTAGCCGCGCCGCTCCAGCAGTTCCTTCCAGAGGAAGGTGGAGGCGATGCCCTCGTCCCACGGGATGTAGCCCATGGTGATCTTCTTGCCGTGGCCGACGTCCTTGCCGCCGGCCGTGGTCGATGCCGTACCGCCACCGAGGAACCCCATGCCGCCCGCGACGAGCGCGAGGACGACCACGCCGACGAGGGCGGTGACGGGCTGCGGACGGTGGTTCCAGACCTTCGCCCCGGCGCGCGCGGCGCTCGCGGCTCGCGCCTTGGCGAGGGCGCGGCGGCCGAGCGGCGAGACCTGGCGGCCCAGCGCGCCGGTCATCCGGTCCAGGTACATGGCGAGGATGACGATGGAGATACCGGCCTCGAAGCCGAGGCCGATGTCGACGTTGCCGATGGCGCGGTAGACCGCGCCGCCGAGCCCGCCGCCGCCGACCATGCCGGCGATGACGACCATCGACAGGCCCAGCATGATGACCTGGTTGATACCGGCCATGATCGTCGGCAGGGCGAGCGGCAGCTGCACGCGCAGCAGCGTGTTGCGCGGGGTCGTGCCGAAGGCCTCGGCCGCCTCGACGAGCTCGCCGTCGACCTGGCGGATGCCGAGCTCGGTCATCCGGACGCCGGGCGGCAGGGCGAAGACGATGGTGGCGATGATGCCGGGGACCACGCCGACGCCGAAGAAGATGATGCCGGGGATCAGGTAGACCATGGCGGGCATGGTCTGCATGAAGTCCAGAACCGGCCGCAGCACGGCGCTGACGGTCTTCGAGCGCGCCGCCCAGATGCCGAGGGGGACCGCGATGACCAGGGTCACCAGGGTCGCGACGAGCACCAGCGAGAGGGTCGACATGGCGTCGTCCCACAGGTCGACGGAGTCGACGAGCGCGAAGCCCGCGAAGGCGAGCACACCGGCGGGCAGACCGCGCAGCCACCAGGCGACGACGGCGAGGATGCCGGCGAAGAGCAGGGGCTCCGGTGCGGACAGGACCGCGTCGATCCCGTCGTAGAGACCGGTGACGACGCTGGTGACGGCGTCGAAGAGCCACGAGAACTGGGCCTGGAGCCAGTCGACGGAGCTGTCGACCCACTGGCCGAGGGGGAGCCTAGGCATGGGCGGCCACCTCCTTCGTACCGGTGCTGCCGGATGTGCAGACGACGGGCGGGCGCTGCTCGTCGCCGATGAAGCCGATCAGCCGGGACTGCGGTACGACCCCGAGGACGGTGCCGTCGGCGTCCTTGACGGCCACCGCGTGCGGGACGCGGGCGCTGATCGCGCACAGGTCGGCGACGAGGGTGTCGGGGCCGACGGTCTCGCAGTCGCAGCCGTCGGGCCGCGGGTGTTCGGCCTCGGTCATCACGGCGGCGGCCGTGAGCACGCGGGAGCGGTCGACGTCCTGGATGAAGGAGGCGACGTAGTCGTTGGCGGGGCGGATCAGGATGTCCTCGGCGGTGCCGAGCTGGACGATCCGGCCGTCGCGCATGACCGCGATGCGGTCGCCGAGGCGCATGGCCTCGTTGAGGTCGTGGGTGATGAAGACGATGGTCTTCTTCAGCCGCTTCTGCAGTTCCAGGAGCTGGTCCTGCATGTCGCGGCGGATCAGCGGGTCGAGGGCGCTGAAGGACTCGTCCATGAGGAGCAGGTCGGCGTCGGTGGCGAGCGCGCGGGCCAGGCCCACGCGCTGCTGCATGCCGCCGGAGAGCTCGTCGGGCCAGGACTTCTCCCAGCCGGCGAGGCCGCACAGCTCCAGGGCCTCGGCGGCCCGGGTCTCGCGCTCGGCGCGCGGGACGCCCTGGACCTCCAGGCCGTAGGCGGCGTTCTCCAGGACGCTGCGGTGCGGGAAGAGCGCGAAGTGCTGGAAGACCATGCTGATCTTCGTGGACCGCACGGTGCGCAGATCGCGGGGGCTGAGCGCCGTGAGGTCGTCGCCGTCGAACAGCACGCGGCCCGCGGTGGGCTCCAGCAGACCGTTGAGCATGCGCAGGAGGGTGGACTTGCCCGATCCGGACAGACCCATCACGACGAAGATCTGGCCGGGCTCGACGGTGAAGGACGCGTCGATCACCGCCGCCGTCGTGCCGTCGGCGCGCAGTTCGTCGCGGTCCGCGCCGTCGGCGAGTTTCCTGACGGCTTCGTCGGGTCGTCTGCCGAACACCTTGTACAGGTGATCGGCCTGGAGCCTGGACACATATACCTCACGCGTTGAAACGAAAACGGCCGGCCGCCCCCGCGGCCGGGCCGTGGAGCGGGGCGGTTTCGGCCCGCGACTCCCGTGTCGTACGGCGATTCATGGCTGAATCGACAAACCGGGTCCGCTCCGGGCCCGCGCCTGCCCTGGGCCCTCCGGCACAAACCCAAAGGTGACGGGCGTCACTGAACCGCCCTCGGGCGGGAGGGGCGGGTGCCGGTGGGAGGGGCGTGGTCGCTCGGGGCGGGTGTCGGTGGGGGCGTGAGGACGGGTGCGGTGGGAGAGGCGTGGTCGCTCGGGGCGGGTGTCGGCGGGGGCGTGAGGGCGGGTGCGATGGGAGGGGCGTGGTCGCTCGGGGCGGGTGTCGGTGGGGTGCGGCATGATCGGGGTGTGACGCGACGCCTGATGCTCCTCGACACCGCCTCTCTCTACTTCCGCGCGTACTTCGGTGTGCCGGATTCGGTCCGGGCCCCGGACGGCACGCCTGTCAACGCCGTGCGCGGCCTGCTGGACTTCATCACCCGGCTCGTCCAGGACCACCACCCCGACGACCTGGTGGCCTGCATGGACGCCGACTGGCGCCCGCAGTGGCGGGTGGACCTGATCCCGTCGTACAAGGCGCACCGGGTCGCCGTGGAGACGGAGACCGGCCCGGACGTGGAGGAGATCCCCGACACCCTCTCCCCGCAGGTGCCGGTGATCGACGACGTCCTGGACGCGCTCGGCATCGCCCGCGTCGGGGTCGCGGGGTACGAGGCGGACGACGTGATCGGCACACTGGCCGGGCACGCGAAGGGCCCGGTGGACATCGTCACGGGCGACCGGGACCTCTTCCAACTGGTGGACGACGAGCGTGGGGTGCGCGTGCTGTATCCGCGCAAGGGCGTCGGCGACTGCGACCTGGTCGACGACGAGCTGATCCGTACGAAGTACGGGGTGCGGCCCGACCAGTACGCCGACTTCGCGGCGCTGCGCGGCGACACCAGCGACGGTCTGCCCGGGGTGAAGGGCATCGGCGAGAAGACGGCGGCGCAGCTGATCACGGAGTACGGCGATCTGGCGGGCGTGCGGACAGCGGCCCTGGACCGTACGTCGAAGCTGACCCCGGCCAAGCGGCGCGGGATCGTGGAGGCGGCGGCTTACCTGGACGTGGCGCCGACGGTCGTCCGGGTCGCCGGGGACGTCCCCCTGCCGGATGTCGACCCGGCGCTGCCGCGTGCGCCGAAGGACCCGGAGGCGCTGGCCGCCCTGGTCACGCGCTGGGGCCTCGGCGGGGCGGTCAGCCGCCTGCTGCCGGTCCTGGGGCGCTGAGGCGCCTTCGGCGGGCTGAGGCACTTCCTGCCGGCTGAGGCGGTTGGCTGGGCGCTCTGGGCCGCCGACCGCCCGGGATGCTAGCTTAGGTAAACCTAAGTTCGCAGAGTCAGGGAGACCGTCGTGGCAGAGCAGCCCGCGCGCAAGGCACCGCAGGCTTATGAAGCACGGGTGGTGCGCACGGAGCGGATCACCCCACACATGGTGCGGGTCGTGCTGGGCGGGGACGGCCTCGACGCGTTCTCGGTGGGCGAGTACACCGACCACTACGTGAAGCTGCTCTTCGCGCCGGAGGGCGTGAGCTACCCGGAGCCGTTCGACATGGAGCGGATCCGCGCGGAGTTCCCGCGCGAGCAGTGGCCGACCACGCGTACGTACACGGTACGGAGCTGGGACCCGGTCCACCGCGAGCTGACCGTCGACTTCGTGGTTCACGGCGACGAGGGCCTGGCCGGCCCGTGGGCGGCGCGGGCCCAGGCGGGCGATACGATGCGCTTCCTGGGGCCGGGCGGCGGCTACGCCCCGGACGCGGAGGCGGACTGGCACCTGCTGGTCGGCGACGAGAGCGCGCTGCCGGCGATCGCGGTGGCGCTGGAGCGGCTGCCCGGCGGCGCGACGGTGCACGCCTTCGTGGAGGTCGCGGACGCGGCCGAGGAGCAGAAGTTCGCCACGGCGGCGGGCATCGAGGTGACCTGGCTGCACCGGGGCGACCGCCCGACGGGCGCGGCCCTCCTCGACGCGGTCCGCACCCTGGACTTCCCGGCGGGCGACGTCCACGCCTTCGTCCACGGCGAGGCGGGCTTCGTGAAGGAACTCCGCCGCCACCTGCGCCTGGAGCGCGAGGTCCCGCGCGAGCGCCTGTCGATCTCGGGCTACTGGCGCCTGGGCAAGACGGACGAGGCCTGGCGCGCCATCAAGCGCGAATGGAACGACCAGGTGGAACGCGAACAGGAAAACTGACCCACCCCCCGCCGACCGAGGCGCCCACCCCGCCCGAGGCACCCCCCGCCGACCGAGGCGCCCACCCCGCCCAAGGCACCCACCCCGCCCGCGAACGCCCCACGCGCAGACGCCCGACCAACCCACGCCGACGCGGAACCGGGCCCCGACCGACGACCCGGAACCGGGCCCGGACCGACGCCTCACGCCCCCGGCAGTAGCCGGGTCTCGCCCGGTGGGAGTTTGGTCCACCAGTGGGCGTAGCGGCGGTAGACGTGGGGGTCGCGGTCGGCGAGGAAGGCCGTCAGGGCGCCGGCCTCCTCCGCGAGTCCCTCCCAGGTCTCCTCCGGCAGGTCGTGGAAGGCGGTCGCCTCGATGCCGCCCTCGGTCGGGCGCCACACCCCGGCGACGTAGCCGTCGACCAACAGGGTCGGCAGCACGTCTCCGTTCCTGCGGATGACTGCCGCGCGGTAGTCGGGCGGGATGACCCGAGCCCGGTCGGCGTAGGCCAGCAGGGTGCTGTCCCACATGGCCATGAGCCGGGGCGGGGCCGGGGTGGCCTCGTCCGGGCGGGGTGCGCCCGGTACGTCGAACAGGTCCTCGCCGTCCGGACCCTGACCCCGCTCCAGGTCGTCCGTCAGAGTCCCCAGGACCTTCCTCACCCTGGCCCGCTGGACCAGCGCGAACTGGGCCATGTCCCCCACCGTCGCGGGCCCGAAGCCCTCCAGGTAGCGGAGGACGAGCGTCCGCAGGGCCGCGTCGGAGGCCTCGGGCCCGGCCGGTGCAGGCGGGTCGGGAGGTGCGACGTACGAGGGGCGTTCCCCGAAGGACCACGGGGGCGTGGTCGGCGCGTGCACCAAGGGCGTGTAGTGCCGCAGCGCCCACCACGCGCCGGATTTCGGCGCGGCCCCCACCCGCTCCTGGATCCACGCCTCGTACTCCGCGCCCGTCCGGGGCCGGTCGGCAAAGGCCAGCAGCTCCGGAACGAGCACGTCCGCGTCCTCGGCGGTCAGCCCCGACGCCGCGAACCGGGGGTCGCCGATCCTGCCCGCTCTCAGCAGCGGATGCACCGCCTCCCGGAAGGTCCGGAAGTCGTCGGTGTGGACGGCATGCAGGGTGATCCGCATGAGCGTCGACTTGACGACCGTGCCGTCGGCGAAGGCTCTGTCGAGGTCGGCAGGGTCGAAGGCTACGGTCCGGTTCCACAGCGCGAGATACGGGGAGGCCGGCTGCTGGGCCTGCACCGCGACCACCTTCCGTACCGCCTCGGCCGCCCCGACCCGCTCCCGTCGGAGCAGCAACTGCCGGGCGAGCGTCGAACGGTTGAGGCCCCGCGCGCTGATCTTCATACCGGAATCCTCCCCCACCTCACGGGCGTGCGCGGACCGTGGCGAGGACTTCCCGGTCGGGCTGGAGGGTCAGGCTCGGCACGGGGCGTATCTCCCCGGCTCCGAGGTCCATGTCGAGCCGGAACCGGCGGGCCAGGACGGCGAGGATCAGGACGGCCTCGACCATCGCGAACCGGGTCCCCAGACAGGCCCGAGGTCCCCCGCCGAACGGGAACCACGCGTACTCGGGTATCTCCTCCGCGGGCTCGCCCTCCGCGGCGCCCCAGCGCTCCGGGCGGAACTCCTCCGGCTCGGCGAACCACCGCCCGTCCCGGTGCGTGGCCCACTGGCTGGACCACACGCGGGTCCCGGGCGGGATCGTCATCCCGCCGAGGGTCGCGCCCTCCCGGGCGATACCGGTGAGGAGCCAGATCGTCGGGTAGAGCCGGAGCGTCTCCTTCACCACCGCCTGGGTGTACGGCAGGCGGGCGTAGTCGTCGAAGCCCGGTTCCCGGTCGCCGAGGACCCGGTCGAGCTCCTCGGCCAGCGCGTCCCGCACGCGGGGGTTGTGGGAGAGCAGCTGCCAGGCCCAGACGAGGGTGGAGCTCGTGGTCTCGTGTCCGCCGATGTAGAGCGTGACGGTCTCGTCGCGGATCTCCTCGTCGGAGAGGTGCGCGCCGGTCTCGTCCTGGGCGGCCAGGAGCCGGCTGAGCAGGTCGGGCCGGTCGGTGTCCCCGTCACGGTGGCGGGCGACGACCCGGCCGACCTCGGCGTCGATGACGGCGGTCGCGCGCTTGATGCGGGCCCGTCCCGGTGTGGGCACCCAGTCGGGCAACAGGGCGCCGATCCCGCTGAATTCGGCGCCGATCTCCTTCTGCGCGACGTCCATGGCACGGCCGATGGCCTCGGCGTCGGCGGCGGTGTCGACACCGAAGATGGTGCGGACGGCGATCAGCTGCGTGAGCGCGGCCATCTCCTTCTTCACGTCGACGCGCTCTCCGTCTCCCCACCGGTTGGCCAGGGCGATGGCGCACTCGGCCATCGTGGCGGCGTAGGACCGCACCTGCTTGGGCCGGACGGAGGGCTGGACGAGGGAGCGTTTGCGGCGCCAGTCGGCACCCTTCGCGACGACCACGCCGTTCCCCAGCAACGTACGGAAGGCGATGCCCAGGTCGGGCTGGTCGAAGGTGCGCTCCACCTCGGTGAGGAGTTCCCCGATGGTCTCGGGGTGGGCGATGAAGAGCGCCGGGCCCGGCCCGAAGCGCCAGCTGACGAAGTCTCCGCGCTCGCGCAGCCGCTCGAAGAAGGCGAGCGGGTCCTTGCCGAACTCCGGCAGGTTTCCGAGCAGTGGCACGCCCCGTGGCCCCGGCACGATCTTCTGTCCGTCGGCCGTCTCCTCGACGGCGGCCGAACCGGCTTGCGTGGTCACGTGGGTCCCCTCCCAGCGGTCTTGCCCGGTGTGTACGTCCATGGAATCGGAGACGTCCGACACTCCGCCACCCCTGTGGACAACGCCCTGTGGACAACACCTCAGAACGTCGACAACACCCCGGGAAACGGGCCACACCCTCCGGCCGGGAGAGTCGGACAGCCCGACCCCTTCCCCGAACCCAAGAGGCCCGTGGCGTCAACCACGGGCCCCACAGGCGACATGACAGAACGTCAGCCGACCGAGCTGTACGCCACCACACCCCTCAGCAGCGAGTCGACGGCCTTTCGCGCGTTCTTGGCGACCGTGCTGTTCTCCTTGGGCGCGGCGGCGGCGATCTGCCCGAGGACGTCGATGACCTGCTTGCACCAGCGCACGAAGTCACCGGCGGGCATCTCGGCCTCCCGCAGGACCTCGTCGAGTCCCTTGTCGGAGGCCCACTGGTAGGCCGCCCAGGCGAAGCCGAGGTCGGGCTCGCGCTGGCCGACGCCCTCCGCCTGGTTGATCTTGAACTCTTCCTCCAGGGCGTCGAGACGCCCCCAGATCCGCACCATCTCGCCGAGCGCGGCCTTGGCGTTCCCGGCCGGAACCTTCGGCGGCACGGCGTCGTCGGACTGCCGGGCCTCGAAGACCAACGCCGAGACGCACGCCGCCAGTTCGGCCGGGGTCAGCCCCTCCCAGACCCGGTCGCGCAGGCACTCGCTGGCCAGCAGGTCGAGTTCGCCGTAGAGCCGGGCGAGCCGCTTGCCGTTGTCCGTGACGTCGTCACCGCGCAGATAGTCGAGGTCCGTGAGAAGCGCGACGATCCGGTCGAAGGTACGGGCGATGGTGTTCGTCCGGCCTTCGATCCGCCGCTCCAGCTGCCGGGTGTCGCGCTGCAGCCGGTGGTAGCGCTCGGCCCACCGGGCGTGGTCCTCGCGCTCGTCGCAGCCGTGGCAGGGGTGCGCCCGCAGCTCGGTGCGGAGCCGGTTGATCTCGCGGTCGTCGGCGGCGGGCGAACGCTCCCGGCGGTGCCGCTCCGGGTTCAGGTGCCCGGCCTTCGTGCGCAGGGCGGAGGCAAGGTCCCGACGGGACTGCGGCGAGCGGGGGTTGAAGGACTTCGGGATCCTCATCCGCTCCATGGCCTCGACGGGGATCGGGAAGTCGATCGACGCGAGCCGCTTGACCTGACGCTCGGCGGTGAGCACGAGCGGGCGCGGCCCGTCGTAGTGCTCGAAGCCCCGGTGGCCGTTGGTCCGCCCGGGAATCCCCGGGTCGAGCACGAGCGCGAGGCCGGCGAACTTGCCCGTGGGCACATGGATGACGTCGCCCGGCTTCAGCTTCTCCAGGGACGCGGCGGCCGCGGCACGGCGCTGCGCGGCGCCCTGCTTGGCCAGTTCGGTCTCACGGTCCTTGAGGTCGCGGCGCAGTCGCGCGTACTCCTCGAAGTCCCCGAGGTGGCAGGTCATGCCCTCGCGGTAGCCCGCGAGGCCCTCCTCGTTCTTCTGGACCTGGCGGGAGATGCCGACGACGGACCGGTCCGCCTGGAACTGCGCGAACGAGGTCTCCAGGAGCTCGCGCGAGCGGTGGCGGCCGAACTGGTCGACCAGGTTGACCGCCATGTTGTACGACGGCTTGAAGCTGGAGCGCAGCGGGTACGTGCGGGTGCCCGCGAGTCCGGCGAGGTGGCCGGGGTCCAGGCCGCGCTGCCAGAGGACGACGGCGTGCCCCTCGACGTCGATGCCGCGGCGTCCGGCGCGACCGGTCAGCTGGGTGTACTCGCCGGGGGTGATGTCGGCGTGCTGCTCGCCGTTCCACTTGACGAGCTTCTCCAGGATGACCGTCCGGGCGGGCATGTTGATGCCGAGCGCGAGCGTCTCGGTGGCGAAGACCGCCTTCACGAGGCCGCGGACGAACAGCTCCTCGACGACCTCCTTGAAGGTCGGCAGCATGCCGGCGTGGTGGGCGGCGATGCCGCGCTCCAGGCCCTCCAGCCACTCGTAGTACCCGAGGACGTGGAGGTCCTCGGACGGGATCGAGGCGGTGCGCGCCTCGACGATCTCGCGGACACGCTGCCGCGCCTCGTCGTTGTTGAGCCGCAGCCCCGCGTAGAGGCACTGCTGGACGGCCGCCTCGCAGCCGGCGCGGCTGAAGATGAAGGTGATGGCGGGCAACAGCCCTTCGGCGTCGAGGCGTTCGATGACCTCGGGCCGTCCGGGCGTCCAGATGCGGGAGCGCTGGCGGCGCTCGCGCTCCCGGTCGGCCTCGCGGACCATCTTGCCGCGCCGCCGCTCACGCGGGTTGTACGTCCGGGTGTTCTCCGTGCGGGCCAGGCGCAGCAGGTCGGGGTTGACCTCGCGGCGGGACGCGCCGCGGCCGCCGTGGTCGGTCTCCTCCTCGAAGAGGTCGTACATCCGGCGGCCGGCCAGGACGTGCTGCCAGAGCGGCACGGGGCGGCTCTCGGAGACGATGACCTCGGTGTCGCCGCGTACGGTGTCGAGCCAGTCGCCGAACTCCTCGGCGTTGGAGACGGTCGCGGAGAGTGAGACGAGCGTCACCGACTCGGGGAGGTGGATGATCACTTCCTCCCAGACGGCGCCGCGGAAGCGGTCCGAGAGGTAGTGCACCTCGTCCATGACCACGTACCCGAGGCCGCTGAGGGCCTGGGATCCGGCGTACAGCATGTTGCGGAGGACCTCGGTGGTCATGACGATGACCGGAGCGTCTCCGTTGACACTGTTGTCGCCGGTGAGGAGGCCGACCTTGTCGGGTCCGTACCGCTTCACGAGGTCGGCGTACTTCTGGTTCGACAGCGCCTTGATGGGTGTCGTGTAGAAGCACTTGCGCCCCTGGAGCAGGGCGAGGTGGACGGCGAACTCGCCGACGATGGTCTTGCCGGAGCCCGTGGGCGCGGCGACGAGCACGCCTTTGCCCGCTTCGAGGGCCTGGCAGGCCTCGATCTGGAAGGGGTCCAGACCGAACTCGTACATCTCGCGGAAGGGGGCCAGCGCCGTGGCCTGCTCGGCGTTGCGGGCGCGAGCAGCTGCGTACGCTTCGGCTGGTGTGAGGTCCTCTGTCATCTTGTTGTCGAGCCTACCCGCCACCTCTGACAGTGACGCGATCTTTAATGAGGGAGCGGAATCCCGGCCGGCGGCGCCAGCACGCGCAGCGCTCCGGGGACACAGGTGGCGGTGAGCGGCAGCGGTCCGAGCGGCTCGCCGTCGGCGTAGCCGGTGACACGGGGTGCGTCGAGCGTGACGGAGCGGACGCGGTGGACGGTGACGACCGGGTGGTCGAGGTGGGTGCCCCGGTAGACCCTCGGGAAGACCTTGATCAGCGTCGTACGGCTGCACTCCCCGACGACCGTGACGTCGAAGAGGCCGTCGTCCATGCGGGCGTCGGCGCAGATCCGCATCCCGCCGCCGTAGGACGTCCCGTTGCCGACGGCCACGAGGGTCGCGCCGACCTCCCGTTCGGTGCCGTCGTCGAAGGTGAGGCGGTAGGGGACGGGCCGGAACGCGGCCAGTTCGGCGATCATGGCGAGGTCGTACTTGAACCGCCCGGCGGGCAGCCGCATGCGGTTGCCGCGGTCGTTGACGCGCGAGTCGAAGCCGGAGGCGAGGACGGTGCCGAACCAGCGGTCGCCGACCCGGCCGAGGTCGATGTCACGCCCACCGCCGCCCTTGAGGAGCTCGGCGGCGAGCCGGCCCGCGGCCGCCGGTCGGCGGACGGGCAGGCCGAGGGAGCGGGCGAAGTCGTTGCCGGTACCGACGGCCACCACGCCGAGGGGGGTGCGGGTGCCGGCCAGGGCCTGGAGGGCGAGGGAGACCATGCCGTCGCCGCCGACGGCGACCAGCGCGTCGGTGCCGCCCGCGACGGCCTCGCGGGCGCGTCGCAGGGCGTCCTCCGCGTCGGCGCCGAGGACGGTACGGACCGAGTATCCGGCGTCCCGGAGCGCGCGGGCGGCCGGCTGCGCGGCGTGCGCGCCCCGGCCGCGTCCCGCGGTCGGGTTGACGAAGAGGGTGATCTCGCTGGTCATGGGTGTCCCCCCGGACGGAGTCTGGGGGGAGGACCCTACAAGATCAGGTGACGTCGTCGTAACTGCCGGGACCGAGGGCCCTGCCGCCGTCGGCGGCTCCGCCGGACTGCTCGGGCAGGACGCGGGCCGCGCCGACGGGTTCGACGGCTCCGACGGTCTCGGGCGTGAGGTCGAGGATGGAGGCCTCGTCGTCGTCCAGCTCGGCGTCCGGGTCGTTACGGGCCCGTCGCCGGTCGTTGAGCAGCGAGATACCGACCGCGATGAAGTAGAGGACGATGATCGGCCCGGAGAGGGCGATCATGCCGAGGGGGTCGGTGGACGGGGTGGCGACCGCGCCGAAGACGAAGATGCCCATGATCACGCCGCGCCACCAGCCGGCCATGCGCCTTCCGGTCACGACGCCGGCGAAGTTGAGCATGATCAGCAGCAGGGGCAGTTCGAAGGCGAGCCCGAAGACGAGCACCATGCGGGTGGTGAAGTCCAGGACGTCGTCGAGCGAGAGGAAGTTCGAGGCGACGTCGGGGGTGATGCTGATCAGGACCCGCACGCTGACCGGCATGATCAGGTAGGCGAGGTAGGCACCGGCGGCGAAGAGCGGCACGGCGACGGCCGCGAAGTAGTACGTGTACCGCTTCTCACTCTTGTGCAGGCCGGGCGCGACGAAGGCCCACAGCTGGTACAGCCAGACCGGGGAGGCGGCGAGCACACCCGCCAGCATGATCACCTTCACCGTGGAGGTGAAGGGCGACAGCATGGTCTGGTACGCGATGGTGACGCACTGACCGCCGGTGGTGGCGGCGATCGGGGAGCCGGGCGTGCACTTCGGCACGGGCGAGGAGAGGAAGTCCATGAGCTGCTGGCTGAAGAACGCGGCCACCACCGAGGCCACGATCACCGCGAGCATCGCCTTGGCGACGCGGTTGCGGAGTTCGCGCAGATGCTCCACGAGCGGCATCCGCCCCTCGGGGTCCTTCTCCTTCTTCGTGCGGGCAGGCTTGAGCAACCCACGTCCTCATCTCGTGCGGCAGGCCGGCGTGCGGCGGCCTTGGGGGTCGAACGGGGTCAGCGCTGCGTGGTGTCCGAGGGCTCGGTCACGGGGCGGGCGGAGGTGACGTCGCCGGGCGCGGCCTTGATGGTGCGCTGCGCGGCGGGCTGCTCGGCCGGCGGGTCGGCGGGGGCGGGCTGCTGGCCACCCTCCGTCTTCATCGCCTTCGCCTCGCTCTTCAGGATGCGCGCCGACTTGCCGAGAGAACGGGCCATCTCGGGAAGCTTCTTGGCGCCGAAGAGGAGAACGATGACAAGGAGGATCAGGCTGATCTCGAGGGGACCGATCTGACGGAACATAAGCGTGGTCTACCTTCTCATCGAGGCGGCTGGGGGTGGTGCTGGCGGTCGCCGCCCGGACTGGTGCCCGAACTCCGACCTCAGCGATCGTAACGCGCACGAGTAAACGCACGGCAATCCCCGTGCGTACACCCGTTTGCGACCCGCACCTCTTGATCTGGGCCGCGCTCAGCAGCGTACCCCGCGGTGTCTCACGGGAGGAGGGTGCTACCGGCCGCCCGGCAGGAGCGCAAGCCCGCGCTCCGGCCCACCGCCCCGCCCGCTAGCGCAACGCCCCGCCGGTCCGGGTCAGATCCTCGGCCGCCCTTTCGAGCTCCTCGGCGGCGCGGTTGATGCGCTCGGCGGTGTGGGTCACCTGGCGGCCGAGCCGCTGGGCCTCGAGGAAGACCTTGATGCCGAGGACACCGAGCACGGCGATGCCGAGGAATCCGAGGGCGATGGCGAGCATGGGCCAGAACATGGGGCGAGCCTAGACGGTTCGGAGTCAGACGGTGGAGTGCAGGCGCAGAGTACGGACGCCGCCGCCGGTGAGGAGTTCGACGATCCGCTCGCCCGCGGGCTTGCGGACGGCGCTGCCGCACTCGGGGCAGGTGAACGAGTAGAAGGTCGTACGGCGGCTGGCGCCGATGGCCAGGCGCAGGGAGCCCGCGGCGAGTTCGAAGCGGGCGCGGCAGTCGGGGCAGGCGGCCTTGAAGAGGACCGGTGCGATCGAAGCCGTCATTCCGTGCATCACGGACATGTCCCTCATCCCTCTCGATTCGCCCGCGGCCTCAGGCCTGGCCCTCGTAGGCCGCGAGCGCCGCGGCCGCCGCCTCCCTCGCGCTGTCGGCGAGGTCCTGCGGGGAGACGATCCGGCCGTCGCTGCCCAGCCGCAGCGCGAGGCGCCGCAGCGAGGCGGGCGCGGGGGTCCGCAGCGTGATGCGCAGCCCGCCGTCGGGCAGCTCGTCGGCCCGGTCGTGCGGGTAGTACTCCGCGACCCAGCGGCCACCGGGGCCCACCTCGACGACGACCTCGGGATCCTCGGCGGCCGGCTGGACCAGCCCCTCCGAGAGGTCCCGGAGCTCGATCTCCGGCGGCGCGGCGTGCTCGTCCAGGATCCGGATCTCGGCGACCCGGTCGAGGCGGAAGGTGCGGCGCGCCTCGGAGAGCCGGCACCACGCCTCCATGTACGTGTGGCCGACGGCGAACAGCCGGATCGGGTCCACCTCGCGCTCGGTCAGCTCGTCGCGGGCGGGCGAGTAGTACCGCACCCACAGCCGCCTACGCTCCGAGATCGCCCGGTCCACCTCCGCGAAGACACCGCCCTCGGACTCGAAGGTGACCGAGAGCCGCGCGCTCGCCCCGGCGGCCTCACCGGCGGCGGTCTCCAGCTTGGCGGTGGCCCGCAGCAGGGCTTCCCGGTCACTCTCGCGCAGCCCGGGCAGGGTCGACACGGCCCGCGCGGCGACCAGCAGGGCCGTCGCCTCGTCCGCGGCGAGGCGCAGCGGCTCGGCCACGTCGTCCGGGTTGTGCCACCAGATCCGGTCGCCGTCGGTGTCGATGTCGAGCAGGTCCCCGCCGCGGAAGCTCGTGCCGCACATCGGCAGCACGTCGAGGTCCGAGATCAGCTCGTCCTCGGTGATCCCGAAGGCGCGTGCCACATCGGCGACATGCGCGCCGGGTCGCTCGCGGAGGTAGGTGACGAGGGAGAGCATCCGCCTCGTCTGGTCGATCGCGTTCGCAGCCATGCCGTACGTCTCCCCTTCAGCCCTTGGCCACGGCGCGCAGCCGGTCCACCACGTCGGCCCGCAGATCCGCGGGCTCCAGTACGACGACATCGGGACCGAACTCGACGAGCCAGGCGTCCAGGCCGTGTCCGTACGGAATCTCCAGCTCGTCCCAGCCGTCCGCGCCCTCGCGCACGGACTGGGCGCGGGCGCGCAGCGGGTAGCCGCTGCCGGCGCGCAGCCGGATCCGCGCGGTGCGGGTGGCGGTCTCGCCGGCCCAGCTCTCCACGGTCTCGCGGACGGTGACGACGTCGGGCACGGGCGCGGTGAAGGCGCCGGCCCGGGAGCGGACCTTGCCGGTGATACGGGAGAGGCGGAAGACGCGCTCGGCGCCGCGGTCGCGGTCCCAGCCGGCCAGGTACCAGTGGCCGCGCCAGCATTCCAGGGTCCACGGCTCGACCTGGCGGGTCTCGGGGCGGGCCGCGGTGGCCTTGCGGTAGTCGAAGACGACCGGTCTGCGGTCGCGACAGGCCAGCATCAGGGGCTCGAACGCGGCCTCATGGACCGGGATGCGCGGTTCGAGGGCGCTGTGCTGGGCGTCGTAGGAGTCCTCGGCCTCGGGCATGCCGGCCGCGCGGAGCTTCTGCAGCGCGCCGCTGGCGGCCCCGGCGAGCCGGGCCTGCTGCCAGACCTTGGCGGCCAGGCCTAGCGCGGCGGCCTCCTCGGCGTCCAGGGTGATCGGCGGGAGGCGGTTGGAGTCACGGCGGGCCAGGTAGCCGGTCTCACCCTCCAGGTTCTCGACGGTCTCGATGACCAGGCCGAGTTCGCGCAGATCGTCCTTGTCCCGCTCGAACATCCGGTTGAAGGAATCGTCCGTTCCGGCTTCCATGTAGGCCTCGATGGAGCCGCGCAGCTCGCGCTTGCTGAGCGGTCTGCGGGTCCCGAGCAGGCAGAGGGCCAGATTCATCAGCCGCTCGGCCTTGGCAATCGCCATCGACGCCCTGCACCTCTTCTGCCGGATTGACTTCTGGGACGTCCGACCGTACCGCCCCGGGGTGTCGTGGCAAAAGCCGAGGGCCCCCGCCGTCCGGCGGGGGCCCTGCGGTGACCGTGTCGGGTCGTGACGGGATCGATCAGACCCCGACGAGGTCGCAGACGAAGATCAGGGTCTCGCCCGGGGCGATCTTGCCGCCGGCACCGCGGTCGCCGTAGGCGAGGTGCGCGGGGATGATCAGCTGGCGGCGGCCGCCGACCTTCATGCCCTGGACGCCCTGGTCCCAGCCCGCGATGACCTGACCGGCACCGAGCTTGAACTCCAGCGGGGTGCCCCGGTTCCAGGAGGAATCGAACTCCTCGCCGGAGGAGAAGGAGACGCCCACGTAGTGGACCTTGACGAAGTCGCCGGCCTTGGCCTCGGCGCCGTCGCCCTCCCAGATGTCCTTGATCTCCAGGTTGGCCGGCGGCTCGCCGCCCGGGAAGTCGACCTCGGGCTTCTCGATGCTCACTGCAGTGTGCTCCTCAAAACTGATGAACCGCGCAACGATGAACTGCGCGAACGGGACAGTCTTACATCTTCGCCAGGATGTCCACGGCGAACACCAGCGTGGAGTTCTTCGGGATTCCCTGCTGCTCCTTGTCACCGAACGCCTCGGCCGGCGGGGCGACGATCAGGACGCGGCTGCCGACCTTCTTGCCGGTGATGCCGTCCTTGAGGCCCTTCAGGGTCAGCTGCGCCAGCGGGAAGTTGGCGGTCTTGCCCGTCTGGTACGTCGAGTCGAAGACCTTGCCGTCCTTCCAGAGCGCGGCGACGTAGTTCACCACGACCGTGTCGGTGGCGGCGACGGTCTCGCCCTTGGACTCCAGGATGTAGTTGGAGACCAGCTTGGTCGGCGGGTCGACCTTCGGCACCGTCAGCGAGGGGGCCTTGCCGTCGGTGTTGGTACCGACCTTCGGCAGGTCCTTGTTCTCCTGCGCGACCTCGGTGCCCTCGGCGGACTTCGGGATCGTGGTGGACTTCAGGATGTCCACGACGAAGACGAGCGTGGCGTTCGGCTTGATGTCGCCCTGGCCCTGGGCACCGTAACCGAGCTCCGGCGGGATGCCGATCTCGATGCGGCTGCCGACCTTCTGGCCCTCGAGACCCTGGTCCCAGCCCTTGATGACCTGGCCGGCGCCGAGGGTCAGGTCGAACGGCTGCCCCCGGTCGAAGCTGTTGTCGAAGGGGGTGGTGGAGTCCCACGCCTGGCCCAGGTAGTTCACCTGGAGCGCGTCGCCCTTCTTCGTGACGGCGCCCTTGCCCTCGCTGATCACATTGACCTTGAGTTCCTTGGGCGGGTCGCCCTCGCCCTTGGCGAGGGTCGGCTTCTCGCCGAACTTCGCACCCGCGGTGATGGCGGGCAGTCCGTTCTTCATCGAGGCGTTATCGGAGCCCTTGTCGTCGCTGCCGCACGCCGCTGTCGAGAGCAGCAGCAGTGGGACGACCAGTAGGCCGGCAAGTCGGCGCACGTGTTCCTCAGATCTCAGACGGCACAGTAGTTGCTCGACACTCTAGGGGACCGCCCGCGCAGGCCAAGGGCCCCGCACGCCACACGCGCGGGGCCCTGGCACTTCGTACAGCGTTGTCCTACATTCCGGCGATCAGCTTTTCCACCCGGTCGTCGACCGACCGGAAGGGGTCCTTGCACAACACCGTGCGCTGCGCCTGGTCGTTGAGCTTGAGGTGGACCCAGTCGACGGTGAAGTCCCGCCGCTGCTCCTGGGCGCGCCGGATGAAGTCGCCGCGCAGCCGTGCCCTGGTGGTCTGCGGGGGCACGGACTTGCCCTCGAAGATCTTCAGGTCGTTGCAGATCCGGGCGGCCTGCCCCTTCCGCTCCAGGAGGTAGTACAGCCCGCGGCGGCGGTGGATGTCGTGGTACGCGAGGTCTATCTGCGCGACCCGGGGGTTCGACATGGTCATGTTGTTCTTCGCCCGGTACCGCTCGATGAGCTTGTACTTCATGACCCAGTCGATCTCGGTGCCGATCCTGTCCAGGTCCTCGGCCTCGATGGCGTCGAGCGTACGGCCCCACAGCTCCAGGACCTGGGCGACCGTGCCCGTACGGATGCCCCGGCGGTCGACGAAGTCGGCGGCCTTCTCGTAGTACTCGCGCTGGACCTCCAGGGCGGAGGCCTCGCGGCCGCTGGCGAGGCGGACCTTGCGCTGGCCGGTGATGTCGTGGCTGACCTCGCGGATGGCACGGATCGGGTTCTCCAGCGTCAGGTCGCGCATCACGGTGCCCGCCTCGATCATGCGCAGCACGAGGTCGGTGGCGCCGACCTTCAGGAGCATGGTCGTCTCGGACATGTTCGAGTCGCCGACGATGACGTGGAGGCGGCGGTAGCGCTCGGCGTCCGCGTGCGGCTCGTCACGGGTGTTGATGATGGGGCGGGAGCGGGTCGTCGCGGAGCTGACGCCCTCCCAGATGTGCTCGGCCCGCTGGGAGACGCAGTAGACCGCGCCGCGCGGGGTCTGGAGCACCTTTCCGGCGCCGCAGATGAGCTGTCGGGTGACGAGGAAGGGAATGAGGATGTCCGCGAGCCGGGAGAACTCCCCGTGCCGGGCCACCAGATAGTTCTCGTGGCAGCCGTAGGAGTTTCCGGCCGAGTCGGTGTTGTTCTTGAAGAGATAGACGTCGCCGGCGATTCCCTCCTCGTGCAGGCGGCGTTCGGCGTCGACCAGCAGACCTTCGAGAATGCGCTCGCCGGCCTTGTCGTGCGTGACCAGTTCGGTCACGTTGTCGCATTCCGGCGTTGCGTATTCCGGATGCGAACCCACGTCGAGGTACAGGCGGGCGCCGTTCCGCAGGAAGACATTGCTGCTGCGGCCCCATGACACGACACGGCGGAAGAGGTAGCGCGCCACTTCGTCAGGAGACAGTCGGCGCTGTCCCCTGAACGTGCACGTGACGCCGTACTCGTTCTCCAGCCCGAAAATGCGGCGGTCCATGACTGAACATTACGCCTGATGGCCTGAGCTGAAACCGGGTTCGACAGCCCCGTTTCGATCATTTTCCGATGAGTGCGTGTTCTTTTCGGTGTGGGCGGTCCCGCCGGTGCCCACGCTGACGGCGTGTCGCACGCCGGGGCGCGGCGCCCGCAGCACCCGGCCGGTCGCCAGCAGCACCAGGAGGGCCACCAGACCGCCGCCTCCGGCGACGGCGAAGCCCGCGGTGGTTCCGGCGAGTTCGACGGCCGGTCCCGCGACGGCGGAGCCGAGCGCCGCGCCCACACCGAAGGTGGTGACGAGCCAGGAGAAGGCCTCGGTGACGGTGCCGCTCGGTGCGTGCCGGTCGACGACGATGAAGCCGCAGGCGAGGGCGGGGGCGAGGAAGACGCCGGAGAGTGCGGCCAGGGCCGTCATGGGCAGCACACCGGGGGTGAGCATGAGCGGCAGGTAGCCCAGCGCGAGCAGGCCGATGATGACCCGCAGCCGGCGCTCGGGGGCGCCGGACCAGCGGCGGGCTCCGTAGGCGACGCCGCCGATGAGCGCGCCGAGGCCGAGAGCGGCCATCAGCCAGCCGTACGCGGCCTCGTTGCCCCGGTCGTCGGCATAGGCGAGGCCCGCGACGGTGATGGAGCCGAGCGCGAGCCCGACGAAGAAGAAGGAGCCGAGCAGGGCCAGCAGCCCGGGCGAGCGCAGGGCGCCCAACCAGTGGGCCTCGCGGGGCGCCGAGCGCCACGCGCGCGAGGGCTCGGAGAGGACGACGGAGAGGGCGCCGAGGACCCCGAGGACGTTGATGACGAGCAGGGCCGCGGCCGGGGACCAGAGGGCGACCAGGAGGGTCACGAGCAGCGGTCCGACGGTGAACATGACCTCCTGGGCCACGGCGTCCAGGGCGTAGGCCCGGTGGACGCGGTCCTCACGGCCGAGGACGCTCGGCCACAGGGCGCGCAGCCCGCCTTCGAGCGGCGGGGTGAAGAGTCCGGCCACGACGACCGCCGCGTAGGCGAGCACGAGGGGGCTGATTCCGGCCACGGCGAGGACGATCATGCCGAGCGCGGAGATCAGCGCGGCGGGCAGCTGGACGCGCGGCTGGCCCTTCAGGTCGACGGCGCGGCCGAGGAGCGGCTGGCCGACGGCGGTGGCGATGCCGTACGCGGCGGTGAGGCCGCCAGCCAGGCTGTAGCTGCCGCCCTCGGAGCGGACGAAGAGTACGACGGCGATGGGCCCGGTGCCGTTGGGGAGCCGGCCGACGAGGGTGCCGGTGAGCAGTCGCAGGGCGTGCGGGGCCCTGAGTATGTCGAGATAGCCGCCGCTCTCCTTGGCCTCCGTGGCCATGTCCGTCTCCTCTCCCCCGGTGTCCACCCCCGAGGTTTTACGTATAACGTCAGACGTCATACGTACCATGGCGGCATCCCGCGGGTCCACCCCGCGATCGGCGACCACCTCTCCCGGAGGCACCAGTGCAGACCCCAGAATCGCCCGGCGCGGCGCGGCCCACCAGCCGGGACGTCGCCAGGGCCGCGGGGGTGTCGCAGGCCACCGTCTCCCTCGTCCTCGGCGACAAGTGGCGGGGCAGGGTCTCCGAACGCACCGCGGACGCCGTACGTGGGGCCGCCCGTGAGCTCGGGTACCGGCCGAATCTCGCCGCCCGCAACCTCCGCCTCGGCCGCACCAGGACCGCGCTGCTCGTCGTCCCGGCCCTCACCAACGAGTTCTTCGCCCGCGTCTACACCGGCGCGGCCACGGTCGCCGCCCGGCACGGCTTCGGCGTCGTGCTCTACCCCTCCCCCGACGGCGTCGGCCCCGCCAAGGACCCCTTCGCCTCCGCCCGCGCCGCGCTCGACGGCATCATCGCCTCGTCCATGGCCGCCGACGCGCTGAAGGCCTTCCACGGCACCGACCTGCCCCTGGTCATGCTCGACAGCGACCCCTCCGACACCGAGGCCGCCGCCCACGTCAACCTCGACATCGCCGACGGGATGCGCCAGGTCACGGCCCACCTGCTGAGTCTGGGCCACCGCCGCTTCGTCCACCTCGCCTCGGCCGTGCCGTCCTGGACCTTCGACGTCCGCGCGGCAGCGCTCGCCGCCGAGCTGGGCGGGGCGACGGTACGGACCGTCCGCGCGCCCCTCGACGTGGACGGGGCCCGCGCCGCCGCGGAAGCCGCCCTGACCGGCCCCGGGCCCCGCCCCACCGCCCTGATCTGCGACGACGACATCCTGGCCGCCGGCGCCTGCAAGGCCGTACGGCGCCTCGGGCTGCGCGTCCCGGAGGACGTCTCCGTCACCGGCTTCGATGACCTGGCCCTCGCCACCGCGGTCGAGCCGGAGCTCACCACCGTCCGGCTGCCGGCCGAGCGGATCGGCGAACGCGGCATGGCCGCGCTCCTGGCCGTCCTCGCGGGCCGGAGCCCCGAGCCCGGCGACCTCCCGGTCACGCTGATGCCCCGCGACTCCTCCGGCCCGGCCCCGGCCTGAGGTCCGAGCACGACGAGGCCCCGGCCCGCCGAAGCGGACCGGGGCCGTCGAGCGTGCGCGAAGGGCCTACTCGTCCAGGTCGTCCAGGATGTCGTCCGACGGCTCGTCCGTCTTCGCGATCGCCGCGTTGTCCGAGTCCAGGAGGCGCGCCAGCTGACGCCCCACGATCCGCTTGAACTTCCGCTGCTGCGGACGCGTGCGGTCCAGGACGGCCACCTCCAGGCGCTCGGCGGGGATCTCCCGCTCGCTGCCGTTGGTGTCCCGCGAAAGGGCCTGCACAGCCAGCTTCAGCGCCTCGGCGAGCGACATCCCGTCGCGGTGCCTCTGGTCGAGGAAGCTGCTGATCTGCTCCGCGTTGCCGCCGACCGCGACCGAACCGTGCTCGTCCACGATCGACCCGTCGTGCGGCAGCCGGTAGATCTGGTCGCCGTCGGGCTCCGCGCCCACCTCGGCGACGACCAGCTCCACCTCGTACGGCTTCTCACCGGCGCTGGAGAAGATCGTGCCCAGCGTCTGCGCGTACACGTTCGCCAGGCCCCGGGCCGTCACGTCGTCCCGGTCGTAGGTGTAGCCCCGCAGATCGGCGTAGCGCACGCCGCCGATGCGGAGGTTCTCGTACTCGTTGTACTTGCCGGCGGCGGCGAACCCGATCCGGTCGTAGATCTCGCTGAACTTGTGCAGCGCGCGGGACGGGTTCTCGCCGACGAACACGATGCCGTCGGTGTACTGAAGGACGACCAGACTGCGGCCGCGGGCGATGCCCTTGCGGGCGTACTCCGCCCGGTCGGCCATGGCCTGTTGGGGTGAGACATAGAACGGAGTCGACACCGGCTACCCGTCCCTTTCTTCTGGGGTTCTACGGACGACGAGGGATCAGAGCAGGGCCGCGCGCGGGCCGTCGGGCTGCTCCAGGCGCCGATCGGTGACCGAGCGGGCGAGCGCCGAGGACTCGTCCTCGGTGAGCCGGCGGAAGCCCTCGTCGGTGATGACGGTGACGATGGGGTAGATACGGCGGTACAGATCCGGACCGCCGGTCGCCGAGTCGTCGTCGGCGGCGTCGTAGAGGGCCTGCACGACCAGCGTGGTCGCCTGCTCCTCCGTCAGGTCGGGGCGGTACAGCTTCTTCATGGAGCCGCGGGCGAAGACCGAACCGGAGCCGGTGGCCGCGAAGCCGTGCTCCTCGGAACGGCCGCCGGTCACGTCGTAGGAGAAGATCCGGCCCTTCTCCTTGCCCTCGTCCCAGCCGGCGAAGAGCGGCACGACGGCCAGACCCTGCATGGCCATGCCGAGATTGCCGCGGATCATGGTGGACAGGCGGTTCGCCTTGCCCTCCAGGGAGAGCGTCGCGCCCTCCACCTTCTCGAAGTGCTCCAGCTCCAGCTGGAAGAGTTTGACCATCTCGACGGCGAGGCCGGCGGTGCCGGCGATGCCCACGGCCGAGTACTCGTCGGCCGGGAAGACCTTCTCGATGTCGCGCTGCGCGATCATGTTCCCCATGGTCGCCCGCCGGTCACCGGCGAGCACGACACCGCCGGGGAAGGTCACGGCGACGATGGTGGTGCCGTGCGGCGCCTCGACGACCCCCTCGGGCAGCTTCCGGTTCCCCGGGAGCATCTCCGGCGAGTGGTCGGACAGGAAGTCCATGAACGAGGACGACCCCGGCGTCAGGAAGGCAGCTGGTAGACGCCCGGTGCTACGAGTGTTGGCTTCCACGCGTGTCCCTCCAAAGATTGGCCGCATTGCAGTTGAAGCACGGTACGTCACGGACCCTACCCGGCTCGTGACGGTGATCCACATCGGCTTCGGGGGCAGCGGTCGGCCGTGCCGGCACCCGGTGTGCCGAAGGGGACCGGACGGTGCGGGCACAGCGACCGCACCGTCCGGTGACCCTCTTCGCAAACCCGCCCCCACCTTCGATTCGAAGGTCAAGCGACCTTACTGGCCACCCTTTTGAACGAAGGAACGCACGAAGTCCTCGGCGTTCTCCTCCAGGACGTCATCGATCTCGTCCAGGACGGAGTCCACGTCGTCGCTCAGCTTCTCCTGGCGTTCCTTGAGGTCGGAGGTTTCCTCCGTGGTGGTCTCCTCGACCTCCTCCGTGGAACGCGTCGCCTTCTGCTGTCCGCCGCCGGTGTCCTTGGTCGCCATATCCTCACCCCGCTCGAATCGGCCCGCTCGGTTGGGTCTCTCAAGATCAGACCCTACAAGCCAGGTCTGACTTCGGCCCCGCAGTTTCGTACAACGTCCGGGCACTAGTCCCATGATTCCCAGTGCCCGGGTATTTCAGCCGCGCGTCAGCCGCCGGAAAGGACGCGGACCAGTTCTTCCGCCGTCCTGCACCGGTCCAGAAGTTCCTTCACGTGGTTCCTGGTCCCCCGCAGGGGCTCCAGGGTCGGGACCCGCTGGAGGGAGTCGCGGCCCGGGAGGTCGAAGATCACCGAGTCCCAGGACGCGGCCGCCACGTCGTCCGCGTACTGCTCCAGGCAGCGGCCCCGGAAATACGCCCTGGTGTCCTCCGGAGGCTTCGTCTCCGCCCTTTCGACCTCGGACTCGTCCAACAGCCGCTTCATCCGCCCCCGCGCCGCCAGACGGTTGTACAGGCCCTTCTCGGGGCGTACGTCCGCGTACTGGAGGTCCACGAGGTGCAGGCGGGCCGCGTCCCAGTCGAGGTTGTCGCGCCGGCGGTAGCCCTCCATGAGCTCCCGCTTGGCGATCCAGTCCAGCTCCCCGGCCAGGCTCATGGGGTCGTTCTCGAGCCGGTTGAGGGTGTCCTCCCAGCGGACCAGGACATCCTTGGTCTGCTCGTCGGCGTCCGCGCCGTAGCGCTCCTCCACGTACTTCCTGGCCAGCTCGAAGTACTCCATCTGCAGCTGGACCGCGGTGAGTGTGCGGCCGCTGCGCAGCGTGACCAGATGCTGGAGCCCGGGGTCGTGGGAGACCTGGTGGAGGGTGCGCACGGGCTGGTCGACGGCGAGGTCGACGTTGATGAACGAGTCCTCGATCATGGACAGGACCAGGGAGGTCGTGCCCAGCTTGAGGTACGTGGAGATCTCGGAGAGGTTCGCGTCGCCGATGATCACATGGAGCCGGCGGTACTTCTCGGCATCCGCGTGCGGCTCGTCGCGGGTGTTGATGATGGGGCGCTTGAGGGTGGTCTCCAGCCCCACCTCCACCTCGAAGTAGTCCGCGCGCTGACTGATCTGGAAGCCGTGCTCCCGGCCGTCCTGGCCGATGCCGACGCGTCCCGCGCCGGTGACGACCTGGCGGGAGACGAAGAACGGCGTGAGGTGGCGGACGATGTCCGAGAAGGGCGTCTCCCGCTTCATCAGGTAGTTCTCGTGGGTGCCGTAGGAGGCGCCCTTGTTGTCGGTGTTGTTCTTGTACAGGTGGATGGGCTGGGCGCCGGGGAGCTGGGCGGCCCGCTCGGCGGCCTCCGCCATGATCCGTTCCCCGGCCTTGTCCCAGAGGACGGCGTCCCGGGGGTTGGTGACCTCGGGCGCGCTGTACTCGGGGTGGGCGTGGTCCACGTAGAGCCGGGCTCCGTTGGTGAGGATCACGTTGGCCAGGCCGATGTCCTCGTCCGTGAGCTGACTGGAGTCGGCGGCCTCACGGGCGAGGTCGAAGCCGCGGGCGTCCCGCAGCGGGTTCTCCTCCTCGAAGTCCCAGCGGGCGCGGCGCGCCCGGTGCATCGCCGCCGCGTAGGCGTTGACGATCTGGGACGAGGTGAGCATGGCATTGGCGTTCGGGTGGCCCGGAACGGAGATCCCGTACTCCGTTTCGATGCCCATTACTCGCCGTACGGTCATGCGGCCCTCCTTGCCCGGCGGCGCTCCCCATCGGGTGCGGCGCTACAAGTACCGACGAGCCTAGAGCGACTCCGCGCCGGTGGGGAGATCGATTACGTCATTCCCGCGGGAAAACGCGGGGAAAAGCGTCCGGCTGCGGAGGTCCGTGGGTCCGGACCTCCGCAGCCGGTGTGCGATCTACAGGTACTGACCGGTGTTGGCCACCGTGTCGATGGAGCGTCCGGTGTCCGCGCCCTGCTTTCCGGTGACGAGCGTGCGGATGAACACGATCCGCTCGCCCTTCTTTCCGGAGATCCGGGCCCAGTCGTCGGGGTTGGTGGTGTTGGGCAGGTCCTCGTTCTCCTTGAACTCGTCCACGCATGCCTGGAGGAGGTGGGAGACGCGGATGCCCTTCTGGTTGTGGTCGAGGAAGGCTTTGATGGCCATCTTCTTGGCCCGGTCGACGATGTTCTGGATCATCGCTCCGGAGTTGAAGTCCTTGAAGTACAGGACTTCCTTGTCACCGTTGGCGTACGTCACCTCGAGGAAGCGGTTCTCCTCGGATTCGGCGTACATCTGCTCGACCACGGACTGGATCATTCCGTGGGCCGCGGCCTCCTTGGACCCGTGGTGCTCGGAGAGGTCGTCGGAGTGCAGCGGCAGCGTGGCCGTGAGGTACTTCGCGAAGATGTCCTTCGCGGCCTCCGCGTCCGGACGCTCGATCTTGATCTTGACGTCGAGCCGGCCGGGCCGCAGGATCGCCGGGTCGATCATGTCCTCGCGGTTGGAGGCGCCGATGACGATGACGTTCTCCAGGCCTTCCACGCCGTCGATCTCGGCGAGCAGCTGCGGGACGATCGTGTTCTCGACGTCCGAGCTGACTCCGGATCCTCGGGTGCGGAAGAGGGACTCCATCTCGTCGAAGAAGACGATGACGGGGGTGCCCTCGCTCGCCTTCTCCCGGGCACGCTGGAAGACGAGGCGGATGTGCCGCTCGGTCTCACCGACGTACTTGTTGAGGAGCTCGGGGCCCTTGATGTTCAGGAAGTAGGACTTCCCGGCGGGCTGCCCGGTCACCTCGGCGACCTTCTTGGCAAGGGAGTTGGCGACGGCCTTCGCGATCAGCGTCTTGCCGCAGCCGGGCGGGCCGTAGAGCAGGATGCCCTTCGGCGGCCGCAGCTCGTGCTCCTTGAAGAGGTCCGGGTAGAGGTACGGAAGCTCTACCGCGTCCCGGATCATCTCGATCTGGCCGCCGAGGCCGCCGATCTTGTCGTAGTCGACGTCCGGTACCTCTTCGAGGACCAGTTCCTCGACCTCGCTCTTCGGCACGACTTCGTAGACGTAGCCGGAGCGGGGTTCGAGCAGCAGGGCGTCGCCGGGGCGGATGGTGATGTCCAGCAGCGGCTCGGCGAGCCTGACCACCCGTTCCTCGTCGGTGTGCCCGATCACCAGGGCGCGCTCGCCGTCCTCGAGGATCTCCTTGAGGGTGACGATGTCCCCGGCACGCTCGAACTCCATGGCCTCGACCACGTTGAGCGCTTCGTTGAGCATGACTTCCTGGCCGCGCCGGAGCTCTTCGAGCTCGACGCTTGGGCTGACGTTCACCCGGAGCTTGCGGCCCCCGGTGAAGATGTCGCATGTGCCGTCCTCGTTGGCCTGCAGGAAGACACCGAAGCCGGCCGGCGGCTGCGCGAGCCGGTCGACCTCCTCCTTGAGAGCCACGATCTGGTCGCGGGCCTCACGGAGTGTGTTCGCGAGCCGCTCGTTCTGCGCGGACACGCCGGCCAGGTTGGTCTGCAGCTCGACGATCCGCTCTTCGAGAATCCTCGTATGACGCGGAGAGTCGGCGAGCTTGCGGCGCAGGACGGCGATTTCCTGCTCGAGATAGGCAACCTGGCCGGCAGGGTCTTCAGACCCCCGCCCCGGCCGGATGCCGCGGTTGATGTCGTCGTCGTGGGCTGCCACGGTCCTCACCTCCTCCAAGGGGAGCTGGACGCTTCCTGACCCTACCTGCGTGGGTGGTGATTGAAACCCCTAGATCACAAAGACTGTCGGGGTGTGTCCGATCTTCACCCTTGCGCTTCCCCTCACGCCAGGTGAATACCCACCCATCAACATCGGAAAGCAGGCGGTTGTATCGTCGTCAGTGGTCAACACCCGTCAGGCTTGGCCGGACTTAGACGATTGATCTCTTTTTCGAGCTCAGGAACGGCAGGAGACATGACCGTGCAGCACGAGGCCCCGACACAGGGCGCCGGCGAGGCGCTGGAGGTCTGGATCGACCAGGATCTCTGCACCGGGGACGGGATCTGCGCGCAGTACGCTCCGGAGGTCTTCGAGCTGGACATCGACGGCCTCGCGTATGTGAAGAGCGCGGACGACGAGCTGCTGCAGGACGCCGGGGCGACGACTCCCGTGCCCCTGCCGCTGCTCCAGGACGTCGTGGACTCCGCGAAGGAGTGCCCGGGCGACTGCATTCACGTACGGCGGGTTTCGGACAGGGTCGAGGTCTACGGCCCTGACTCGGAGTGAGCGGTCACACACGCCGGGCGTCGGCCTGGGCGGCGCGCACGAAGCTTCCGCTCGTCCAGCGCCAACTGACGTCCTCTCGCTCGTCCGGGCAGCAACTGGGCACCTCGGGGGACGAGTAGCCGAGCAGGGTGGCGGTGACCGCTCCGTCGCGTACGGCGAGGGCGGCGACGTTCTTCTGCTGGGTGGGCTCGACGAGCGTGGCGACCACGCGTGCGTGCGGGCCCTTCTTCGCGTGGGTCAGAACGTAGACGGCGTGCGGGGGTGTCCCTGAGCCGGCTTCGCAATGTACGACTGCGACGGTCTCGGGGTTTCCGTCTCCGTCGAGGTCCCCGCTCGCGCGTCGCGCGACCTTGGCGGGAGCTCCCCCGCACTCCAGGGGGTAGTCCGCCGTCGCGGCGTCGGGCGCGGGAAGAACCGACACGGGATTGCTGCCTGCGGCGGCGGTGGTCGCGGTGGCAGGGCCGGGTTGCAGCAGGCCCGCGGCGGCCACGACGGCTGCCATGGCGGTCGCGGTGGCCAGCCAGTGCACCGGCCGGGCGTGGGTGTGCGCGAGGTCCGGGACGGCGGGGAGCTGCACGCGGGATGTCTCCTGTGAACGTGGTGCGGAAGGAGTTGCGGGCATCGTGCCATACGTCACAGGTGGGTGGAACAGGTGGGGTGAGGGCTGTCCGCAAAGATGCCGAACGTGAAGGTGCCGCTGTCGAGTTCCCTGCCCTGGGGCGGGAACTCGACGGCGGCACACGTTCGTTGTCGGGGCGTCAGCCCTTGTTGGGGCCTTCGTAGTCCTCGCCGTAGGCGCCCTTGGCGGGGCGGCGGCGGCGCATGGGGGGCTCGACGCCGTCGGCGAGGCGCCGGGCGGTGACGAGGAAGCCGGTGTGCCCGATCATGCGGTGGTCGGGGCGGACGGCCAGGCCCTCCACGTGCCAGTTGCGGATCATGGATTCCCAGGGCTGCGGTTCGGCGTAGCAGCCGAACTCGCGGATGGACTCCACGGTGCGCGCGAGCTGGGTGGTGGTCGCCACGTAGCAGCAGAGGATGCCGCCGGGGACGAGGGCCTTGGAGACGGCCTCCAGGCACTCCCAGGGGGCGAGCATGTCCAGGATGACGCGGTCGACGTCGGTGTCGGACAGGTTGTCCTGGAGGTCGCCGACGGTCAGCTGCCAGGCGGGGTGCGGGCCACCGAAGTAGCGCTCGACGTTGCCCTTGGCGATCTCGGCGAAGTCCTCGCGGCGCTCGTAGGAGTGCAGCATGCCGCTGTCTCCGATGGCCCGCAGGAGGAAGCTGCTGAGAGAGCCCGATCCCACGCCGGCCTCCACGACGCGCGCGCCGGGGAAGATGTCGGCGAAGGCCAGGATCTGCCCCGCGTCCTTGGGGTAGACCACGGCGGCGCCGCGGGGCATGGACAGGACGTAGTCGGGGAGCAGGGGGCGCAGCGCGAGGTAGGCGACGTTTCCCGTGGTACGGACAACACTGCCCTCGGGAGCACCGATCAGCTCGTCGTGGGGGAAGGAACCCTTGTGGGTGTGGAAGTTCTTCCCGGCCTCGAGCGTGAACGTGTAGTGGCGTCCCTTGGGGTCGGTGAGCTGGACCTGGTCCCCGACCTTGAAGGGCCCGCGACGGCGGGCGGCACCGGTCGGTTCGGACATGTGACCAGAGTACCGGGGTTATGCGGAGGGTCGTGCCATGGCCTTGACGAAGGCGCGTTCCACGTCGGCGGTGGAGAGGACTCCGTAGATCTCTCCGGTGTCCTCGACGACGAGGTACTCGGTGGCGGGGCTGGCGCGGAGGTGGTCGAGGAGGGGCTGCCCGGCGAGTTCGGCGGGGACCCGCATGCCGTCGGTGAGGTCCTGGGCGAGCGTGGAGACGGCCACCCAGGGGCGGCGGTGCTGCGGGACCGAGGCGATGCCGCTCTCGCGGACGAGGCCGGTGGGGTTGCCCTGGCCGTCGACGACGACGAGGGCACGGGCTCCTGCTTCGTTGGCGCGGCGGAGGGCCTCGGAGAGCGGGGTGGCGGGTTCGACGGGGATGGCGCGGCGGGTGAGGGCGCGGGCGCGGAGTTCGGGGAGGTGCTCGCGGAGGCGGGCCATGCGCAGGCTGTTGCCGGCGCCGGTCCAGATGATGGCGGCGAGGATCGCGGCGAGCAGGGCGTCGGTGACGGTGTCCACGCCGCTGATCTCGTCGGTGTTGTTGCCGAGGAGGCCGGTGCGGGTGAGGAGCGGGAGACCGATGAGGACGGCGACGGCGAGGGCACGGCCGACCCAGGCGGCGGCGATGGTGCCGCTCATGGGCTTGCCGGTGATCTTCCAGACGACGGCCCGCAGCATGCGGCCGCCGTCGAGGGGCAGTCCGGGCAGCAGGTTGAAGATCGCGACGATCAGGTTGGAGATCATCAGGCCGGCGAGGAGGACACCGGGGACGGTGCCGGGTTCGACGGCGTACATCGTGAGATAGAAGACGCCCGCGAGGACGAGGGAGAGCAGGGGGCCGACGAAGGCGAGGACGAATTCGCGGCCGGGGGTCTCGGTCTCCTTCTCGATCTCGGAGACGCCGCCGAAGAACTGGAGCTGGATGCGGCGCACCGGGAGCTTGAAGCGGAGGGCGGCGATCGTGTGGGCCAGTTCGTGGACGAGCACGGAGGCGTAGAAGGCGATCGCGAAGAAGAGGGAGACCAGGTAGCGGGCGGCGCCGAGGTCGGGCAGGACGCGCTGGATCTGGTCGCCGAAGACCCAGGTGATGAGGGCGGCGACGAGGAACCAGCTCGGGGCGACGTAGACGGGCACGCCGAAGGGGCGGCCCATGAGGATCCCTCCGCCGGGTTCCTCGCCGCGCCGGGTGCGGGAGTCGGCGCCGGCCGGCGGTTCCGCGTCGCCGGACCGCGGCCGCTGGTTCTCGCCGCGCTCGTCGTCCTGGTTCACGGGTTCCTCTCGTAGCCTTCCGCACGACCCCTGTCGTACGTCACTCTTCGATCATGCAGCGTGACGGGGTCTGGCGTCGATGGTATTCGGCTCGCTGTCAGTGGCGGGTCGTAGGGTCTGAGTCATGAGTACGAGCGAGCAGCCGCCCGTGGGGTCCAGGGCGCCCATGTCGTTGTCGCCTTCGCGGGCGAGCGACTTCATGCAGTGTCCCCTGCTGTACCGGTTCCGGGTGATCGACAGGCTGCCGGAGAAGCCGAGCGAGGCGGCGACGCGGGGCACGCTGGTGCACGCGGTCCTCGAGCGGCTCTTCGACGCTCCGGCGGTGGAGCGGACGGCGCCGCGCGCGAAGGCCTTGATCCCAGGGCAGTGGGACCGGCTTCTGGAGTCGCGGCCGGAGCTGGGCGAGCTGTTCGCGGAGGACGCGGAGGGGGTCCGGCTGGCGCGCTGGCTGGTCGAGGCCGAGCAGCTGGTGGAGCGGTGGTTCACGCTGGAGGATCCGACGCGTCTGGAGCCGGCCGAGCGTGAGCTGTTCGTGGAGACGGAGCTGGAGTCGGGGCTGCGGCTGCGCGGGGTGATCGACCGGGTGGACGTGGCGCCGACGGGCGATGTCCGGATCGTCGACTACAAGACGGGCAAGGCGCCCCGCCCGGAGTACAGCGAGGGCGCGCTGTTCCAGATGAAGTTCTACGCGCTGGTTGTCTGGCGGCTGAAGCAGGTGGTGCCGCGCCGGCTGCAGCTGGTGTATCTGGGCAGCGGTGACGTGCTGACGTACGACCCGGTGGAGGCGGATCTGCTGCGGGTGGAGCGGAAGCTGCTCGCGCTGTGGGAGGCGATCCGGCTGGCGACGGAGACGGGCGAGTGGCGGCCCCGGCCGACGAAGCTGTGCGGCTGGTGCGACCACCAGGCGGTGTGCCCGGAGTTCGGGGGGACTCCCCCGGTGTATCCGCTGGAGATCCGGCCGGGGGCCGGGGCGGAGGTCCCGACGGAGACTTCGGCCGAGGCCGGCGCGGAGGTCCGGACGGAGACTTCGGCCGAGGCCGGGGCCAAGGTCCCGACGGAGACTTCGGCCGAGGCCGGGGCGGAGGTCCCCGCTGGAGCCGAGGCGATCGTGGCGGAGATCATCTCCGCGCGCCCGCCTGAGTCGGGCGATTCGGGGCAGGGCAGAATGGGGCCGGTCCAGCCCGCGCCGTGAAGGAGTTCTCGTGGCTATCCGCGTCCTACTGGTCGACGACCAGCCGCTGCTGCGTACCGGTTTCCGGATGATTCTGGAGGCGGAGCAGGACATCGCGGTCGTCGGTGAGGCCGGGGACGGCCTCCAGGCCCTGGACCAGGTGCGGGCGTTGCAGCCCGACGTGGTGCTGATGGACATCCGGATGCCGCGGATGGACGGGGTCGAGGCGACGCGGCAGATCACGGGTCCGGGCCGGGACGGGCCGGCGAAGGTTCTGGTGCTGACGACGTTCGACCTGGACGAGTACGTGGTGGAGGCGCTGCGCGCCGGCGCCAGCGGCTTCCTGCTGAAGGACGCGCCGGCCAACGAGCTGGTGCAGGCGATCCGGGTGGTGGCGGCGGGCGAGGCGATGCTCGCGCCCTCGATCACGCGTCGTCTGCTGGACAAGTACTCGGCGCATCTGCCCTCGGGTGACGAGCAGGTGCCGGACACGCTGAACACCCTGACCGAGCGTGAGGTCGAGGTGCTGAAGCTGGTGGCGCGCGGCCTGTCGAACGCGGAGATCGCGGCGGACCTGTTCGTCAGCGAGACGACGGTGAAGACCCACGTCGGCCACGTGCTGACGAAGCTGAGGCTGCGCGACCGGGTCCAGGCGGCGGTGTACGCGTACGAGAGCGGTCTGGTGCGCCCCGGGGCGCAGTAGGCCCGGCGTGCTCGAAGCGAAGGTACGGGAAGGGGCCCGGTTCGCGTGTCGCGCGCCGGGCCCCTTCCCGTGGGGCGGTTGCGGGTGGCGGCCCGCCGGCCCGGGTCCGTCAGCCCTTCTTGAGCTCCCAGAAGCGGAAGACGGTCGAGGCGTCGAGGGTCCACTCCAGGCCGGTGACACCGTCCTTGGCGACGGCGTACTGCTTGCCCTGCCAGAGCGGAAGCAGCGGAAGCTCCTCGGCGACGAGGTCCTGGAGCTTGCCGAAGTCCTCCTCGGTGCTCGCGCGGTCGGCGGCGGCCGAGGTCTTCGGCAGCAGGCTGCCCGTGATGGTGGCGTTGGCGTAGTTGTTGCCGAGGACGTTGCCCTCGCCGAAGAACGGGGCGGTGAAGTTGTCGGCGTCGGGGTAGTCCGGAACCCAGCCCTTGACGTACACGCCGTACTTGCCGGCCGCGATGTCCTTCTCGTACTGCTCGAACTCGACCGACTTGACCTCGGCGTCGAACAGACCGCTGGTGTTGAGCTGTTCGGCTATCGCCTTCAGCTCCTGGTCGGTGGCCGGGCCGTAACGGCTGGGCGTGGACCAGAGGGTGAGCTTCACCTTGTCGGTGATCCCGGCCTTGCGGAGCGCCTTCTTGGCCTTGGCGGCGTCGGGGCGGTCGCCGTAGGTGTCGATGAACGCGGTGTTGTGGCCCGGGACGCCCGCCGGGACGATCGAGTACAGCGGCGTGGCGGTCGACTTGTAGACATGCTGGACGAGCGCCTCGCGGTCCACGAGGTGGGCGATGGCCTGGCGCACGCCGAGCTTGCCGACGACGGGGTCCTTGACGTTGAAGACGAGGTGCTGGACCTCGGCGCTGGTGCCCTGGACGACGTCGACGCCCTTGTCGTCGGTGTCGGCGGAGGTTTCGAGGGCGGCGATGTCGTCGGCGGCGAGGCCTCGGTAGGCGATGTCGATGTCGTCGCTCGCCAGCGCCTTGGAGAGGGCGGCGCGGTCACCGCGGTACAGCTTGAGGGTGACGCCGCCGTTCTGCGGCTGGGCGTGGCCCTTGTACTCCGTGTTGACCGAGAAGACGGCCTCGCTCGCGCTGAGGGACTCCAGCTTGTACGGGCCGGAGCCGACCGCCTTGCCGTCGGTGCGCAGCGCGCCGTCGGCGTACTCGCGGTGGTCGACGATCGAGCCGGCACCCGAGGCGATCTTGCTGGGGAAGGTGGCGTCGGGGGTCTTCAGCCGGAAGACGACGGTCCGGTCGTCGGGGGTCTCGATGGACTTGATGGAGGACAGCAGCGGCGCCGGGCCGGACGGGTCGGCGATCTTCAGCGCGCGGTCGAAGGAGAACTTGACGTCCTTGGAGGTCAGCGGGTTCCCGTTGGAGAACTTCAGCCCCTCGCGCAGGGTGCAGCGGTAGACCTTGCTGCCGCCTTCGAAGTCGCACTTCTCGGCGGCTTCCGGCTGGGGCTCGGTGGTGCCCTTGGGGAAGCTGAGCAGGGACTGGAAGACGTTGTTGAACAGCAGCCAGGAGCCGGGGTCGTAGCCGGCGGCCGGGTCGGTGCTGAGGACCTCGTCGGACATGCCGACGCGGACGTTGCCTCCGGAGCCCGTGGTACCGCCGCCCTGCTGGCTGCCGCAGCCGCTGAGCAGTGCGGCGGACAGGCCCGCGGCGAGGGGTGCCGTCAGCCACTTGTTGTGCTTCACAGAACGTGCCTCTTGATCTCTTGCCAGACCGGTCGCGCGCGGGTGCGCGACCGGTGGAGCCGAACTGGTTGAGGGGTCAGGCGCTCCCGCGACCGAGCTCCCACAGGAGCAGGTCGGAGGAGGTGTTCAGCGCCCATTCGACGCCGGTCACGTCGTCGCGAGCGGCGACGTACTGCTTGCCCTGCCAGAGCGGCAGGACGGGAACGTCCTGGGCGACGATCTTCTGGATCTGTCCGAAGACGGGACCGGCGGCGGTGCGGTCGGCCGAGCGGCGCGACCGCGGGATCAGCTGGTCCCGTACCGAGGCGTTGACGTAGGGGGTGTTGAGGAAGTTGTCCGCGTCGAGGAAGGGGGCGACGTAGTTGTCCGGGTCGGGGAAGTCGGGGAACCAGCCGAGGCCGTAGACGGGGAAGTCGCCGCGCTTCTGCGCGGGGCGGAAGGTGGACCACTCGCTGCCCTTGACGGTGACGTCGAAGAGGCCGGTGGCGTTGAGCTGGTCGCGCAGCGCCTCGAACTCCTGCTTCGTACCGGTGCCGTAGTGGTCGGTGGTGTAGTTCAGGGTGAGGGCGACGGGGGCGGTGATGTCGGCCTTGCGCAGGATGTCGGCCGCGCGGCTCTTGCTGGGCTCGCCGTAGGCGTCGAAGAAGGCCGTGGAGTGGCCGGTGATGCTGGAGGGGATCAGCGAGTAGAGCGGCTGGGCGGTGGGGCCGTAGACGGCGTTGACGATCGCGCCCCGGTCGACGACGGCGGCGATGGCCTGCCGGACGGCCTTGTCCTTGACGGAGGGGGCCTCGGTGTCGAAGGCGAGGTAGCGGATCTCCAGGCCGGGGACCTCGGTGAGGTCGATGCCGTCCTTGGGCTTCTCCGTGAGCGTCTTGATCTGTTCGAGCGACATGGCGCGGGTCATCATGTCGATGTCGCGCTTGTCCAGGGCCTCGCCCATGGACCGCGCGTCGGCGAAGGAGCGCAGCTCGACCTTGTCGTTGCGCAGCTTGATGTCGCCCTTGTACGAGGGGTTCTTGGTGAAGACGGCCTTGACGAAGCGGTCGCCCTCGCGCTCGGTCTTCATCGTGTACGGGCCGGAGCCGTCGACGTCGAAGCCCTCGCGCAGCTTCTTGCCGTCGTACTTGTCCTTGCTGAGGATGCCGGCGACCGGGGTGGAGAGCTTGTACGGGAAGGTCGCGTCGGGCGTCTTGAGGTGGAAGACGACCTCGCGTTCGCCGTTGGTCTCGACGGCGTCGACGTTGGCGAGGAGGGCGGCGGTCCCGTTGTCGGACTTGATGGCGAGGACGCGCTCGACGGAGAACTTGACGTCGGCGGCGGTCAGGGGCGTGCCGTCGGCGAAGGTCAGTCCTTCACGGAGCGTGCAGCGGTAGCGCTCGCTGGCCCGGTCGCTGAAGGAGCAGCTCTCGGCGGCCTCGGGGACGGGCTCACCGCCGCCGCGGGGCACGTGCATCAGGGTCTGCACGGTCTGCCGGAGGATGTTCCAGGTGCCGGTGTCGTAGGCGAAGGCCGGGTCGAGGGGTGCGGGGGCGTCGCTGGTGGCGACGAACTGGTCCGTGGTGCCCACGACGATGGCTCTCGACTCGTCCGCACCGCCGCACGCGGTGAGCAGGGGGGCGAGCAGGCCGGCGATGGCCGGCAGGGCCAGGGTCTTGCGGTGCATCAGGGACTTTCTCCTCATCCGGCACTGGGATACAGCGGTGTACGGACACTCCGCCGCGTCCGCCCGGTCAGGGCGTGGCGATCGGGCCGGGATGGTGAGCGATCGGTCCTGTGTTCACGGCGACTTGGGTGAGCGCCGGTGCACGCGGAAGCTGCGGCGTTGTTCTCGCGAAAGGTTAGTGCGAGACGCCGTGACGGCGGACCGCGGTGGGTCCGCCGTGGATGCGGATAGTGATCATGAATACGGGGGGCTCGATAGTCATGCGCGGGAATGATTCAGCAGGGAAGGCGCGAATCGGGACAGATGCCGGCCCTCAATCCCGGCCTTACGGACATCGGGCGCGAGGTGGCCGACCACGGTCCGGCACGCTGCGTGACGAAGGTCACGCGCGCGTGCCGTTCCGCGGACGGCCGGTCACATGGTCACGGTCCGCTGATCAGCGTGCGCAGGAAGGGCACGTCCACGTCCTCCAGGGAGCGGACCACGACCCGCCCCGGGGAGGGGGCGATCGGGGCCACGGAGGGCACGGCGACCACGCGGCAGCCGGCGGCCTCGGCCGCCGCCACGCCCGTCGCGGTGTCCTCGATGACCGCGCACAGCGCCGGTTCGGCGCCGACGCCGCTCGCCGCCGTCAGATACGGCTCGGGGTGCGGCTTGGTGCGCACCACCTCGTCGCCGGCCACGGTGAGCGTGAAGCGGTCGCGGCCCAGGGAGGCGAGGACCCGGTCGATGATGCGGCGGTGCGAGGCGGAGACCAGGGCGGTCGGGATGTTGTGCAGGGCCAGCTCGGCGAGGAGCCGCTCGGCGCCCGGCATCAGCGGCACGCCCCGGCCGATGCGCTGCTCGAACTTCTCGTTGAGCAGCACGGTGAGCTCGGCGAGGGTGATGTCGGCGCCGGTGGCCTCGATGAGGTAGCCCGCGCTGCGGGTCATGGGCCCGCCCACGACGACGTCGCGCCAGGACTCGTCCAGCCGGTGTCCGAGATCGGCGAAGACCTCGACCTCCGCGTCCCACCAGAAACCCTCGGTGTCGACCAGGGTGCCGTCCATGTCGAGGAAGACCGCCTGCAGCGCGGAGCTTCCGTTGGCGTGGAACAGGGACGTGGGGACCGTACTGGTCATCCGGCACACCTCCATGGAGGGACGAGAAGGCCGGTCTCCCTCCCCGGTACGGGGTGGGGCGACCGGCCTGCACTGGACCGACCAGTGTACGTCCCGAGCACGCGAGGTGCGCTGATTTGCTCCCGGGGCGGGTGTTACCGCGCGTTGAAATACTTCGCCTCGGGGTGGTGGATCACGATGGCGTCCGTGGACTGCTCGGGGTGGAGCTGGTACTCCTCCGAGAGATGGACGCCGATCCGCTCCGGCTGGAGGAGATCCGCGATCTTCGCCCGGTCCTCCAGGTCGGGGCAGGCGCCGTAGCCGAGCGAGAAGCGCGCGCCCCGGTACTTGAGGGCGAACATGTCCTCGACGTCGGCCGGGTCCTCGCCCGCGAAGCCCAGCTCGGCGCGGACGCGGGCGTGCCAGTACTCGGCCAGGGCCTCGGCGAGCTGCACGGACAGGCCGTGGAGCTCCAGGTACTCGCGGTAGGAGTCGGACTCGAACAGCTTGGCCGTGGCCTCGCCGATCCTGGAGCCGACGGTGACGACCTGGAGGCCGACGACATCGGTCTCGCCGGACTCCTCCGGGCGGAAGAAGTCCGCGAGGCAGAGGCGGCGGCCACGGCGCTGACGCGGGAAGGTGAAACGGGTCCGCTCGTTGCCGGCCTCGTCGAGGATGAGCAGGTCGTCGCCCTTGGAGACGCACGGGAAGTAGCCGTGGACCACGGCGGCCTCGAGGAGGTTCTCGGTGTGCAGCTTGTCCAGCAGACCGCGCAGCCGGGGCCGGCCCTCGGTCTCGACCAGCTCCTCGTACGTCGGACCGCCCGCGCGGGCCTGCTTGAGCCCCCACTGGCCCTTGAACAGGGCGCCTTCGTCCAGCCAGGACGCGTAGTCCTTCAGCGGGATGCCCTTGACGACGCGGGTGCCCCAGAACGGCGGGGTGGGGACCGGGTTGTCGACGGCGACGTCGGACCGGCCGCCCGGCTCCGGCTCTTCCACCTGGAGGGCCGGCGTGTCCCGCTTGGCGACCCGGCGCTGCTTGAGCTCGGGCAGGACGGCCCCGGGGACACCGCGCTTGACGGCGATGAGCGCGTCCATCAGCCGCAGGCCCTCGAAGGCGTCGCGGGCGTAGCGGACCTCGCCCTGGTAGATCTCGTGCAGGTCCTGCTCGACGTAGGCCCGCGTGAGCGCGGCCCCGCCGAGGATCACGGGGTACTTGGCGGCCAGCTCGCGCTGGTTGAGCTCCTCCAGGTTCTCCTTCATGATCACCGTGGACTTGACCAGCAGGCCGGACATGCCGATGACGTCGGCGCGGTGCTCCTCGGCGGCCTCCAGGATCGCGGAGACCGGCTGCTTGATGCCGAGGTTGACGACGTTGTAGCCGTTGTTGGACAGGATGATGTCGACGAGGTTCTTGCCGATGTCGTGGACGTCTCCGCGCACGGTGGCGAGGACGATCGTGCCCTTGCCCTCGGCGTCCGACTTCTCCATGTGCGGTTCGAGGTAGGCGACGGCCGTCTTCATGACCTCGGCGGACTGGAGCACGAACGGCAGCTGCATCTGGCCGGAGCCGAAGAGCTCGCCGACGACCTTCATGCCGTCGAGCAGGGTCTCGTTGACGATGTCCAGGGCGGGGCGCTCCTGGAGGGCTTCGTCGAGGTCGGCCTCCAGGCCGTTCTTCTCGCCGTCGATGATGCGGCGCTTGAGGCGCTCCTCCAGCGGCAGGGCGAGGAGCTCCTCGGCCTTGCCGGCCTTCAGGGACTTGGTGGTGGCGCCTTCGAAGAGCGCCATCAGCTTCTGCAGCGGGTCGTAGCCCTCGGAGCGCCGGTCGTAGATCAGGTCGAGGGCGGTGGTGACCTGCTCCTCGTCGAACCGGGCGATCGGCAGGATCTTGGAGGCGTGCACGATCGCCGAGTCGAGGCCCGCCTTGACGCACTCGTCCAGGAAGACCGAGTTCAGCAGGATGCGGGCGGCCGGGTTGAGGCCGAAGGAGATGTTGGACAGGCCCAGCGTGGTCTGGACGTCCGGGTGGCGCCGCTTGAGTTCACGGATGGCCTCGATGGTGGCGATGCCGTCCTTGCGGGACTCCTCCTGCCCGGTGCAGATGGTGAAGGTGAGCGTGTCGATGAGGATGTCCGACTCGTGGATGCCCCAGTTGCCGGTCAGGTCGTCGATGAGCCGCTCGGCGATGGCCACCTTGTTCTCGACGGTGCGGGCCTGGCCCTCCTCGTCGATGGTGAGCGCGATGAGCGCGGCGCCGTGCTCCTGGGCCAGCCGGGTGACCTTCGCGAACCGCGACTCCGGTCCGTCGCCGTCCTCGTAGTTGACCGAGTTGATGACGGCGCGGCCACCGAGCTTCTCCAGGCCCGCCTTGATGACGTCGACCTCGGTGGAGTCGAGGACGATCGGCAGCGTGGAGGCGGTGGCGAAGCGGCCGGCGAGCTCCTCCATGTCGGCGACGCCGTCGCGGCCGACGTAGTCGACGCAGAGGTCGAGCATGTGCGCGCCCTCGCGGATCTGGTCGCGGGCCATCTCGACGCAGTCGTCCCAGCGGCCCTCCAGCATGGCCTCGCGGAACTTCTTGGAGCCGTTGGCGTTGGTGCGCTCACCGATCGCCATGTACGAGGTGTCCTGGCGGAACGGGACCGTCTGGTAGAGCGAGGCGGCGCCCGGCTCGGGGCGCGGGTCGCGGACCGTCGGCGTGAGGCCGCGGACCCGCTCCACGACCTGGCGCAGGTGCTCGGGGGTCGTACCGCAGCAGCCGCCGATCAGGGAGAGCCCGTACTCGCGGACGAAGGTCTCCTGGGCGTCGGCGAGCTCGGCGGCGGAGAGCGGGTAGTGCGCGCCGTTCTTGCCGAGGACGGGCAGGCCGGCGTTGGGCATGCAGGACAGCGGGATACGGGAGTGGCGGGCCAGGTAGCGCAGGTGCTCGCTCATCTCGGCCGGGCCGGTGGCGCAGTTCAGGCCGATCATGTCGATGCCGAGCGGCTCCAGCGCGGTCAGCGCGGCGCCGATCTCGGAGCCGAGGAGCATGGTGCCGGTGGTCTCGACGGTGACGGAGACGATGAGCGGCACGTCGATGCCGAGGGACTCCAGCGCGCGGCGGGCGCCGATGACGGACGCCTTGGTCTGGAGGAGGTCCTGGGTGGTCTCGACGAGCAGCGCGTCGGCGCCGCCGGCGAGCATGCCCTCGGCGTTCTGCTGGTAGGCGTCGCGCAGGAGGGTGTACGGGGCGTGGCCCAGGGTGGGCAGCTTGGTGCCGGGGCCCATGGAGCCGAGCACCCAGCGCTGCTGTCCGGTGGAGGCGGTGAACTCGTCGGCGACCTCGCGGGCGATCCGGGCGCCGGACTCGGAGAGCTCGTACACCCGCTCGGGGATGTCGTACTCCCCCAGTGCCGCGTGGTTCGCACCGAAGGTGTTGGTCTCGACGCAGTCGACCCCCGCGGCGAAGTACTCCTGGTGCACCGAGCGGACGATGTCGGGCCGCGTCACGTTGAGGATCTCGTTGCAGCCTTCGAGGTTCTGGAAGTCCTCGAGGCTGGGGTCCTGAGCCTGGAGCATGGTGCCCATGGCTCCGTCGGCCACGACCACACGGGTCGCGAGCGCCTCGCGGAGTGCGGCGGCGCGGGTCCGGCTGTCAACGGAAGGGGTCGGCGACGAGGCCATGGATGAGCTCCCTGGGATGCGACGGCTGTCGGCTTTGCACGCTCGGTGGAGGGTGCACGGGGCCAGCGTAACCGCGTGGGTGCCGGGGTGGACATCGCGTTCCAGTGGGCGGACGGCATCCTGTTCTCCGGGGGCTCCCGGTCGGGCCCGTTCATGGCCGACACTGTGTAGGTAACGCGCGGTCGGCATCGACCGATAGTGTTCAGCATTGTCGAACACCATGATCCAAGCGATCCTGTCCTCAGGATCCACGGGAGAACCAGGGTCGTGGGCTCAGGGACAGGGAGAAGGGGCCGGGCGATGGCGAAGAACATCCAGTCGCTTGAACGAGCGGCGGCGATGCTGCGACTGCTCGCGGGCGGCGAGCGCCGGCTCGGCCTCTCCGACATCGCCTCGTCCCTGGGTCTGGCCAAGGGCACGGCCCACGGCATCCTGCGCACCTTGCAGGCCGAGGGGTTCGTGGAGCAGGAGGCGGCCTCGGGCCGCTACCAGCTGGGCGCGGAGCTGCTGCGCCTGGGCAACAGCTATCTGGACGTGCACGAGCTGCGCGCGCGGGCGCTGGTCTGGACGGACGACCTGGCGCGCTCCAGCGGCGAGAGCGTCCACCTGGGGGTGCTGCACCAGCAGGGCGTGCTGATCGTGCACCACGTCTTCCGGCCGGACGACAGCCGGCAGGTCCTGGAGGTGGGCGCCATGCAGCCGCTGCACTCCACGGCCCTGGGCAAGGTGCTGTCGGCGTACGACCCGGTGGCGCACAGCGAGGTCCTGGAGGTGCCGCGCGAGGGCTTCACCCCCCGTACGGTCACCGATCTGACGGAGTTCGAGGCGCTCCTCGACATGACGCGGGCCCGGGGCTGGGCGGCGGACGTGGAGGAGACCTGGGAGGGCGTGGCCTCGGTGGCGGCGCCGATCCACGACCGGCGCCGGATGCCCGTGGGCGCGGTGGCCATCACGGGCGCGGTGGAGCGGGTCTGCGACGGTGGCGAGCTGCGCCCGGGGCTGGTGGCGGCGGTCCGGGACTGCGCCCGCGCCGTCTCCCGCGACCTGGGCGCCGGGCGCTTCTGACCCCCGCGCCAGCTGCGCTTCGCCGCTCTCACGACCCGTCGGTAACGATCCCGTTATCGGCGGGTTTTTCGTTACCGCAGCCCTTGACGCGCTGTTAACCGGAGGGCAAAACTTCCGTGCATCGGTCGGCATTGTCGAACACCTACCGGCAATACGCGCTAGAGTGTGGCAGTGCCAAGGGCCGGCAACGCCCTCATAGGAGGGCGCGGACCACCGGAGGGACCCGGGGTTCGCCTTCCCCTGGACGAAGGACAAAGGAGTCGCGGGTGTCCAGCTCCGACATCTTCATCGGCGAGATCATTGGTACCGCCGTACTCATTCTGCTCGGCGGTGGCGTTGTCGCCGCCGTGGTGCTCAAGCGCTCGAAGGCTCAGAACGCCGGGTGGCTCGCCATCACCTTCGGGTGGGGCTTCGCGGTCATGACTGCCGTGTACATGACGGGTACCCTCTCGGGCGCCCACCTGAACCCCGCCGTCACGGTGGGCATCGCGATCAAGGACGGGGACTGGAGCAACGTTCCGGTCTACTTCGCCGGCCAGCTGCTCGGCGCCATGCTCGGCGCCTTCCTGGTCTGGGTCGCGTACTACGGACAGTTCCAGGCTCACCTCACGGACCCGGAGATCATCTCCGCGCCTCCGCACGAGGAGGGCATGGTCGACCAGAAGGCCGCCCCGAACGCCGGTCCGGTGCTCGGCGTCTTCTCCACCGGACCCGAGGTCCGGGTGGTCTGGCAGAACCTGGCCACGGAGATCATCGGCACGGTCGTGCTGGTCCTGGCGGTGCTCACGCAGGGCCTCAACGACAGCGGCAAGGGTCTCGGCGTCATCGGCGCCCTGATCACCGCGTTCGTCGTGGTCTCCATCGGCCTCTCGCTCGGTGGCCCGACCGGCTACGCCATCAACCCGGCCCGTGACCTCGGTCCGCGCATCGTGCACGCCCTGCTCCCGCTGCCGAACAAGGGCGGCTCCGACTGGAGCTACGCCTGGATCCCGGTCGTCGGCCCCCTGGTGGGCGGCGCCATCGCCGCGGGTATCTACAACATCGCGTTCGCCTGAGCCGTCCTTCTTCCAGACTTCCCTTGGAGCACATCGTGACCGACGCACACACCGCCGGCCCGTTCATCGCCGCCATCGACCAGGGCACCACCTCCTCCCGCTGCATCGTCTTCGACACGGACGGCCGGATCGTCTCCGTCGACCAGAAGGAGCACGAGCAGATCTTCCCGAAGCCGGGCTGGGTCGAGCACGACGCCGCCGAGATCTGGACCAACGTCCAGGAAGTGGTCGCCGCCGCGATCTCCAAGGCCGGTATCACCTCCGCCGACGTCAAGGCCGTCGGCATCACCAACCAGCGCGAGACCACGCTGCTGTGGGACAAGAACACCGGTGAGCCCGTCCACAACGCCCTCGTCTGGCAGGACACCCGCACCGACGCCCTCTGCAAGGAGCTCGGCCGCAACGTCGGCCAGGACCGCTTCCGCCGCGAGACCGGCCTCCCCCTCGCCTCGTACTTCTCCGGCCCGAAGGTCCGCTGGCTGCTCGACAACGTCGAGGGCCTGCGCGAGCGCGCCGAGCGCGGCGACATCCTCTTCGGCACGATGGACTCCTGGCTCATCTGGAACCTCACCGGCGGTGTCGAGGGCGGCCACCACGTCACCGACGTCACCAACGCCTCGCGCACCATGCTGATGAACCTGCACACCATGGGCTGGGACGAGAAGATCCTGCAGTCCATGGAGATCCCGGCCGCCGTGCTGCCGGAGATCCGCTCCTCCGCCGAGGTGTACGGCACCGTCAAGGGCGGCGTCCTGAACGGCGTCCCGGTCGCCTCCGCGCTCGGCGACCAGCAGGCCGCCCTGTTCGGCCAGACCTGCTTCGCCGAGGGCGAGGCCAAGTCCACGTACGGCACCGGAACGTTCATGCTGATGAACACCGGCGACAAGATCATCAACTCCTACAGCGGGCTGCTGACGACCGTCGGCTACCAGATCGGCGACTCGAAGCCGGTCTACGCCCTGGAGGGCTCGATCGCCGTCACCGGTTCGCTGGTGCAGTGGATGCGCGACCAGATGGGCCTGATCAAGTCCGCCGCCGAGATCGAGACCCTCGCGTCCTCGGTCGAGGACAACGGCGGCACCTACTTCGTGCCGGCCTTCTCCGGTCTGTTCGCCCCGTACTGGCGCTCCGACGCCCGCGGTGTGATCGCCGGCCTCACCCGGTACGTCACCAAGGCGCACATCGCCCGCGCCGTCCTGGAGGCCACCGCCTGGCAGACCCGCGAGATCACCGACGCCATGACGAAGGACTCCGGCGTCGAGCTGACCGCGCTCAAGGTCGACGGCGGCATGACCTCCAACAACCTGCTGATGCAGACCCTCTCGGACTTCCTCGACGCGCCGGTCGTGCGCCCGATGGTCGCCGAGACCACCTGCCTCGGTGCCGCCTACGCCGCCGGCCTGGCCGTCGGCTTCTGGCCCGACACCGACGCCCTGCGCGCCAACTGGCGCCGCGCGGCGGAATGGACCCCTCGCATGGACGCCGAGAAGCGTGAGAGCGAGTACAAGAGCTGGCTCAAGGCCGTCGAGCGGACCATGGGCTGGATCGAGGACGAGGAGTAGATCGACATGACCACCCTGCAGAGCGTCCCTGCCCTGGGGACGCGACCGGCCGCCGGTTCCCTGCCGAGCCGCGCCGAGACCCGGGAACAGCTTTCCAAGGCGACGTACGACCTCCTGGTGATCGGCGGCGGCATCCTGGGCATCTCCACCGCCTGGCACGCCGCGCAGTCGGGCCTGCGGGTGGCCCTGGTGGACGCCGGCGACTTCGCCGGCGCCACCTCCTCCGCCTCCTCCAAGCTGCTCCACGGCGGCCTGCGCTACCTGCAGACCGGCGCGGTGAAGCTGGTGGCGGAGAACCACTTCGAGCGGCGTGCGGTCTCCCGCCAGGTGGCACCGCACCTCGCCAACCCGCTCACCTTCTACCTGCCCGTCTACAAGGGCGGCCCGCACGGCGCGGCCAAGCTCGGCGCCGGTGTCTTCGCGTACTCCGCGCTGTCCGCCTTCGGTGACGGCGTCGGCCACCTGCTCAGCCCGGCCAAGGCCGCGCAGGACGTGCCGGAGCTGCGGACGGACAACCTGAAGGCCGTGGCCGTGTACGGCGACGACCAGATGAACGACGCCCGCATGGCGCTGATGACGGTACGCGCCGCGGTCGACGCCGGCGCCGTCGTCCTCAACCACGCCGAGGTCACCGGCCTTCGCTTCACCCGCGGCCGGGTCACGGGCGCGGAGCTGAAGGACCGTACGAGCGGTGAGGAGTTCGGCGTCACCGCCCGACTGGTGCTGAACGCGACCGGCCCGTGGGTCGACCACCTGCGGAAGATGGAGGACCCGAACGCGGCGCCCTCCATCCGGCTCTCCAAGGGCGCGCACCTGGTGCTGAAGCGGACCTCGCCGTGGAAGGCCGCGCTCGCGACCCCGATCGACAAGTACCGCATCACCTTCGCCCTCCCCTGGGAGGACATGCTGCTGCTCGGCACGACCGACGAGGAGTACGAGGGCGATCCCGGCCAGGTCGAGGTGACCGAGAAGGACACCGCGCAGATCCTCGACGAGGCCGCGTTCTCCATCCGCGACCAGCAGCTCTCGCGCGACCTGATCACGTACGCCTTCGCCGGTCTGCGGGTGCTGCCGGGTGGCCCCGGCGACACCTCCAAGGCCAAGCGCGAGACGGTCGTCACCGAGGGCCGCGGCGGCATGCTGTCGGTGGCCGGCGGCAAGTGGACGACGTTCCGTCACATCGGCCGTACGGTCATGAAGAAGCTGGAGTCCCTGCCGGGCCACCCGCTGGGCGAGGACTACGAGTCCGTCTCGACGCTGCCGAAGCGGCTCCCGCTGCCCGGCATCGCCAACCCGAACGCGGTCGCGCACCGGCTGCTCGTCGACGGACCGGCGCCCGGCCCGCGGATGGCCGCCGACACGGCCAAGCACCTGGCGACGCACTACGGTTCACTCGCCTTCGACATCGCGCGGATGGCGAACGAGAACCCGGCGCTCGCCGAGCGCGTCCACCCGGACGCCCCGGAGATCTGGGCGCAGGTCGCCTACGCCCGCGACCACGAGTGGGCCGAGACGGCGGACGACGTGCTGCGCCGCCGTACGACGCTGACGATACGGGGCCTGGCCACGGACGAGGTCCGCGGCAAGGTCGACGACATGCTGCGCCGGTGACGTGCTGATGGTGTGAGGTAAGGGGCGGTCTCCCTGGGAGGCCGCCCCTTACGCGTCTGCCCGATGCCCGTGTGCCGAGGGCCGTTCCTGGGTAGTCGATCAAGGCCGCGCATGGCGCTCGGTGGTGCACGAGGGCTGCTGACGGGTCCCTGGAAAGCCGTAAGGTTGGTCCGTGCGACAGGTACGACAGGAACGTCGAAAAGGAGGCACTGGGTGATCGAGCTCGAGGGGGTTCCCGAGCTGATCGACCCGGTCATGGTGGCTGCGTTCGAGGGCTGGAACGACGCCGGCGACGCCGCCTCCACCGCGGTCGCCCATCTGGACCGGGAATGGAAGGGCGAGGTGTTCGCGGCGCTCGACGCCGAGGACTACTACGACTTCCAGGTCAACCGGCCCACGGTGTGGCTGGACAACGGGGTCCGGAAGATCACCTGGCCGACGACCAGGCTCTCCGTGGTCCGGGTCGGCGGCGAGAAGCCGCGCGACCTGGTGCTGGTGCGCGGGATCGAGCCGTCGATGCGCTGGCGCTCGTTCTGCAACGAGATCCTGGGCTTCGCCCATGAGCTGGGCGTGGAGATGGTGGTGATCCTGGGCGCGCTGCTCGGCGACACCCCGCACACCCGGCCGGTCCCGGTCAGCGGGGTCACCTCCGACCCCGACCTGGCGCGGACGATGGACCTGGAGGAGACCCGCTACGAAGGCCCCACGGGCATCGTCGGCATCCTCCAGGAGGCCTGCACGCACGCGGGCGTCCCCGCCGTCAGCCTCTGGGCCGCCGTGCCGCACTACGTCTCGCAGCCGCCGAACCCCAAGGCGACCCTGGCGCTCCTGAACCGCCTGGAGGATCTGATCGACCTGCGCATCCCGCTGGGCGAACTGCCCGAGGACGCGCGGGCCTGGCAGCTGGGTGTGGACCAACTGGCCTCCGAGGACAGCGAGGTGGCGGAGTACGTCCAGACGCTGGAGGAGGCGCGGGACACGGCGGAGCTGCCGGAGGCCTCGGGCGAGGCCATCGCCCGGGAGTTCGAGCGCTATCTGCGGCGGCGCGACGGCGGCCCCGGGCCCGCTCAGGGACCCGGGATCGCCACGGAGGGCGGTGACACCTCGTACCTGCGGGAGACCGGCGGGGGCCGGACCCGGCCGCCGAAGCCGGAGCAACCGGGCCCGGAGTCAGCACCGGAGGCCGCGGACGCTCCGGAGACTCCGGAAGCGCCCGAGACGCCCGAGGCATCGCAGGGCGACGACGACGGTTCGGCGGGCGGCGACGCCGAGGCGGGTGGCGACGCCGAGAAGTGAGCCGTACGGAGAAGGGGGCCGCACCGGGATCGGTGCGGCCCCCTTCCGTCTGCTCCGGCAGCCGGTCAGGCGCAGGTGAAGCGGGCTGCCGCCCAGTCCCCGTGGTCGCCGCTCTTGGAGCCGTTGGTGTCGGTGATCCGCAGCCGGACGTGGCGGGCGCCGCCGACGTCCACCTGGACGGGGAGCGTCGCCGAGGCGCCCGTCAGCTTCGGTGAGGTCCACAGGACCTTGCCGTCGGCCTCGACGGAGAACGCCACCTCCCCATAGCCGTTGATCTCGTCGTCGATACCGACGTCGGCCGTGAACGCGGTGCAGCGGCCGCCGAGGTAGAGCTCGATGTCGGAGTCGGCGTGGGCGCCGATGCCCTTCTCGTACGTGGTGCCGGCCAGGGTCAGCGTCCGGCCGTCGTTCGCGCCCGACTCGCCGTTGGACCGGTCGCGTTCGGGCGGCCCCCAGCCGTTGGTGGACGTCAGCCAGGTGAGGTCGCTCGCCCAGACGTCCGTGGACGGCGGCTCGGGCATCACCCCGACGGCGAAGCGCTGGACGGCGGTACGGTCCTGGTGCGCGGCGCGGTGGCGGACGGTCGCGGTGAGCCTGGCCTCGCCCGGCTCGGCGTCCTTGGCCGGGGTGACGGAGACCTCGACCCGCCGCGTGGTGCCGGCCGGGATCCGCCCGATCGGCGCGGCCGGGGTGACCTGCCAGCCGGCGGGTGCGGTGAGCGACACCTCGACGCCGGTGGCGTCCCTGGTGCCCGCCGTCACGTCGACGGCGACGGTGCCGGGCACGCCCGCGCCCAGCTCCTGTCCGGCCGGGACGGCGGCCGTGGCGGCGGCGCCCGGGACGGCTCCGCCGACGGCGCTGGTGTCCTCCAGTTCGAGGGTGAAGGCACGGTCGGTGCGCTGGGCGGCGGTCTTGACCTTCACCACTCCCCCGCGGTCGTCCCGGTCGTACCACCAGCCCTGCGCGGCGGCCTCGTAGGCGGCCTTGGAGGCGAGACGGGGCAGCGCCCGCCCGCCGAGGGCGACCTGGCTCGGGGCGTCGCCGGTGTGGGCGGTGAACTGGTACGGCCTGGCGGTGGACTTGCCCGCGAAGGAGCCCTTGCTCGCGCCGATCCGCACCGTCACGTCGCCCGCCCCGCGCCGCGGCGCGTGGACCTCGGCGGTCTGGGTGGCGTACTGGCCGGTGCGGTGGGCGCGGGTGACGCCGTCGTCCTCGTACAGCTCGAAGGACGAGCTGCCCTGCGGGTAGATGTCCCAGGCGAGCGGCGAGTCCGGGGTGCGGTCGGTGTACGACCGGATGCCGCCGGGCCACATGGGGACGGTGGCGCCGGCCCGGACGAAGAGCGGCAGGGTGTCGAGCGGGGCGCTGTAGTCGTCGACGGTGACCGGACCTTCGTAGGTGCGACCGCTCCAGTAGTCGATCCAGGTGCCCTTGGGGAGGTAGATCCCGTCGCGTTCGACGGCGTCCTGGTAGACGGGGGCGACGAGGAAGTCCTCGCCGCTGAGGAACTCGTACTTGGCCGACTCGCTCGCGGCCTTCGGGTCGTCCGGGTACTCCAGGACCAGTGGCCGGGCGAGGCCGACTCCGGTCGTGGTGGCGCGGTGGGCGTGCGAGTAGATGTAGGGCAGCAGTGCCTCGTGGAGCTTCAGGTAGTCGCGGTTGATCGAGGTGTACGGCTCGCCGTGGCGGAAGGGCTGCTTGTCGTTGGCGGCCCAGCCGTCCATCGTCATGGTGACGGGCAGGAACATCTTCCACTGCAGGTCACGGGTGTACGTCTTGGCGCTGCCGCCGAAGATGCCGTCGACATCGCCGGTGGTGTAGGCGAGTCCGGACATCGATGCGCCCGCGTACGTGGGGATCTGCCAGCGGATGTACTCCCAGGTGCCCGCCTGGTCGCCGGACCACTGGACGCCGCAGGCCTGCGCGCCGGACCAGCTCTCGGGGGCCCAGGTGAAGCCGCGGGCGTCGCTGTGCGCCTCGATGCCGGAGTAGGCGTCCTTGCACCCGTCGAGGGCGAACTTGTAGCCCGCGCCGACCCAGGCCACGTCGAGCTTGGCGACCCGCTGGCCGGCCTTGACCTGATCGGCGAGCTTGTCGAGGCCGTCCTCGGTCCACAGGCCGAGCTGCATGCCGCGCTGCTGGAGTCCCTGCGCCGTCTCGGCGAGGTTCTCGTAGCCGCAGCCGTAGCCGTCGTTGACGAGCATCCAGCCGTTGGGCATGTCGTTCTGGACGTAGCCGTCGGCGACCTTGAGGGAGTCCAGGGTGTGGCGCTCGCCCCGGTTGGCGTTGTGGAGGTAGCAGTCGGCGTCGCCGATCTCCAGGCCGTAGAGGGGCGGCAGGAACGGTTTGCCGGTCAGGTTCGTGTACTGGCCGATGACGTCCTTGAGCGCGTCGGAGCCGGAGCCGGTGAAGTAGTAGGCGTCGAAGCGCTGTTCGTGGGCGCTGGTGGTGACGGGCTCGCCGAAGGCGTAGGTGTTCGGGGCGTAGGTGTTGCGGTAGACGCCGTATCCGGCCGAGGAGAGGTAGAACGGCACGGAGTTGGGGTGCCCGCCGTCGTTCCAGTTGTAGTCGACGCCGACCTCGACGGTCTTGCCCCGGTGCGAGGTGTTGCCGCGTCCGTTCTGCATGCCGGCGCCGTAGAACTGCTCGTCGGCGCCGCGCGCCAGCGTCTGGGTGGTGCGGTCCTTGCTCCAGCTGAGACCGGTGGTCTCGGACCAGAGCGGGGTGCCGTCGGCGCGCAGGGCGGCGAAGCGGAGCGGCGCCTTGTAGGCGCGCAGGGTCACCTTCGCGGTGGTGAGTTCGTAGCGGTCACCGCGGTCGTGCCAGCGGGTCGGGGGCGGGGTGCCCTGCGGGCGGACGATGTCCTGTCCGGTGGGGTCGGTGAACCGTCCGTCGGGGGCGAGTTCGATACGGAAGGTCTCGTCGGTGACGAAGCTGACGCGGGCCTGGGCGGTGCCGGCGGTCAGCCGGTACACGGCCCCGTCGGCCTCGAAGCCGGTGACATCCCCGACGGTGGTCGGTGAGGGCTCGGCGGACTGGGCGCTGCCAGGCCCCGCGAACACCGCGAGGAGCCCGAGCATGGCGCCGGCGAATGCAGCCTTCATGCGCAATGTTGATTGCATGGACGCTGTTTAGCGCAGGAACAAGCACCGGTGCCAGGACAAAACGGAACCGCCCTCGGACTTCGTGAGAAGCCCAAGGGCGGTTGTCCGCACGGAAGTTGTACGGGTGGGGCTAGAGGGCCACTCCGAGCAGGGCGTCCACGGCACGGGAGACGAGACCGGGCGCGGACTCGTCCGTACCGCCCTCGGCGTGCTGCCGCTCGGCCCACCGGTCGACCGCGGCGAGCGCGGCCGGCGCGTCGAGGTCGTCGGCGAGCGCCGCGCGGACCTCCTCGACGAGCGCGTCGGCGGAGGGGCCGTCGGGGCGGGAGACGGCGGCGCGCCACCGGTCCAGACGCTCCACGGCGTCCTGGAGGACCTGGTCGGTCCACTCCCAGTCGGCGCGGTAGTGGTGCGAGAGGAGCGAGAGGCGGATGGCGGCCGGGTCGACGCCCTGGCGGCGGAGCGCCGAGACGAAGACCAGGTTGCCCTTGGACTTGGACATCTTCTCGCCGTCCAGGGCGACCAGGCCGGCGTGCACGTACGCCTTGGCCATGGGGAACTCGCCGGTCAGCGTCTGGGCGTGGGAGGCGCCCATCTCGTGGTGCGGGAAGATCAGGTCGGAGCCGCCGCCCTGGACGTCGAAGCCCATGCCCAGGTGGTCGAGGGCGATGGCGACGCACTCGATGTGCCAGCCGGGGCGTCCGGGGCCGAGGCTGCCGCCCTCCCAGCTCGGCTCGCCCTCACGGGCGGCCATCCACAGCATCGGGTCGAGCGGGTTCTTCTTGCCCGGGCGGTCCGGGTCGCCACCGCGCTCGGCGGAGAGGTGGCGCATCAGCTCGGTGTCGTAGTTCGACACCTGACCGAAGTGCGGGTCGGCCTCGACGGAGAAGTAGATGTCCCCGTCGAGTTCGTAGGCCGCGCCGGAGTCCCGCAGCCGCTCGACGAGCGGCACGATGCCCGGTATGGCCTCGACCGCGCCGATGTAGTGCTGCGGCGGCAGCATCCGCAGGGCGGTCATGTCCTCGCGGAAGAGGGCGGTCTCGCGCTCGGCGAGGCCGACCCAGTCGACGCCGTCACGGATCGCCCGCTCCAGGAGCGGATCGTCGACGTCGGTGACGTTCTGGACGTAGTGGACCTGCCGCTTGGTGTCGAGCCACACGCGCTGAACGAGGTCGAACGCGTTGTAGGTCGCCGCGTGACCCATGTGGGTCGCGTCGTACGGCGTGATGCCGCAGACGTAGATACGGGCGACGGGGCCGGGGGCGAGGGTCACTCGTCCGCCGGTCGCGGTGTCGTGGATCCGGAGGTCGCGGCCCTTGCCGGGCAGGGCGGGGACCTCAGAAGCGGGCCAGGCATGCATGACCTGAGCGTAACCGGACACTCGTTCCGGATACGAACCGGATGCGGGATCTTGGCCGACGAGGCGCTCTTGCAGCTCGCGGCCGTTCGTGCATACCCCCTGGGGGGTACGGCCCCCGGCTCGCGGTTGGCCGGATTCGATCGGTCCGAACGCGGACCGGGCAGCCAAAGCGGGTCGCCTGGGGTCAGACCGGCGGCCAGGGGATCGCCGGCCACTGCCCGGAGGGCTCCGGGTGGCGGCCGGTGGTGCGCAGGGCGGTGACACGTCCGCGCAGGGCGTCCACCTCGGCGGGGGTGAGCAGCTCGGCCAGTCGGGTGCTGAGCGGGGTGCCGGGGGCCAGGAAGGCGTCGAGCCGGTCCAGGACGTCGGAGGCCTCGGCGGGCAGCTCCTCACCGGCCCAGCCCCACAGCAGGGTGCGCAGCTTGTCGTCCACGTGGAAGGTCACCCCGTGGTCGATGCCGTAGAGACGTCCGTCCGGGGCGGGCAGCAGGTGCCCGCCCTTGCGGTCGCCGTTGTTGATGACGGCGTCCAGGACGGCGAGCCGGCGCAGTTCGGGGCGGTCGGCGTGGACGAGGAGGGCGCTGCGGTCCTCGCCCACCTGGGCGGGCCCGACGGCCTTCCAGCCCTCCCCCGCCTCCTCGTCCTCGGTGAGGGCGAGCAGGCTCGCCCCGGGGTCGGCGTCGATCCACAGCTGGACCATGCCCTCGCCGTACGGGCCGTCCCGAAGCACGGTGGGCGGGACGAGCCCCCAGCCGGTGGCCTCGGAAAGCTCGTAGGCCGCGACCTCCCGCTGGGCGAGGGTCCCGTCGGGGAAGTCCCAGAGGGGCCGCTCGCCGGCGACGGGCTTGTAGACGCAGTCGGCCTCGACGCCGTCGAGGGAGACGGAGCAGACGAGCACCGCGTTGGACGCCTCGCGCACCTGACCGCGCACGGTCAGCTCGCCCTTGGCGAGCAGGTCGACGACCGCCCGGTTGTCGGAACCGCTCATGCTCCGCGCCGGTATCCGTTCTGGCGGGGGCACACATGGCCCTCGGGGTCGAGCGGCAGGCTGCACAGCGGGCACGGCGGGCGACCGGCGTTGACGACGTCGAGAGCGCGCTTGGCGAAGGCCCTGGCCTGCGCTCCGGTGAGGCGGACGCGCAGCATCGGCGGCCCGTTCTCCTCGTCCTGGAGCAGCCGCTCCTCGGCGGCGGCGAGGTCCTCCTCGGACTCGGCGTCGAGCTCGACGAGCGCCTGCGCCTCGACGATCATGCGCTGCTCCTCGCCGTCCCAGGCGAGCGCCATGGTGCCGACCCGGAACTCCTCCTCCACGGGGACGTCCAGCGGCGCGGTGTCGGCCACGTCGGCGGGGGCGACGGCCGGGACGGGGGCGTTGCCGCCGGTGCGGCGGACGACCTCGTCCAGGAGTTCGTCGATGCGTTCGGCGAGCGCGGCGACCTGGGTCTTCTCCAGGGCCACGCTGGTGACCCGGCCGGCCGCGGACGCCTGCAGGAAGAACGTACGGCGGCCAGGCAGCCCGACCGTGCCGGCCACGAAACGGTCCGGTGGGTCGTAGAGGAACACCTGACGGGACACGTCCCTGACTCCCTTGGGTCTCGGCAGTGATGGAGGCCCGCGCTACAGCGGCCCGTCCACCCTACTGCGCGGATGGATCACGGTGCGCCCGCACCGCCCCCGACCTCGGCCGCCCCGTTCGGATCCGTGGCCTCCTTGGGGGCGAGAGCGGCGAAGTCGCCGGTGTCGCCGAGGCGTACGAGGAAGGGACGCATCCGGGTGTAGCGGATGACGGTGAGGGAACAGGGGTCGACATGGATGCGCTGGAAGAGGTCGAGATGCATGCCCAGGGCGTCGGCGACGATCGACTTGATGATGTCGCCGTGGGAGCACATGGCATAGACGGCGTCCTCGCCGTGCTCGGCCTCCACGCGCGCGTTCCAGTCCCGTACGGCGTCGACGGCCCGTGCCTGCATGGCGCGCATCGACTCGCCGCCGGGGAAGGCGGCGGCGGAGGCGTGGGCCTGGACGACCTGCATGAGGGGCTCGTCGGCCAGTTCGGCGAGCTTGCGGCCGGACCAGTCGCCGTAGTCGCACTCGCTGATCCGCTCCTCGGTGTGGAGCGGCAGTCCGGGCCGTGCGTCGAGGAGGGGCCTCAGGGTCTCGCGGCAGCGCTGGAGCGGACTGGTGACGACGGCGGCGAGCGGCACTCCGGCCAGTCGCCCGGGCAGCGCGGCGGCCTGCGCGAGCCCGCGCTCGTCGAGGGCGACCCCGGGCAGCCGCCCGGCGAGGACACCCGAGGTGTTGGCGGTGGAGCGTCCGTGCCGGACGAGAATCAGCGTGGCCATGGCGGCAAGGGTAGGCGTACCCACGCGCGCGTGGGGAGGAGTGCCCCGCACGCGCGTGTGGGCCTCTGCGGATGCGCGATCCCGCGGGGCGAAGGAGAATACGGCGGATGATTGTGGACTCTGCCATCTACCGGGACGGGCGCCGCACGGCGGGGCCCGCCGATCTGTCCGACGCCCTGGCAGAGGCGCGGGCGTCCGGGGACGCGTTTCTCTGGATCGGGCTGCACGAACCGACGGCGGCCGAGTTCGACCACGTCTCGGCCGAGTTCGCGCTGCATCCGCTCGCCGTCGAGGACGCCCTGAAGGCCCATCAGCGCCCCAAGCTGGAGATCTACGACGACTCGCTGTTCGTCGTCCTCAAGCCGGTGGTGTACGAACCGGAGAGCGACCGGGTCTCCACGGACGAGCTGATGCTGTTCGTCGGCGACTCCTTCGTGGTGACGGTCCGGCACGGACAGGGGGCGCCGCTGGCGGCCGTACGGAGACGTCTGGAGGCCGAGCCGCACGTCCTGAGGCAGGGCCCGACCGCGGTGCTGTACGCGGTCAGCGACGAGGTGGTGGACCACTACATCGACGTGGCCGGTGAACTCCAGATCGACCTGGAGCAGCTGGAGGCGGACGTGTTCGCCCCGGTGGGCGCCCACGCGTCGAACACGGCGGAGCGGATCTACACGGCCAAGCGGCAGGTCCTGGAGTTCCGGCGGGCCGGCGGGCCGCTCGCGGGACCGATGGCACGGCTGGCGGCCGGAGACGTGCCGTTCGTGCACGAGAGCGCGCGGCCCTTCTTCCGTGACGTGAGCGATCATCTGATCCGCGCCAACGAGCAGGTGGAGGGCCTCGACCGGCTGCTGTCCGACGTCCTGGCGGCCCACCTCGCGCAGATGGGTGTGCGGCAGAACGACGACATGCGGAAGATCTCGGCGTGGGCCGCCATGGCCGCGGTCCCCACGATGGTCGCGGGGATCTACGGCATGAACTTCGACCACATGCCGGAGCTGACGTGGACCTGGTCGTATCCGGCCTTGATCCTGCTGATGGTCGGCATCGAGGTGGGTCTGTACCGGCTGTTCAAGCGCCGGGGCTGGCTGTAGCCCCGGCGCCAGGAGGCCGCGCCACGGGCCGGGCGGTTCAGAACGCGGGGGCCGGGGTCGCGGGCCCGCCCAGCGCGTCACGGCGCTCGGGCATCGTGAGGCCGACCATCTTGTGCCAGCCGGCGAAGCGTTCGTACGCGTACATCCCGTGGATCCCGACGGCGAGCGCGCCGGCCTTGGCCTTCGGCCACTTCAGGATGCGGCCCATGTGGCTCATCACGGCGAGGCTGACGTCGCGGTAGACCTTGATCTCGGCGAGCGCGGACGCGCGCAGGGTGTTCTGGATGAGCCGCCCGTGCCCCGCCTGCGCGAGGCGCAGCAGCTCCTCGTGGCAGTACGCGAGGTGGTTGGCCTCGTCGTTGTCGATCATGTGGATGGCCTTGCCGAGCTCGGGATGGTCGCCGAAGTACGTGACCAGCATGTCCATCTGGTCGGCCGCCCGCTGCTCGGTGACCCGGCTGTGCGCGAGGTAGACGATGATGTCCTCCTCGGTCAGCGGCTCGTCACGGCGGAGCTTGTCGTGGGCGAGGCCGATGCCGTTGCGTTCGAGGAGCATCGTGTAGTCGGTCTCGGGCGGCACCGGTACGGGTTCGAGGCCGCGCTTCTTCAACAGCGCCTGGAAGATCCGGCCGTGCTTGTCCTCGTCGGCTCCGTGCCGGGTGATCTTGGGAGCCAGCTCCCGCATGCCGGGGGCGACAAGGGCCGCGATGCGGGCGTTCTCCCAGCCTCCCTGGGTCTCGCCGCTGGCGGCGATGGAGCAGAAGAGCTGGAAGGACTCGTCGTTGTCGATGATTTCCTGGAACAGGCTCTTGGCCGTGAGCATTGCTGCCACCTCCATGCGAGCGTCCGCACACCGCACGCCGCAAAGAACGAGTCAAGTGCGGTGTGGACGGGTGGGCAACAGGAGGGGCGGGCCATTCGGCTGAAAGAAGGAGCGCTCCGCTCGTAACCGCGCGCCTGTGTGACGCGTTGTGCTGCATGACGGCCGTGGCGGGGAAGACCCCCCGAGCCCCCACCACGGCCGCAGACTTTCCGTCGGCTTCTGCTAGGCGAGGCCCGCGTGCTCCAGGGCCTCGGTGCCCGCCCGCAGCGCCGCCAGCCGCTCGTCGAGGGTGAAGCCGGCCGGGTTGAGGCTCAGGGTGGTCACGCCGGCCTCCGCGTAGGCCTTCATCCGGTCGGCGATCCGCTCGATCGAGCCGAGCAGGGTGGTCTGGTCGATCAGCTGGCGCGGTACGGCGGCCGCGGCGCCCGCCTTGTCGCCGGCGAGGTACTTCTCCTGGATCTCGGCGGCCTGCTTCTCGTAGCCCATACGCTGGGCCAGCTGGTTGTAGAAGTTCTGCTTGGGGCTGCCCATACCGCCGACGTACAGGGCGGTGTACGGGCGGAAGATGTCGGCCAGGGCGTCGATGTCGTCGCCGAGGGCGATCGGCACGGTGGGGTGGACGTCGAAGCCCTCCATCGTCAGCCCGGCCTTCTCACGTCCCGCGCGCAGCGGACGGAGAGCGGTCTCCTCCAGGTGCTCGGCGGAGGGGAAGATCAGCAGCGCGCCGTCGGCGATCTCGCCGGTCTGCTCCAGGTTCTTCGGGCCGATCGCGGCGATGTAGAGCGGGATGTGCTCGCGCTGCGGGTGGACGGTGAGCTTGATGGGCTTGCCCGGGCCGTCCGGCAGCGGGAGCGTCCAGTGCTGCCCCTCGTACGTGAGCCGCTCGCGCGACATGGCCTTGCGGACGATCTCGACGTACTCGCGGGTGCGGGCCAGCGGCTTGTCGAACTTGACGCCGTACCAGCCCTCGGAGACCTGCGGGCCTGACACGCCGAGGCCGAGACGGAACCGGCCGCCGGAGAGCGAGTCGAGGGTGGCGGCCGTCATCGCCGTCATCGCGGGCTGGCGCGCCGGGATCTGCATGATCGCGGAACCGACGTCGATCCGCTCGGTCTTGGCGGCCACCCACGAGAGCACGGTGGGCGCGTCGGAGCCGTAGGCCTCGGCGGCCCAGCAGACGTCGTAGCCGAGGCGGTCCGCCTCCTGGGCGACGGCGAGGTTGTCGCCGTCCATTCCGGCGCCCCAGTAACCGAGGTTGATGCCGAGCCTCATGACCACACCCTCTTTACCGATCAGTAACGTCCCTTGCGGCGGACTCTAGCGCGCGGGTGAGCGATCCGTCAGGGGGAGGTTGTCCACAGGCTCTCTCCGCGTGGGGTCTTGGCCAGTAATCTCGCGCCCATGGAGCAGAGGCATCTCGGACGTACCGGCCTGCGCGTGTCCCGGCTCGGGCTCGGCACCCTCACATGGGGCCGGGACACCGACGAGCACGACGCCGCCGACCAGTTGAAGGCGTTCTGGGACGCGGGCGGCACGCTCGTCGACACGGCGGACGTGTACGGCGGCGGCGAGGCCGAGTACGTGCTGGGCCAGCTCATGGAGCGCCTGGTGCCGCGGCGGGATCTGGTCATCTCCACCAAGGCCGGCAGCGTGCCCGACCCGGACCGGCGCGTGGACGGTTCGCGCGGACATCTGCTGGCCGCGCTCGACGCGTCCCTGGCCCGGCTCGGCACGGACCACGTGGACCTGTGGCAGCTGCACGCCTTCGATCCGCACACCCCGCTGGAGGAGTCCCTGCAGGCGCTGGACATCGCCGTCAGCAGCGGCCGCGCCCGGTACGTGGGGGTGTCGAACTTCTGCGGCTGGCAGCTGGCGAAGGCGGGCACCTGGCAGCTCGGGGCGACGGGCGCGGGGCGGACCCGGCTCGCGGCGACGCAGATGGAGTACTCGCTGCTCCAGCGGGGCGTCGAGCGGGAGGTGCTGCCCGCGGCGGTGGACCTGGGCATAGGTCTGCTGCCGTCCTCGCCGCTGGGCCGCGGGGTGCTGACGGGGAAGTACCGCACCGGCACGCCGACCGACTCCCGGGGCGGCTCGGAGACGATGGCCCCGTTCGTGGAGCCGTATCTCGACGAGGCCGCGAGCCGGATCGTGGACGCGGTCGCCACGGCGGCGGACGGCCTGGCGACGACGCCGCTCCACGTGGCGCTCGCCTGGGTCCGCGACCGGCCCGGAGTGACCGCCCCGATCGTCGGTGCGCGCAACGCGCAGCAGCTCAGCGGGGCTCTGTCAGTGGAGAGCCTTAGTCTTCCTGACGAGATCTGCCGGGCGCTCGACGATGTGTCGGCGCCCGTGCACCGCTATCCGGACCAGGACTGGAGCACCTTGTGACCGAGCCTTCGCGGGAGACCCCGCCCGAGGCCACCGAGCCCGAGCCGGGCGAGACCGGCGAGGCCGCGACCGAGCGCGCCCCGGAGCCCGCCGAGGAGGCGACCGAGGCCGCCGAGGCCACCGGCGGGGAGACGGCGGCCGCCGACGGGGAGGCGAAGGCCGTTGAGGTGTCCGAGGCGCAGGCGGAGCTGGCCGCGCAGCGGGAGCTGCGGGCCCGGATCGAGCAGCGCAAGGCCGAGAAGGCGGCGCCGGTGGACGCGGGGGCCAAGCTGAGCGGCACGGCGGCCGACCTGCTCGCGGCGGTACGGGCGGTGGAGAGCGGTACGAAGTCGGGCAGCGCGTTCTTCGAGGCACCGGAGCCCACGCCGGCCCCCGCGCCCTCGTCCTCTCCGTCGCCCGAGTCCCGACGCCCCGCGTCCGTCCCGGCGCCCGCCGCAGCCGTACCGGCCGCCCCCGTGCGCCCGGTCGAGGCGCGGGCGGCCGCCCCGGAGACGCTGGCGGCCGTGCGGGAGGTCCTCGCGCGCGGCGGTGCGCCCGAGTCGCTGGCCGGTCAGGTCGCCACCACCCTGGGCGAGGGCGCCGCGGAGGCGCTGCGGGAGGACCCGTGGCAGCTGCTGGCCGTGCCCGGGGTGCAGCCCGAGCACGCCGACGGCTTCGCCCGGGCCCTGCTCGGCGCCGCGTGCGGACCTGGCGACCCCCGCCGGGGCGTGGCCCTGGTGACGTGGCTGCTCGAACGGGCCGCGCTGAAGGGACACACGGCCCTGGAGGACACCGCCGTACGGGCCGGGCTTGCCAAGCTGTCGGTGCCCGACCCGGACGAGGCCGTCCGGGAGGCGGCCGCCGAGGGCGCGGTGCTGCTGTTCCAGGAGGAGGAGCAGGCCCCCGAGGCGGACGAGGACGAGGGCGGGGACGACGGCGACGAGACGTCCGGTGCCGAGGCCGCCGAGGCGCCCGAGGAGCCGGCCCTGCTGGGGCTCGACCGGTACGCCCTGGCCGAGGAGAGCCTCGCCGACGGTCTGGCCCGAGTGGTCAAGACCGTCTCCGGGGAGGTCTGGGAGGGCCCCGAGCTGGTCCGCGCGGCCGGCGCGCACGGCCTGGTCCTGCACATCGGCGGCGAGGCGGCCCGCAGCGAGCCGGTCGCGCTCGCCGAGAGCGCCCGGGAGCGGGGCCTGCGGGTCGCCGTGGCCGTGCACAGCGAGAACGGGGTCGAGCGCCTCGGCGCACAGGCGGTGACCGTCGCCGCCCTGCTGTCCGGCGCCGCCGGGCCCGGCCGGGACGAGGAGGGCGCCCTGGCCCTGGACCTGCTGGTCGTCCTGGACGCGCCGCAGCTGGACGTCGAGAGCGCGACGACGCTCGTGGAGTCCCTGCCCGACGGCTGCCGTCTCGTGCTCGGCGGGGACCCCGGTGTCCTCGGATCGGCGGGCGCGGGCCGGGTGTTCGGCGATGTGCTGGCGGCCCGGGTGTGCCCGGTGGTCGCCTCCCGCGTGCCCGACCCGGGCCCGATCGGCGAGCTGGTCTCGGGCATCGGCATCGGCGAGCTGAACCAGGTGGAGGCGCCCGGCAAGGAGGTCGTGATCGTCCCGGTCCGGGACGCGGGCGAGGCCGTCCACCGGACGGTCCAGCTCGTCGCCGACTCGATCCCCCGGGCGATCGACGTGCCGGCCGAGCGGACCCAGGTGATCACGGTCGGCCACGGCGGCTCCGCGGGCACCCGCGCGCTCAACGCGGCGCTCAAGGAGCGGCTGAATCCCGGCCCTGGCCGCTTCGGCGGTTTCGACCCGGGCGACCGGGTGGCCTATGTGCCGGCCCCGGGGCGGACGGTGGCCGGGACGGTCGTGGGCGCCGACGCCGAGGGGCTGCGCCTGGAGTGCGCGGGCGAGCCCCTCGTCGTACCGAAGGAGCGGGTGGAGTCCGCGCTCCGGCACGGGTGGGCGCTCACGGCGCACCAGGCGGCCGGGATGCGCTGGCCGGCCGCGGTCGTGGTGCTGCCTGGGGACTCGGCCCAGGGGCTGACCCGGGCGTGGGTGTACACGGCCTTCGGCCGGGGCGAGCGCCATCTCTCGGTCGTCCACGGCGTGGACCAGGCACTGCCGCGCGCGGTGGCCGAGGGCGTGCCCCCGGAGCGTACGACGCGGCTGAGGCCCCTTCTGGAGGCCCTGCTGGCGGCCGACGAGGGCTGAGCCCGACGCGGGGCTGGCGTGGGCGCAGGACGCGGGCTCATGAACACGACGGAGGGCGGGACACCGTGGGGTGCCCCGCCCTCCGTCGTACCGCTCAGACGACCCGCTCGGACGACCTGCTCAGGCGTCCTGCTCCTCCAGGTCGTCGTCCAGCTCGTCGTCGAAGACCGCGCTGACGTCGAAGCGGCAGACGATCCGCTCCGGATCGGCCTGCTCGAAGGGGGCGTTCAGCCACTCCCCCGGCTCGGGCAGCTCCTCCGCGGCCGAGACCCAGAGCGTGGAGTCACCCTCCTCCAGGCCGAACTCCTTGTGCCGTGAAGCGATTTCGTCCGGTTCGTACTCACCGAAGAGCACACCGAGCGCGGCGTGCGTACTGCCACCGACGACGGGCGCCGCGTCCGGCCCCTCCTCGTCGTTCTCCACATCGGCGATGCGCTGGGCCTGGGCGAGCAGCCGCTGCGGTTCCACGACGGCGTAGTCGCGGCGGATCAGCACGCTGAGGGCGTGCGGCTCCGCCGGGCCGGCGTAGGGCGGGAGCGAGTCGTCGGCGCCCGGGATCTCGAAGGGGGTGACCTCGTCGTAACGGTCGTAGAGCCGCTCGTCGTAGGCCTCGGCCGCCGCGGCGAGGGCGTTGAAGGCTTCGTAGACGGCCGGGTCGTCGTCCCCCGAACGACGTTCGACCGCCTCGAGGTGACGGTCCAGTGCGGCTTTGACCGCCTCGGCGGCGGCACGTACCTCGGCAGCGGTGGGCTGCGCAGCATCAGACATGGGACGCACGCTATCCGTACCGGGCCTGTGCCCGCACAATAGATGCGATGCCGGAATACGAATTTGTCGACGTGTACGTGCCGCGCGGCGTCTCCCGCAAGGAGGCGACGCGGCTTCTGACCGACCATGCCGAGTACGGGCACTGGGAGTTGGACCGCCTGAGCCTGCACCGGGACGGCAGCCGCAGGGTGCGGCTGCGCCGGCGCATCATCCGTCAGGTCCGCGCCACCTGGTGACATGAGAAGGGGGCCCCGCCGCTGCGGGGCCCCCTTCACGTCGCGCGGCTGTCCGAGGTCGTGTCCGGACACTCTGGCCGGGGGCGGGCCCGCCGCCCCGCACGCTCGCCGCGGTGGGGTGAGG
>NZ_JBSGWV010000022.1:0-113900 GCF_053609105.1 Streptomyces sp. NPDC054975
GCCCCAGGCAGCCGCCCGCCGGGCCCTCGGATCCCAGCGCACCAGGAAGCACACCACAACGATGCGTACACGCCACGCCTTTCCGGTCCGCACCGGACTCGGAGCCCTGTTCCTGTTCCTCGCCCAGCCGCTGGCCCTGGCCGTGCCGACGGCGGCCCACGCCCACGGCGACACCGTCAAGGTCGTGGTCACCGGGCAGCGGGAGGGCCACGTCACCACCGAGATCACCTGGGAGAACGACGGGGACCCCATCGACGAGGCGGTCGCCGGCACCGTGAACGCGACCAGTGTGGACGGCACCCGCGCGATGGGGCCCTGGCGGCTGGTCCGCGATGCGGGCAGCAGCACGCGCAAGGGCTGGAGCACGACGGAGGTCCTACCGGCCGGCACCTGGAAGGTGCACGTTCACGTCGGATTCCCCTCGCTCGGACATGGCGAGAGCGAGGTCGCCGTACCGGTCGTCGATCCGGTTCCGCCCACCGGACAGGTCACGCCCACCGCCCCTGCTACAACCGGCTCCTCGACCGCAGGCGTGCCATCGGTCAAGGCCCCAGCGCCCACCGGCCCGTCGGCGTCGCCTGCCCCGGCCGGCGACAGGAGCCACAGCACCTTCCCCTGGGCCATGACGGGCATGACTGTGGCCGTCCTCATGGGGGCTGCCGCCGGGGTGGTGCTCATCCGGCGCGCCCGAGCCCGCCGGCTGTAACAGGGCGACGGGGCGGTCGAACCGCATCGAGCCGTGTGAACTTCGCCCGCTGCCCTGGAGTGACGGCGCACTTCAGGGGCGGACAGCGTCTGACTGACTGGCCATCACTTATCGAATCAACGCCGAACCCGGGGGGCCGCAGCCGCAGCCCCCCGCATCTGCGCCGCAGCCCCGGACGACCGGGTTGCTGGGCAAGCAGGTTCCCCCACATTTCGGATCAAGGAGCATGATGCACAGGCGTCGCACGTCCCGCCGCAAGAAGGCGCTGATCGCCGCGGTCACCGCCGCACTCTCCGGCGGTCTGCTGTTCGGCTTCGGTGCCCTCGCCCAGGCCGATACGGTCACCGGCACGGTCATCGGCGGGCCGAACAACTACAAGGCCATCAACCACCGGGCCAAGCCGTCCCTCTCGGCCCAGGTAAAAGGCTCCTCGAAGGTCGGCGACGAGATCCAGATGTCCTGCCGGACCACCGGCGACACCGTGGAGAACAACCCGCGGTGGATCTACACCGGCTCGTATTACATCGCGGACGCCTTCATCAAGGAGAACACCACCGCCCTGCCGGTCTGCGGTTCGAGCCGACCCACCCCCGCGACCGCGAAGACGATCAACATCGACATGCAGAAGCAGGTCAGGACCCAGTGGTGCTGGGACGCCTCCGGCGTGACCATCGCCAAACACTGGGGCTACACCGTCAGCCAGGAGCGCTTCTGCCAGCTCGCCGCCCAGGGCACCTGGGTGAACTGCAACAACCAGCCCGCGACGCTGGAAGACATGGGCAACGGCCTGGCCAAGCTGGGACTGGGCAACAGCGGCCGCAGCCTGTACCGCAACGCCTCGTTCAACGAGTCCGCCGCTGAGATCGCCGCAGGCCGGCCGTTCGCCGTCCGGTTCGGCTGGCGCACCGGCGGCGGTCACATGAACGTCATCTACGGCTACGACAGCGCCACCAACATGATCGCCGTAGGCGACCCGTGGCAGACCACCCAGACCTACACCTGGTGGAACTACTCCACTTACGCGAACAACAACTCGTTCCAGTGGACCCACTCCCGCATCGGGATCCAGGGCTGAGGAGAAGACCGACCATGCAGACCATGCGACGCACCAAGCGCGCGGCCGTCCGGGCCGCCGTCCTCGCCACGACCACGCTCGCCGCCGTCTTGTGTGTAAACGTTTCCGCACACGGCGCAGAGGGCGGCGGCATCGCGGGTTACCAGTCCGCCCAGCACACCCTCCGCAGCGACCAGCTCCGGGACACCGTCTCCCGCTTCCTGGTCTCGGCGCGACAGCGCGGCACTGCGGCCGCCGCGGACGGCGGCACCGCCGGCGCACCCAAGAACGCACCCGCCGCGGACGCCGCGCCGCCCGGGTTCGAACTCAAGGACCCGGTGCCCATGTTCGAGATCAGCCCTGAGCTCGTGGCTGGCAAGACCCGGGCCACCCCGCAGACCGCGCTGCGGCTCTCCTACCTCGCCTCCCGGGTGACCGCCTCCGACGGCAAACACGCCGCCGTACTGCTCGCACCCAAGGGAAACGCGACCGCGAAGGGAAGCGGCCCGCGGAACGTCGGCGCCGAAGGCTGGGAACTGGCCGGCATCCGGGACGGGGATAAGGATGTCAGCCTTGCCGAACGCGGCACCCCGCAGGCCCGCACCTTCATCGAACCGCAGATCCACGCCTGGTACCGGCTCACCGCCAAAGGCATGATCGAGCCGCTCAACAAGGAGGCGACCAGCGGTCTCGGCGGAAAGCGCTCCATCACCCTCGCCGCCTACCAGAAGCTGGTCACCGCCCGTTACGGTGACAAACTGCCCGGCTCGCAGTACGACCGCAAGGGCATGGCCGGCGGGTACGGCGGCCTCGTGGATGACCAGCCGGCCCAGGCCGCCGCCGTGTCCGCGACGCCGGCAGTCGAGGCGTCCTGGGAGCCGATAGCCGGTACCGCGGCCGCGGCCCTGGCGGCGACCGGCGGTGCGGTGGTCTTCGCACGCCGCCGGAGGACTGCCGGCGTGCGCTGACCTGACCCGTGGAAGGCCGGGCCCCTCCCGTGCACAGCCTGACGACTTCCCTCGTCGGATACGCACGGGCGCGGGAGGAGGCCCGGCCGTACGGTCCGGACGGCAACCAGACCCGTTGAGTTGCGAAAGGGCCTGATGAGACACAGAACGATCGAGCGCTGTCCCCGACAGGTCGCACAGCACCACAGCCTCGGTACCCAGGGAGCACGATGATGACGATCAAGCCCACGAGAGGCCCCGTGACCGGCAAGGTGATGCCGGAGCTCTACGCTGCGCAGTCAGCACCAAGTCAGCACGGGAGAGCTGATCAGTGGTGCTGACATGCGGTTTCAGGTCAGCACCGAACCAGCACGGGAGTCAGCACCGGCCCACCAAAACACGTCGAACAGTGCCACTCGGACAGCCTTACGTCGCCCTTCGAAATGACACTCGAACCAGCGCCGGCGCCCCTCTCATGGTGGCCCCGCGCACACGCGGCCCGAGAACTATGGTGTCCCGCCACATACGCCTCTGACCTGCACGTTCCTACGGTGTGGCGACACGCAAACGTCCCCGTCGAACGCCAGGAAGTGGTGCCGATGTCCTCCCCCGCGACCGCTCCGCCAGCCCCGTCCAGCCTCAAGCGCATCGTCGCCGCGAGTCTCATCGGCACCACCATCGAGTGGTACGACTTCTTCCTCTACGGCTCGGCCGCCGCGCTGGTGTTCAACAAGCTCTTCTTTCCCGACTCCGACCCGCTCGTCGGTACGCTTCTGTCCTTCCTCACCTATGCCGTCGGGTTCGCCGCCCGGCCGCTCGGAGCGCTGGTGTTCGGGCACTACGGTGACCGGCTCGGGCGCAAGAAGCTGCTGGTGCTCAGTCTGCTCCTGATGGGGGGAGCCACCTTCGCGATCGGGCTGTTGCCCACGCACGCGACCGTCGGTTCCGCCGCTCCCCTGCTGCTCACCGCGCTGCGGCTCGTGCAGGGGTTCGCGCTCGGTGGTGAGTGGGGCGGGGCCGTGCTGCTCGTCTCCGAGCACGGGGACGCCAAGCGACGCGGGTTCTGGGCCTCGTGGCCGCAGACCGGGGCGCCCGCCGGGCAGTTGCTCGCGACCGGCGTACTCTCCGCGCTCACCGCCCTCCTGTCCGAGTCGGCGTTCCTGGCATGGGGCTGGCGCATACCGTTCCTGCTCTCCGGTGTGCTGGTGATCGTGGGCCTGTGGATCCGGCTCTCCGTCGACGAGTCGCCCGTCTTCAAGGCCGCGCTCGCCGCCGCCGAGGAGCGCAAGGCCGCCGCCTCCCAGGTCGAGAAGATGCCGCTGGTCGCCGTCCTCAGGCACCACTGGCGGGACGTGCTGATCGCGATGGGCGCCCGCATGGCGGAGAACATCTCGTACTACGTGATCACCGCGTTCATCCTTGTCTACGCGACGACCCAGGTGGGCCTCTCCAAGCAGACCGCGCTCAACGCCGTCCTCATCGCCTCCGCCGTCCACTTCGCCGTCATCCCCGCCTGGGGCGCGCTGTCGGACCGGATCGGCCGCAGGCCGGTCTATCTGATCGGCGCGGTCGGCGTCGGCGCCTGGATGTTCCCGTTCTTCATGCTCATCGACGCCGGTTCGTTCGGTGCGCTGCTGCTCGCCGTCACCGTCGGTCTCGTCCTCCACGGCGCGATGTACGCACCGCAGGCCGCGTTCTTCTCCGAGATGTTCGCGACCCGGATGCGCTACTCCGGAGCCTCCATCGGCGCCCAGTTCTCCTCGGTCGCCGCAGGCGCCCCGGCGCCGCTGATCGCGACCGCGCTGCTCAGCGACTACGGTTCCTCGACCCCGATCTCCCTGTACGTGATCGCCGCCGCCCTCCTCACGGTCGTCGCCATCGCCTGCGCCCGCGAGACCCGCAATCGCGATCTCTCCGAGGTCGCCGAGGACGCCGCCCCCGCCACCACCGCTGTTCGCGCCGACGCCTGAGCACGGTCGAACCAGTCAGGAAGGCGCCGGTCCCCCGCCAGGGAGGCCGGCGCCTTCCTCGCTGCTCAGCGGGTTACCGCCGCCGACATCGCGTGCAGGCGCAGGGCCAGTTGGATCTCCAGGGCGCGGGCCGGGGACTGCCAGTCCGGGCCGAGGAGGCGGCCGATGCGCTCGACGCGCTGGGCCACGGTGTTCACATGGACATGAAGGTCGTCCTTCGTGCGCGCCGGGCTCATCCCGCTCGCGAAGTACGCGTCCATCGTGCGCACCAGGTCCGTACCTCTTCGCCGGTCGTACGCGATGACCTGACCGATCGTGCGGTCGACGAACCCCTCGATGTCCCGCGTGTCGGCGAGCAGCAGCCCGAGGAAGCCCAGGTCCTCGGCCGCCGCGCCCTCGCCCGAGCGGCGCAGCAGGCGCAGGGCGTCCAGACAGCGGCGGGCCTCCTCGTACGCGGAGGCGACCTGACCGGAGGCGGCGAGCGGTGAGGAGACGGGCGACGAGGCGCCCACCGTGACGGGTTCGCGCAGGGCGCCGCCGAGGTGCTTCGCGGTCTGCCGGGCCAGTTCGGCGGCGTCCTCCCCGGGACCGAGCGGGAGCAGGAGGACCGTCCCGCCGTCGCGCGCGGAGGCCAGGCCCCGCCGGGTGGCGGCCAGGTGCGAGGCGGCCGACCAGAGGCGCTGCCGGTCCGCGCTCTCCCGTACGCCGGTGTCGGCCTCTCCCCCGGCTCCCGCGCGGTCGATCCGGGCAGCGAGCACCACGTGGGGTGCGTCGACGTCGGTACGGAGCCGGGCGGCGCGCTCCCGCAGCAGGCGGCGGTCGCGGTCGGGGGAGTCGAGGAGGTCGTCGAGCAGTTCGCCCCGTACACGCTGTTCGGCCTCCCCGGCCGAGCGGCGGGCGAGCAGCAGCAGGGAGGTCACCAGCGCGGCCCGCTCCAGGGTGCGCTGGTCGACGGGGTCGAGTTCGGGCTGGCCGTGCAGGACGAGGGCGCCGAAGGTCTCGCCGCCGGCCGCGACGGCCGCCACCCAGCGGTCGCCCTCGCGCAGGGCCCGGCCCTCGGCGAGCCGGGCGGAGGCGCGTCCGTCCGCGAAGTCCTCGATGAACTCGACCCGCCCGCCGAGGACTTCGGAGACGGCGTCGGCCACGTCGTGGACCCCGCCGCCGCGCAGCACCAGTTCGGTGAGCCGGTCGTGGACCTCGGAGGCCCGCTCCAGGACGCCGCTGTGTTCCCGGATGATGTCGTTGGCCCGCTCCAGCTCGGCCAGGGCCGAGCGGGTCTCGGCGAGGAGGTTGGCGGTGTCGATGGCCACGGCGGCGTGCGCGGCGAAGGAGCCGAGCAGCGCGACCTGCTCCCGGCCGAAGACCCGGGCGCGCCGGTCCGCGGCGAAGAGCACGCCGATGACCTGGCTGCCCAGGGTCAGCGGGACGCCGAGGATGGCGACGAGCCCCTCGTCGCCGACGGCCGAGTCGATGGTGCGGGTGTGCTGGAACCGGGCGTCGTCGAAGTAGTTCTCCGTGACGTACGGGCGGGCCGTCTGGGCGACGAGGCCACCGAGGCCCTCCCCCATGCCGAGCCTGAGCTGCTGGAAGTGCGCCGAGACCGAGCCTTCGGTGACCCGCATGTACGTGTCGCCGGCGGCCGGGTCGTTGAGGCTGAGGTAGGCGACCTCGGTGCCGAGCAGGGAGCGGGCGCGCTGGACGATGGCGCGGAGCACGGCGTCGAGGTCGCGCAGTCCCGCGAGGTCGTGGGCGGTCTCGAAGAGGGCGGAGAGCTCCGCCTCGCGGCGCCGCCTCCCCTCCAGCTCGGCCCGGACGCGCAGGGCGAGCTGCTTGGCCCGCTCCAGCTCGGCCAACGCCTCGGGGCCCGCGCCGCTCGCACGGGCGAGCAGCACGGGCCGGTCGTACGCCTCCGCCGCGGCGCCTCGGGCGAGGAGCTCCAGGTAGGAGACCGGTTCTTGGGACATGGACACAGGGATACCTGCCGTACGGGTGGGAGCACCACCCCTGTGGAAAACCCGTCAGTGCGCGGTCCAGCCGCCGTCGAGGGTCAGGGAGGCGCCGGTGATGAAGGAGGCCTGCGGAGTGCAGAGGTAGAGCACCGCCTCCGCGACGTCCTCGGGTTCGAGGAGGCGCTTGAGCGCCGAGTCCTTGAGGAGGACGTCGGTCACGACCCGCTCCGGGGGGATGCCGTGGGCCGCGGCCTGGTCGGCGATCTGCCGCTCGACCAGGGGCGTACGCACATAGCCGGGGTTGACGCAGTTGGAGGTGACGCCGTGCGGGGCGCCTTCGAGCGCGGCGGTCTTGGAGAGCCCTTCGAGACCGTGCTTGGCGGCCACATAGGCGGACTTGAAGGCCGAGGCCCGCAGTCCGTGGACGGAGGAGACGTTGACGATCCGGCCCCAGCCGTGGGTGTACATGTGCGGCAGAGCGCCCCTGATCAGCCGGAACGGCGCCTCCAACATCACGGTCAGGACCGTGTGGAAGACCTCCGGCGGGAACTCCTCGATCGGGCGGACGAGCTGCAGGCCGGCGTTGTTGACGAGGATGTCGGCGCCCGCCGCCGCCTGCTCGGCGGCGTCGAGGTCGGTCAGGTCCAGGGTCTGCGGCTCGACGACGCCCGGCAGTCCGTCCGCGGCCTCGGCGAGGGCCTCCAGCCCGTCGGCGGCCCGGTCGACCGCTCTGACCGTGGCCCCCGAAGCGGCGAGCCTGAGCGCGCAGGCCCGGCCGATGCCGCCGGCCGCGCCGGTGACGACCGCCGTGCGGCCGGCGAGGTCGAGCAGGACGGAGCCGGGGGCGGCGAGGGCCCCGGGGGCCTGTGCGACGCCGGGAGCCTGTGCGGCAACGGGAGCGTGGTCGGCACCGGGAGACTGGTCGGCAGCAGCGGGAGCCGGGACAGGTGGTGCCGGTACCTGCGCAGGTATGGGACCTGATGTGGTGGGGGCGCTCATGCTCCGCACTGTATGAAGCGCCCCGCCCTCAACCGATGTGTGCTGAAGCCATACTTCAGCTGCTCTGCATGGGGTCGAACCATGTGGGTTCGTCGAGGAGCGCCTGCTCGATCCGGAAGTGCGAGAACCGCTTCATCTGCGGCAGGTCGTCCACGTCGAACCAGCCGACCTCCGTCGACTCCTCGTCGTTGACCCGGGCCTCGCCGCCGACCGCGCGGCAGCGGAAGGTGACGTCCATGAACTGGCACGTGTCGCCGTTGGGGTAGACGACGGGCTTGCGCAGGGTCTGGACGATCACGACGCGCTCGGCCTCGCAGCGTACGGCGGTCTCCTCGTACACCTCGCGGACGGCGCAGGCGGCCGGCTGCTCGCCGGGTTCGACGATGCCTCCGACGATGGCCCAGAGGCCGTTGTCCGCGCGTCGGCCGAGCAGCACCCGGCCCTGGTCGTCGAAGACGACGGCGCTCACGCCCGGCAGAAAGAGCAGCTGGTGGCCGGCGCTGGCACGGATCTCGCGGATGAAGTCAGGTGTACCCATGCCTCGACCCTATGCCCCGGTGGATCAAGTCCCGGGGTGAAGCCCGGGGCCCCCGTTCTCAGGCCTCGCGGCTCCGGCGCGCGCGTACGGACCGCAGCACCGACCAGCCGAGGCCGGCGGCCGCCACCGCAACAAGGAGCGCCTCCGGCAGCGTGCCCATGCGCGTCGCGGGGGTCAGCGAGGAGCGCAGCGGCACCTTCTCGACCAGCACGTCCGGGGTGAACATCTCCGACTGCTCGACGATCCGGCCGTCCGGCGCGATGATCGCGCTGACGCCGCTCGTGACCGGTACGACGACGGAGCGGCTGTGCTCGACCGCCCGGACCCGCGACATCGCGAGCTGCTGGTACGTCATCTCGCTGCGCCCGAAGGTGGCGTTGTTGCTCGGGACCGAGATGAGCTGCGCGCCATGGGTGACGGTGTCGCGCACGGCCCAGTCGAAGGCGGCTTCGTAGCAGGTGGCGAGGCCGACCTTGGTACCGGCGAGGTCGAAGACGCCGATCTTGTCGCCGGGGCCGAAGTCGCGGCTGACACGGTCCACGTTGCTGTTGAAGACGCGGACGAAGGACCGCATCGGGATGTACTCGCCGAAGGGCTGGACGTGGCGCTTGTCGTAGGTGGTGACGGGGCCCTTCTCCGGGTCCCACTCGATGAGCGTGTTGCGCAGCTTGCCGGTGGGCGGGGCGACGACGGCGCCGATCACCGTCGGCGCGCCGATCTTCTTCACGGCCTGGTCGATGGCGTCCGCCGCGTCGGGATTGGCGTACGGGTCGATGTCGGAGGAGTTCTCCGGCCAGAGGACGAAGTCCGGCTGCGGCTCCTTCTTCCGCGCCACCGCCTCGGCCAGTTCCTCGGTGCGCGCGACGTGGTTGTCGAGGACCGCGCGCCGCTGCGCGTTGAAGTCGAGCCCGAGGCGCGGAACGTTTCCCTGCACGGCGGCGACGGTCGCCGTGCCGTCCTCGGCACCGTCGTCGACGAGCGGCAGGGCGGCGAGGGCGCCGGTGACCGGGACGAGGACGGTGAGGGCGGCGGCCGCGAGCGGGCCGCGCGGGACGGTGCCGGTGGCGCGGTAGGCGCGCACCTGGCGGATCACCTCGTACAGCCCGAAGCCGCAGAGGGCGACGGCGAAGCCGAGCACCGGGGTGCCGCCGACGGCCGCGAGCGGAAGGAAGACCCCGTCCGCCTGGCCGAAGGCGATCTTGCCCCAGGGGAAGCCGCCGAACGGGGCACGCGCGCGTGCCGCCTCGGCGAGGATCCACACCGCCGCGGCGAACACCGGCCAGCCGGGGAGCCGCGAGACGGCCGCGATGCCGAGGCCGGCGGCGGCGACGAACAGCGCCTCCACGGCCGACAGCGCGATCCACGGGAAGCGGCCGACCTCGGAGCCGGTCCAGATCAGCAGCGGCAGCAGGAAACCGAGACCGGCGAGGTAGCCGAGGCCGAAGCCCGCGCGCAGCCGACGGCCCCGCAGGGCCCAGCCGAGGAGCGCGAAGCCCGGCAGCGCGAGCCACCACAGGGGGCGGGGCGGGAAGCTCAGGAAGAGCAGGGCCCCGGCCAGAACGGCCGCGCCGGGCCGTACGAGCCGCCGAAGACCGGCCGGCCCGGGCTCGGGGGCGGCGTCGGGACCGGATGCGTCGACGGGAGTGATGGTGGTGCTCACGTTGCGGAGTCTACGGCGCCGACCTGCGACCTCTGAGCGGGGCGCCTGTGACCTCTGAGCGGGGCGGTGGGGCGGAGAGCGCGACTTGGGGGGTGGCGGGCGCGGGCGGCCCTCGGTCGTCCCCCGCGTGGACCGCCGCGCGCGCGCCGCCCCTCGTCACCCTTCCTTCACTTCTGCCGCAACGTTTCTGCGCATCTGCTCCCCAAATCCCTGGCCGCACCGTTACGGTGTCGGCCAGACGGAGCGGGGGTCGACGGGGATGGCTGCATCTGCGGCGCGGGGGGCCGCCGTGCGCGAGGGCGGGAGCCGGGGCGCGGACGTGGTCGGGGTGCTGGTCCTGGGCGCGTGTGTCCTGTGGTCGCTCATCAGCGCGGCCGGGCGGGAGGCGCGCCCCGAGGGGGTTCTGCTCGCCGTGCTGGCGCTCACCGCCGGGTACGCCTGCGGCCGGATCTCCGGCACGCTGCTCCCGGTGGCGGCCGCCGTCGTGGTGGCCCTCGTCGCGCTCGGCCTCGCGCTGGCCTCCGGACACGGCATCCCGGGAGCCACCCCGGTCGGCGCCGTACCGACCGGTCATACGGGAGCGGCGGCGGCGCTGCTCGTCCTCGCCTCCGGAGCGGCCTGCTGTGCCGCCTCGGCGGCCGGTTCGCGGCACGGCCGACTCCTGTTGCGCGCCCTCGCCCTGGCCGTCGCCGGTGCGGCGCTGGCGCTCGGCTCGGTGGTCGGATTCGTCGCCTCGACCGGGGTGCTGCTCTGCTCCCTGGCAGCGGTACGGATGCGGCGTCGGCTCCTCGGTCTGGCAGGGCTCGCCCTGGCGGCGGGGCTGGTGGTGGGGGCGTCGTGGGCCGTGGCGGAGGAGCGGCTTCCGGAGGGGCTCGCGGTCTCGCTGGAGGGCCAGCTGACCCGGCACCGGGTGCTGCTCTGGCAGGACGCGGTCGAACTCGCGAAGGAGAACCCGGTGCTCGGGGTCGGCCCGGACCGGTTCGGCGCGCTGAGCCCGACGGCTCGGGAGACCTTCGCCGCGGACGGCAAACCGCACTCGGCGGCGCTCCAGCAGGCCGCGGAGCAGGGGGTTCCAGGGGTGGTCCTGTTGGGTGCGGCCTACGGCTGGCTGCTGTGGGGGCTGCGGTCCTCGCCCCGCCCGACGGCGGTCGTGCTCACGGCGGGCGCGTCCCTGACGGCGCTGGCCGCCCTGGCCACGGTCGGCAACGCGCTGAGCTTCACCCCGGTGACCGCCTTCGCGGGCCTCCTCGCGGGCTTGGCGACGGCCGGCCTGGGCACCGGCCTGGAGACGACGGATGGATCGGTCGCGGGGATCGTCGGCGGCGCCGACCTGGCCAGGAGGAGCTGACGACCGGACGGCGACGGGCCATGGGGCCGGCCGCTCAGACCCCCGTCGACCCCGTGGGGGTGGTCGGGCGGAGGCGCTCGCGGATGACGCGTACGCCGGACTCGGCGTCGTCGACGGTGACCGTGAACGTGCGGCCGTCGTTCAGCCGCAGCAGGACCGCCTCGCCCCGGCGGACGATGACTCCCTTGCCCTTCTCGGGGCGCCAGCGGTAGCCCCAGCCGCCCCAGTCGTGCGGGGTGACCTTCGGGAGGTAGTCGGCGTCCGCGACCTGGGAGAGCAGGATCCGGCGGCGGGGCACTCCGATGTGGCCGCAGCGGATCTCCAGGGCCTGGTCGTCCACCTTCACCTCGACATGGACGAAGGCGAGCGTGCCGAACAGCACCAGCAGGCCCGCCGCCACGCAGCCGATCACGGCCATCAGCAGCGGCGCGACGCCGGACGTCCACGGCGAGTCGACCGCCAGGGTGATGCCGAGTGCCATGCAGCCGGCCCCGGCGACCGCCGCGACCCACTGCAGACGGTTGGTGGCGCGGCCGATCCACACCTCCGGAATCGGGGCGTCCGTGTCCAGGGGGCGGGGATGGCGGGGGTGACGATGGTGGTCACTCATGCGTAGCACCCTACTCACGTTCCGCTCATACGGCGCTTCTTCGAGGCGCACGCAACACGTCAGTGCGCGGCTGCCGCGGCCCTGAGCAGTTGGCCTTCGGCGTACCCGAGGGCGGCGGGGGGCAGCTCCCCGGGCCGACCGCTGAGCAGGACGGTGAGGCCGCCGGACGGGATCGCGGTGGGCGCGGGCACGGCACCGATACGGCGCAGTGCCTGAGCTACGACTGCCCCGGCGGAGCCGTGGAAAACCACCGGCGGAAGATCGGCGGACTGCACAGCCGCGCGGATCTGTTCGGTGACGAGTTCGTAGTGCGTGCAGCCGAGGACAAGGGCCCGTACGTCGCGCGGGGTGAGTTCGGCCGCGGCGGCCACGGCTCGCTCCACGGCGTCGGTGTCCGCGTGCTCCACCGCGTCGGCGAGCCCGGGGCAGGGCACCTCGGTGACCTCCGCGCCGTCGGCGAAGTCCCGGATCAGTCCGCGCTGGTACGGGCTGCCGGTGGTGGCCGGCGTCGCCCAGATGGCGACCTTGCCGCCGCCCGAGGCGGCCGGCTTGATCGCCGGGACGGTACCGATGACCGGGATACGGGGTTCCAGCGCGGCGCGCAGCGCGGGCAGGGCGTGCACGGTGGCGGTGTTGCAGCCGACGATCAAGGCGTCCGGCTCCAGCGCGGCGGCGGCCTGGGCGACGGCCAGGGCGCGCTCGGTGAGGTCCTCGAGGGTGCGTGCGCCCCAGGGCATTCCGTCGGGGTCACTGGAGAGGACCAGATCCGCGTCGGGCCGCAGTCGGCGAACCGCGGCTGCTGCCGGGAGCAGGCCGATTCCGGAGTCCATGAGCGCGATCTTCACCCGGTCACCCTAGCCGACCACCCTTGCGTCTCCCCCGATCTGGGGCAGACTGCGGCAAATGAGCGCCGTTGCCTGGATCGCCATGGGTTCACTGACCGCCTGGGGGTGGCTGCTGCTGGGCCAGGGGTTCTTCTGGCGTACCGATCAACGTCTGCCGGTCGGCCACGCGCGCGTGGAGCCGGAGACGTGGCCGCGGGTCGCCGTCGTCGTGCCGGCACGGGACGAGGCCGAGGTGCTGCCGCTGAGCCTGCCGTCGCTGCTCGTCCAGGACTATCCGGGTGAGGCGGAGGTCCTGCTCGTGGACGACGGCAGTACGGACGGCACCGGGAAGCTGGCCGCCGAGCTGGCCGCGCGGTACGGCGGGCTGCCGCTGACGGTGACGTCGCCCGGGGAGCCCGAGCCGGGCTGGACGGGCAAGCTGTGGGCCCTCCGGCACGGCATCGCCCTGGCACGCGCGCGTGGCCTGGAAGGCGACGGCGGCGAGTGGTGGGGAACGGCTGCCCCGGGCGTCGGACACCGCGACGGGAACGCCCCGGGCTTCGGCTCCCACGGCACAAGCGACCTCGACGCCCCGCACCGCGACGGGAACGCCCCGGGCTTCGGCTCCCGCGGCACAAGCGACCCCGAAGCCGGGCGCCCCGCCGCGCCCGTCGACGCGCCTCGCGCCGCCCCCGGCGACGGGGCCCGCGCCGCGCACGCCCCCGGAACCGCGTCCCTTGGGCCCGAGTTCCTGCTCCTGACCGACGCCGACATCGCGCACGAGCCCGACAGCCTGCGGTTGCTCGTGGCCGCCGCGGTCGGGAACCAGCTGGACCTGGTGTCCCAGATGGCGCGCCTGCGGGTGGCGAGCGGCTGGGAGCGGCTGGTGGTGCCCGCCTTCGTCTACTTCTTCGCCCAGCTCTATCCCTTCCGCTGGATCAACCGGCGCCGCCGCCCCCGGGCGACCGCCGCCGCCGGCGGCTGCGTGCTCCTGCGGACCGTGATGGTCGACCGGGCGCGCGTGCCGGAGTCGATCCGGCAGGCCGTGATCGACGACGTGTCGCTCGCCCGGGCGGTGCGGCGGGCCGGCGGGCGGATCTGGCTGGGCCTCGCCGACCGTGTGGACTCCGTCCGCCCGTATCCGCACCTCGCCGATCTGTGGCGGATGGTCTCGCGCAGCGCGTACGCCCAGCTCCGGCACAACCCGCTCATCCTGGCCGGGACGGTCGCCGGACTCGCCGTCGTCTACCTGGCTCCGCCGGTGGCCCTGGCGGCCGGGCTGTTCGGCGGGGACGCGGTGGCAGGCTGGGCGGGCGGGTTCGCCTGGGCGGTGATGGTGGGGACGTACCTCCCGATGCTCCGCTACTACCGGCAGCCCCTCTGGCTCGCGCCCACTCTCCCCTTCACCGCGCTGCTCTACCTCCTCATGACGGTGGACTCGGCCGTGCAGCACTATCGGGGCCGCGGCGCCGCCTGGAAGGGGCGGACCTATGCCCGCCCGGACAACGGAGCCGAGGGCCGCGCCGACACCCGTACCCGACCGGAGGCGGCGCCCGACCGGTGACTCACCTGGTGCGGAGCCCAGTTGAGGCCTGGCCCTGTGCCTCGTCGGCGGTCTGCCGCATGGAGATCCCGGTTCCCGTTCGGCGCATGTGAGATGCACGCCGGACCGGGTACGCGCAGCATGAGCGAGAAGCCCAAGTTCCCATGGAGAAAGGCCACCGCCATGCCCCGAGGAAGCAGCTCCAAGCGCGAACGGCAGTACGAGCACATCAAGGAGTCCGGCAAGGATCGCGGTATGTCCGAAGGCCGTGCGAAGGAGATGGCCTCCCGCACGGTGAACAAGGAACGCGCGCGTTCCGGCGAGACCAAGTCGGCCAGCCGCAGCTCCACCCAGGGCAAGTCCGCCTCCCAGCGCGGCGGGGAGAAGTCCCGCGGCGGGGGCAGCTCGTCCGAGCGCACCAAGGACGACCTCTACCAGGAGGCGAGGAAGCGCGGCATCGAAGGCCGCTCCACCATGACGAAGCAGCAGCTCAAGAACGCGCTCGGCCACTGACCGTGCGCACCCCGGACGCCGTCGAGGCCGTACGTCCGATCCGTTCCCCCGCGCCCCGGCCACCGGTCGGCGCCCAGACAGCCGACAACTGCCTGGGCGCCGACCGTACGAACAGGCCCGGACCGGCGCGTCGACAGCTGACGGCCCCCGGGTCCTTTTTCCGTCCCGTCCTCACCTGAGGCTCGCGCCCTGGGCGCGGAGTTCTCGCTGGACCTCGCCGGGCGCGACGTCACGGAGCGGAGTGCCGTGGGTCGAGGCGAGCGCCGCGCAGACGCCGGCCGCTTGTCCCGTCGCCATCGAGATGGGCATGACGCGGTACGAGGAGTGGGCGACGTGGTCGCCCGAGATGCAGCGGCCGGCGACCAGGATCCTCTCCACGTCGCGCGGCAGAAGGCACCGCAGGGGGATGTCGTACGACATGCCGCGGGGCAGCCGCTTGAGCGTGGTCCCGCGGCCGCTCGGGTTGTGGATGTCCACGGGGTACGCGCCTCGCGCGATGGCGTCGTCGAACGTGCGCGCGCTGAGTACGTCGTCGCCGGTGAGCTGGTACTCGCCCACGATCCGGCGCGACTCCCGGACACCGACCTGCACCCCGCTCTGGACGACGTACGAGTCGGCGAACCCCGGCACGCGGCTGCGCAGGAACCGGGCGATCTGCCCCATCTGGCGGTGAGCGACGAACTCGGCGCGGGTGAGGTCCCACACGCTGGAGCCGATCGCCTCGGTGACGCGGGTGGAGTTGACCGCCACCTCGCCCTCGTTGGGTGTCGCGAAGAAGAGCATGTCCTCACGCGGCAGGTCCAGTTCGCCCGCGTCGGTGGCGGCGCGGACGAGGTCCCAGAGACCGTGCACGCCCTTCCACTGGTCGGGGTTGGCCCGGGCGTACGACGCGAACGCCTCGTGGTCGAAGCGGACCATGCGGAACATCAGGGTCATCGGCTGTGTCCAGCCGTCCTCGGGGCGCCCGATGTCGTAGGCGGCTCCGGCGGCCGCGGCGACGTCACCGTCTCCGGTGCAGTCGACGATCACGTCGGCGTCGATGACCACCGGGCCGGACTTGGTCTCGAACACCGCCCGAACGCGGTCCGGCAGGGGCAGGACCGCGGAGGCGAAGGCGTGCAGGAGGGTGCGGACCTCATGGGTCTCCAGCAGCTCGTACAGCACCAGCTTGAACAGCTCGGCGTCGAAGGGGACCGTGTAACCGGTCTCGACGGTCGGCGGGGTCGCCGCTCCGGCGCGCACCAGGTGGTCGAGGAGCATCCACAGGACGCCACCGACGACCGGTTCGCCTTCGCCGTGGTCGGGCGGCAGCAGACGCCCGGCGTCTCCGCCGACGGCCTGCTTCATCTCGTTGTGGAAGCTCATCAGGGGCATGACGAGCGCGGCGGTGGCGTTGCCCCCGAGGAAGCCGTACCGCTCGACGAGGGTGACCTGGGCGCCCGCGTTGGCCGCGCCGATGGCCGCGCCGATGCCGGCAGGCCCGCCGCCGACGACCAGGACCTGGGTGGAGCCCGCGTGCAGAGCGTCGCGTGGCGGAAGCTGCACGGTCCGTGGGACGCGCGGCGGGATCAAGTAGGACACGGCATCTCCTCGAAGGCGCGGCCGCCCAGGCTCAGCCGACCGGCGCCACGTAGGCGGGCGTGGTGGAAGGTGCGGTGGCGGGGGTGGGTGTGGCGGGGGCCGGCGCAATGCCCTCCAGGAACGACAGGAAGCGCTCCGCGGTGACTTCCGCGCGCAGCCGCATCGCGGCGGCCCTGGCGGCCGAGTCGGCCGCGCGAGCCGCTCGCTCGTCCCACAGGCGGTCGACCTCCGCGAGCAGGAGTCCCGCGTTCTCCCTGACGACACCGCGCAGGGCGGGGACGCCCATCTGCTGGGCGAAGTCGAAGACCTTGCCCGCGTAGGGCAACGGGAGGAGAGGAATCCCGGCGAGGGCCGCGAAGATCAGGAAGTGCAGTCTCATGCCGATGGCCAGGTCGAGCTGGGTGACGATGTCGAGCACCTGCTGCGGGCGGTGCACGCCGCGTAGGACCGTGCACCTCCCGGCCTCGGACATCTGGGACGCCACGGCGTGGGCGTGCCGGACGTCGTCGCGTTCCATGGGGACGAAGACGACGTGGGCGTCGAGCCGGTTGACGAGGAAGTTGCCCACCTGCGCGAGGAGCTGGTGGTAGCCCTCCTCGTCCAGGTGCTCGGCGGCCCGGCCCGGTTCCCGCACGCTCATCCCGATCAGCCGTACGCCCTCGGGGACCGCCTCGGCGCGCAGGAGGGCGCTCCCGCCTTCTCCTGGGCTCAGGAGGAGCGCCGGGTCGGCGGTGACGGTGATGGGCCGGTCCAGGCCGGCTTCTTCCAGGACGAGTTTGGACTCCTCGTCGCGTACGGTCACCTCGGCCGCCTCGGAGAGCGTGGCGCGCACCCAGTGGCAGTCGGTCTCGTCGGTGAGGGGGCCGGCGCCGACGGCGTACGTGAAGACAGGGATGCCACGGTCCTGCGCCGCGCGTACGAGACGGAGGTATCGGCGTGCCTCGGTGTCGTAGAGGATTCCGCCGCCGCCGAGGACGAGGGCGCTGAGCCCTTCGAGGTGCTGGACCGTGCGCTCCCTGCTGACGCCTTCCCAGCCCACCACCTGCACGTCCGGGTGAACGTTCCGGCTGTGGGCGGGGTCCCGTGAGAACACCCTGAAGGCGGCGTCCGGGCGCCCTGCCCGCAGCCGTTCGAGCATGGCGGTGAGGATCGCCTCGTCGCCCACGTTCCGCCCGCCGTAGGACCCCAACACTCCTACGGTGACCACGCGTCCGTCATCCATGACCACCTCCCGTGGTGACCACCGCGAAGCCGCGGGGACTCGCCGTTCCTAGGTCCGGGTAGCCCGGGCCGGGTTCGCCCCCGGCCGGGCGCCTCCGACTCGGCGTGCCTCCAGCTTGCACCCCGAGCGCCGAATCGGCAGCGTCAGACGGAGAGGGCTTCGACGAGCTCGCCCACCTGGGGGTCCGGCAGGGCTCGGGCGACATCCGCCTGGGCGACGATGCCGACGAGGACGTGGCCGTCGATCACCGGCAGGCGGCGTATCTTGTGCCGGCTCATCGTCGTGAGGATCTCTTCGGCCGGGTCGTCCGCGCCGATGGTGACGACCTTGCCCTGGGCCAGCTCCCCGGCCTTGACCTTGGCGGGGTCCTTGCCGGCACCGAGCACCTTCACGACGATGTCGCGGTCGGTGAGCATGCCCTTGAGCCGTTCGTCCGCACCGCAGATCGGCAGGGCTCCGACGCCGAGCTCGGTCATCTTCTTCGCCGCGTCCAGGGCGGTCTCCTTGGCGCCGACGCAGGTGGCGTCGGGGGTCATGATCTCGCGCGCCGTCACGGTGGCCTTCTCCCCGGCCTTCTCCGCGCCGGTCAGGTCGGACGTGGTCGTCGACGCCTTGTCCGCGGGGGTGGGGGTGCCCGCCGGTCCGGCGAGGACGCCGCCGTCGCGCCGCAGGACGGCATATCCGACCCCTATGCCGATGGCTACGGGCCATTCGAGGACTTCCGCGGCTCCCAGAGCGCCGAGACCCAGATAGAGCGGAAGTCCCTTCTTGGCGGGCAGGACCTTCCGCGCGACGGCGATGGGAAGCATGACGGCGTTCAGCGCGCCGTCGGCCACCCCGCCGAGCGAGGGCATGGTCAGCGTGACCGAGCGCTGATCCGGCTCATGAGATGCGGACGTCGTACTGCCGTGGGTGCGGGATGTGGAGGTCACGAGTATCGCCTCGTCTGTTCGGGTGAGGAACGAGTAGGAGGTCTTATCAATAGGTCTATCCCATATCGCCGCTTTCATGGGCGTGGATGAGACTGCCTCTAAGTTCGTCCGCCGCATGATCGATCTGACCGAGGAGGCGTGCTTCGTGTCAGAGTCAGGGCCCGGGCCAGGATCCCAGGAGCAGGCCTCGTTCCTCGGGATGCCGCCCTTCGTACGTTCGATCGTCACCGGGGCCGTCTCCCACGCGGCGTCCGGCGCCCGGGCGGTCTGGAGCACCGCGGAGACTCTCGTGGCCGGACCTGGTCGCGAGGTGTCGTGGTCGTCCGGCCGCTGCTACGTCGCGGTCTCCGGCGTCCATGGCCCCCGGGGCGCGGCCGTCGCCCGACGTGTCGTACGGGCGGTGGAGGAACATCCCGGGGTGACGTGGGCGCGGGTGAACGCCCCCATGGAGCGCGTCATCATCGCCGTCGGATCGCCGGCTCCGACCGAGCGTGAACTGGTCGCCCTGGTGGAGCGGGCCGAGGGCGATCACGCGGCCGACGCGGAGGCGTTCGACGAGTGGCAGCCGGAGCCGCACCACCCGGAGGAGGGTCTGCCCTTCCCCGCGGTGCCCGCCCTGGTGGCGGACACGCTCGGCCTCGCCGTCGTCACGCTGCGGCGGCTCGCGCCGTGGTTCAGGCTGCCGTCGGAGGTCGCCGGCGGAATCGACGCCCTTCGGTACCACCCCCGGCTGCGCCACCTCGTGGAGGACGTCGGACCGGGCGAGATCGCGGACTCGCTGCTCCCGGTGGTGGGGGCGCTGGTCCAGGGTGTGGCCACCGGTGGTGGCGGTCTTGCCCTGGATGTGATGCAGCGTCTCGCCGTGTGGGGAGAGGCGAGCGCGGAACGCGGTGCGTGGCGCGAGCGCGAGGCGGCGCTCGTCCGCGGTCCGGAAGAGGCCGCGGCCGACGCGGTGACGGTCGGCCGGGAAGGGCCACCGCCGCAGGACAGTGCCGACAGGTATGCGGAGCGGTCGTTGGCGGCGGGCCTCGCCGCCGGTCTGGCCACGTGGCCTTTCGCCGGTCTCCGTAAGGCGATCGCCGTCGGTGTGGCCTCGGTGCCGAAGGCGCCGGCGGCGGGACGGGAAGGATTCGCCACCGCTCTGGGGCGCTACCTGGCCCTGCGCGGTGTGGTGACGATGGACCGCACCGCGCTGCGACGCCTGGGGCAGGTGGACACCATCGTCCTCGACGAGGAGGCCTTGCGGGGAGACCGGTACGAGCCGGTGGACCTGGAACCGCTCGAAGGCGCCGACCCCGTGGACGTCTCCGAGCGGCTCTTCTCGCTCTTCGACTCCGATGCGCCGCTGGCCGTCAACCGCGCGGGGCGGTGGGTGCTGGGCCCGTTGGAGGAGCTGGACCTGGACGGCCGAACCGGTCACAAGGCGGCGAAACGGCTGCTGAAACGCGGCAGCGAGAAGATCCTGGGGTTGGCCCGGGGGCGCCGGCTCCAGGCCGTGGCAGGACTCGGCACCCAGTCGGCTCCTGGGGCCGAGGCGGTCGCCGCGGCGGCTCGACGGGCCGGCGCACGGGTGGTGGTGGCGTCCGACCGGGAACATCCCGGCCTCGCCTTCGCCGATGCCGTCCTCCCCGCGGGCGAGGGCCTGGCGGCTTCGGTCCGCGGCCTGCAGGCCGACGGCGCGGTCGTTCTGCTGATCTCCGGCGATCGCCGCGCGCTCGGGGCCGCCGACTGCGCGATCGGCGTGCACCGCGACGAGGAACACACACCGTGGGGAGCACACGTCCTCGTCGGGGCGGATCTCGAAGCCGCGGGTCTGATCGTCGACGCCGTCGGTATCGCGGCGGTCGTGGACCGCGACAGCCACCACCTGGCGGGCGGTGGCAGTGGGATCGGCGCGGTCGCCGCTCTGCAGGGTCCTGCCGCCCGGGCGACCGCGCGCGTCCTGGCCGTGAGCAACACGGCCGGTGCCGTCGCCTTCGGCCTCGGCACCTGGCGGGCGCGGCAACTCCTGAGCCGTCCCCTCACTCCCCCGGTGACGCATGTCCCCTGGCACCTGATGCCCTCCGACCGGGTGCTGGAGCGGCTCCGGACGCGGCCGGAAGGCCTGACCAAGCAGGAGGCCACCGATCGGCTGCGCACCGGCTCCACCGGGGAGCCGGCGAAGCTGACCCTTCCGTACGCCTTCGTCGAAGAGCTCTCCAATCCCCTGACCCCCGTCCTCGCGGCCGGTGCCGCTCTCGCCGCGGCCGTGGGATCCCGGACCGACGCGGGCCTGGTCGCCGCGATCACCGGTGTCTCCGCCCTCACCGGCGGCTTCCAGCGCGTGCGGACCGACCGGGCCCTCGCCGAGCTCTTCGCCCAGTCGGCCATCGGTGCCTCCGTACGACGGGACGGCCGGGAGCGTCTGGTGACCTCCAGCGACCTCGTCCACGGTGACGTCGTCGCCCTCGGGCCCGAGGACGTCGTCCCCGCCGACTGCCGTCTGCTGGAGGCGCAAGGCCTCGAAGTGGACGAGTCGTCCCTCACCGGGGAATCCCTCGCCGTGACCAAGGACCCCGCCCCGGTCGTCGCCGCACACCTCACCGGCCGCCGCTCCATGCTGTACGAGGGCACCACCATCTCCTCCGGTCGGGGCGTCGCCGTCGTCGTGGCGACCGGGCCCGCGACGGAAGCCGGACGCAGCCTCGCCACCGCCCGCCAGGCCGCCCCCGAGACCGGGGTGGAGGCCCGGTTGTCGTCCCTGACCCGTTCCAGCATGCCCATCGCGCTGGGCTCCGCGGTCGCCGTCGCCCTGTCCGGCCTCCTGCACGGCCGTCCCCTGACGGACAATCTGGCCTCGGCGGTCAACCTGGCGGTCGCCTCCGTACCCGAGGGGCTTCCCTTCCTCGTCAACGCCGCCCAGCTCGCGGCCGCGCGGCGGCTCGCCGCGAAGGGCGCCCTCGTGCGCAACCCCCGCACCATCGAGGCCCTCGGCCGCGCCGACATCCTGTGCTTCGACAAGACCGGCACGCTCACCGAAGGCACGCTGGAGCTCACCGCCATCAGCGACGGCGGGGAAGCCGTTTCCCTCGACCGGCTCGACGCCCCGCGCAAGGACGTCCTCGCAGCCGCGCTGCGCGCCACGCCGCCCGCCCGGCAGAAGGAGCCGATGGCCCATCAGACGGACCGGGCGATCGTCGAGGGAGCGCGCCGGGCGAACGTCACCACCCGTACGGGAGCGGCTCGTTGGCGACGGACCGACGCCCTGCCCTTCGAGCCGGCCCGTGCCTACCACGCGACAGCCGGGCACAGCAGCGGTGGTGAGCTGCTCAGCGTCAAGGGGGCGCCCGAGAGCATCGTCGGCCGGTGCTCCCGGCGCCGTCAGGCGCACGGGTCGGCGGCTCTCGACGACGCGGCGCGCCAGGATCTCGCCGAGGCCGCAGAGCGTCTGGCGGCGGCCGGGCGACGCGTCCTCGCCGTGGCCGAACGCCGCATGGCGTCCGACGAGGAACTCACGGACGACGCAGTCCAGGACCTGGTCTTCCTCGGGTTCCTGACCCTCGCCGATCCCGTACGGGAGAGCGCCGCGCCGGCGACCGCCCGGCTGCGCGAGGCGGGCGTCCACACCGTCATGCTCACCGGCGACCACCCGGCCACCGCCGACGCCATCGCCTCCACGATCAGCGACGACACCACGGAACCCCGCGTCTCCACCGGTCCCGAGATCGACGAGATGGACGACGACACCCTGGACGAGCGGCTGCCGACGATCGACGTCATCGCCCGCTGCAGCCCCAGCCACAAGGTCCGGATCGTCCAGGCCTACCAGCGCATCGGGCGGGTCGTCGCCATGACCGGTGACGGGGCCAACGACGCCCCCGCCATCAGGCTCGCCGACGTCGGGATCGCGCTGGGGCGCCGCGGCACCCCCGCCGCGACGGCGGCCGCGGATCTGGTGGTCACCGACGACCGGCTGGAGACCATCGTGTCCGCGCTCATGGAGGGGCGGGCCATGTGGACGTCGGTCCGCGCGGCGCTCGCGATCCTCATCGGCGGCAACCTCGGTGAGGTCACCTTCAGCGTGCTCGTATCCATGATCACGGGGAGTACGCCGCTGAACGCGCGGCAGATCATGCTCGTCAACCTCCTCACCGACCTTGCCCCTTCGCTCGCCATCGCGGTCCGCGAACCGTCCGGGCAGACCGGCGAACGCCTCCTCGCGGAGGGCCCCCACCGCTCGCTGGGTACCGCTCTCACCGAAGAGATGCTGCTCCGGGGCGTGATCACCGCTCTCGGCGCCGGTCTGGCCTGGACGGCGGCCCGCGTCACCGGCCGCGGCCGGCGCGCGTCCACGGTCGCCCTCGCCGCCGTCGTGGGCACCCAGCTCGTCCAGACCCTGACGACCGGCGGCCCCGACCGCAACGTCCTCGTCGCCGGGCTCGGCTCCGCCGCGATCCTCGCCGCCATCATCCAACTGCCCGGCGTCAGCCAGTTCTTCGGGTGCACGCCCCTGGGACCGGTGGCCTGGGCCATCACCATCGGCGCGATCGCCGCGGCCACGCTCCTCGGCCGTTTCTTCGGCCCCTGGTTCACCTCCCGGCTCGCAGCGGCCGTCGAGAGCTGACCACCGCCCCGATCCAAGGCCCCGTACGGCGTCCCCGCTCCCCTACGGCTGCCCGGCGAGGTGCTCCTCGGCCGCGAGAACGGCCTCGTGGGTGCTCGGCAGCCCCATCAGCACGCACAACGTGTACGCGGCGTCATCCATGGCCCGCAGGGCCGCCGGGTCGCCGGGCGAGGCCGCCAGACGAGCCTGGCAGCCCCTCAGCCGGGTCAGCACTTCCTCGGTCCGGGCCAGGCTGGGCGAGAGCCCGCGCCGCCGGTCGGTCGGTGTGGACGCCCGGGCGGCCTCGACCGCGTGGCGAAGGGCCCGCTCGACGCGGGCAGTGACGGGCGCACCTGCGGCACGAGCGACCATCGCCGCGGCCACGTCCTCCACGCCGAGACGGGCGAGGTCGGCGGCCACGGCCAGAATCCGCTTCGCGTCGCGGGCGGAGCAGGGAGTCGTGGCCATCAGCATTCCCTCCGCCCGCGCCGTCGCCCGGGGGACGAGCAGCGGCCCGCCGTCACGGAAGGGAATCGCGGGAACGGCCGGGGGCCGGCGTTCATCTGTCGGCATGAGCGATCCCTTCGATGCGCGGCGCGGACGCGGGGTACGCACACGAAAGGTATGCCCACCTCGCCGACCACGCACGCGACGCGCTGACCGGGGGGTTTTCCTTGGGTGCCGCCGACCGACCCGATGCGCGGTGGCCGTCCACGACGCGTCCGTATGGTCCCATCGGGCCATCCGGCGGCGTGTCGCGTCGTCGTCCCGGACGATCGTCCCACGCCGTCGTCATGCTCGCCTCATGCGACGCATCCGCGCGGTCCTCCTGCTGAGTACCGTCCTGCTCTCCCTGCCGGGGTGTGCGGGGCCCGGGGCGAGGGAGGCGGCCGCCGAAGCGGCGGCCGTCGCCTTCACGCAGGCCCTGCGCACCCCCGACGACGGCCGGGCCTGCGCGGCACTGGCGCCGAACACGCGCGAAGCGCTGGAACAGGAGGGACCCTGCCCGGCCGCACTTGCCGCTTTGCGGCTCGACGTGCCCTCGGCCCCGCCGGTGACGACGGACGTCTACGGCTCTCAGGCGAGGGTGGTGTTCGGCGAGGGGAACACCTACCTCGCCGCCTTTCCCGACGGCTGGAAGGTCAGGGCGGCGGGCTGCGTCGAGCGGCCGGAACAGCCCGACAGCTGCGAGCTGAAGGCCGACTGAGATGCGCGTGATGTTCGTGCTGTGCTTCGTGGTGATCTTCGGTGGCCTCGCCCATGCCTTCGCGGTGGGGCTGCTGCAACGGTAGGGGTGGCATGCGGTATCTGCGTGACAACGGGTTGACCATCGCGTTCGGTCTCGCGTTTCTGCTCGTCCTCGCGGCGCAGGCGGTCGCCGGCTGCGCGGAGCTCAACACCCTGCTGAAGTCCGAGGGCATGCCCTCGATGGCCATCGGTGACTACGTGCTGACGTCGGACTACATGGTCGACGTCACCGAGAACTGGCAGTCGGAGTTCCTGCAGTTCTTCCTGTTCATCTTCGGCACGGTGTGGCTGGTCCAGCGGGGGTCACCCGAGTCCAAGAAGCTCGACATGATCGGGACCGAGTCGGACGAGGACCAGAAGGTCGGTCGTTACGCGACCCCGGAGTCGCCCCGCTCCGCCTCGGCGGGCGGCCTGCGCCAGTCGCTGTACTCGCGGTCCCTCGGACTGGTCATGTTCGCCATCTTCGTCCTGTCGTGGTCGGCGCAGTCCGTGACCGGGGTGGTGACGTACAACGAGGAGCAGCTCAGGGAACTCCAGGCGCCGGTCACCTGGGGGACGTACGTGATGTCCGCCGAGTTCTGGAACCGTACCCTCCAGAACTGGCAGTCCGAGTTGCTCGCCGTCGCCTCCATGGTGATCCTGTCGGTCTACCTCCGTCAGCGCGGCTCCCCGGAGTCGAAGCCGGTCGGCTCCTCGCACGCGGCCACGGGCGTCGAAGGCTGACGAGGACGCCCCGCGCTCACGTTCGCGCGCCATTCGCCGGGCAGGACATGCGCGGCCGGGCCCGGCCTCCTGCCACGACGGGCAACTCCCGAGGCGTACTTGGCCGTCAACGGGCAGGAGCTGCCCCGGCGGCGGGACTGATGTTCGTGCGACCTTTCCGCGCCCCTTCCGACGGGCGCGGCGAAAGGGAGCCCGAAATCCTCGGGCAACCCCCTGCGTATTTTCTGAATAGCCTCCGAATGGCTGCTGTCGGAGGAGGCGTCGTACGGTCCTGGCGCTCCGCGTCGCAGACCTCTGCCCTGCCGATGACAACCCGGGCGTCGCCCTTTGTAGTGCGTCCGCCACTTCTCGTTAGCGCGGCGGCCACCGCCCACCGGAAATCCCCTGTTGTTAACGGCGCCTTTATCAATGTTTCGGCAGGTCAGGCGGGCAAAACCAGCGTAAAACGGATGACCCGAAGATAGGGACTCCCCAACCAGCACATCGTGGGCTTAACTTATGGCCATGACCTCCCCCCGCTCCACCTACGGAGGCGGTTACTACACCGCGCCGTCGTTCCCCGACACCCCCATCTACGACTCCCTGGTCGCGGAGCGGGGCACGCCTCAGATCGCCCCGATCCGAGTGCCTTCCGCGTACGACACCGGCAACAGCTACCTGCCGGCGCTGCCCGCGGCTCTGCCCGCCCTCCCGGCGGCACCCAGCCCCGCCCCCTCCTACGGCGGCGGTTCGTACGGCTATCCGCAGCCCGCGCAGCAGATGGCCCCCGTGCCGCTGCAGCACGCTCCGGCGCCGTACATCCCGCAGCAGCCCACCGCGCCGCGTGGCTACCCGGGGGTCCAGCAGCCGCAGCAGCGTCCGGTGGCCACCGGATACGAGGCGATGCGCCCGGCGGCCGCGAGGCCCGCCCCGGCCCCCGCGCAGTACCAGGATCCCTACAACCGCCCGTACCAGGGCCAGGGATACTGACAGGAACGAACGCGGAGCGACTGGCAGGATGACGGCATGCCGAACCCTCGTCTGCGCTCCGTCCATGTCCACCCGGTGAAGGCGCTGCGCGGACACGCTCTCGCCGAAGCGGAGGTCCAGCCATGGGGACTGGCTGGTGACCGCCGTTGGGCCGTGGTGGACGCATCGGGCAAGGTCGTGACCCAACGCCGTCATCCACGGATGGCGTTGGCCACGGCCGAACCGCTGCCGGGCGGCGGCATCAGACTGTCCGCCGCCGGCCACCCCTCGCTGCCGGTCGAGGAACCGCGGCCGTCGTCCACGATCCGGGTGGAGGTCTTCGACACCCCGGTGGAGGCGGTCCCGGCGGGCCCGGCGGCCGACGCGTGGTTGAGCGCTTACCTGGGGACGGAGTCCCGACTCGTCCATATGGACGATCCGGCACGTCGGCGACCCGTCGATCCGCAGTTCGCGCTTCCGGGCGAGACCGTGAGTTTCGCCGACGGCTACCCGCTCCTGGTCACCTCCGCCTCCTCCCTCGACGCCCTCAACGCGCTGATCGCCCAAGGCGACCACGCCGACGAGGGCCCGCTGCCGATGAACCGGTTCCGGCCGAACGTGGTCGTCGAAGGGACCGCGCCCTGGGCCGAGGACGGCTGGACCCGGCTCACCATCGGCGAGGTGACGTTCCGCGTCGCCAGGGCCTGCGGCCGCTGCGTGGTCACCACGACCGACCAGTTCACGGCCGCGCGCGGCAAGGAGCCGCTGCGCACCCTCGCCCGGCACCGCAAGCACGGCACCCGGCTGATCTTCGGCCAGAACCTGGTTCCGGAGCACCCCGGCACGATCCGGGTCGGCGACGAGGTCAAGATCCTCGACTGACGCGGGCGATCCGCGATCGCGTCACACTTCCCGTCCCGACAGGCGGGGAACCCGCCCCCGGGGCAGACTCGTTGGGAGAACCACGGACGACGAGGGGGTGTGGGCACGTGCGCGCAGCCACCGGAGTCTGGCGCTGGCGGCACAATCCCCTGCGCCGGACCACGGACCTGATCGAGGCGTGGGTCGCCCTCACGGCGGTCGTCCTGCTCGCGCTCGCCGTCCCCGCGGCCGGCTGGATCGCGGGAGCCGCGACCGATGCCTCCCTCCAGCGCGCCGTCCGGGCGCAGCACCTGCAGAAGCTGCCCACGACGGCCCGGGTGATCCGGCTCTCCGACGCCCCCGCCCCCGGCCTGCAGAGCCCCGAGTCCACCGGCGAACAGCCGGCCCGCCGTGCCGTCGTCGCGCGCTGGGCGGCCCCCGACGGCACGACCCGTACGGGCACGGTGGCCACCCGCCGGGAGCTCTCCGATCCAGGCGACACCTTCACGCTGTGGACCGACCGCGGCGGGCGCCCGGTGTCGCCGCCGATGCGGCCGGAGACCGCCCACGCGCACGCGATCGTGATCGGCTTCCTCGCGGCGACCCTGGCGGGGCTCTTCGTGGAGTCCGTCAGGAGACTGGTCGTACGCCGTCTCGTACACGGGCGGTACCGGCGTCTCGACCGCGCGTGGGCCAAGGCCGGTCCCGACTGGGGCCGCACGGGCGCGGGCAGCTGACCCGTCAACCCGGCACCCTCGCGCGCGCTACGGTGGGGCATCGGATCAGCAGCGACGCATGAGGCGGGGGCAGAGCACACCCATGGCACAGGGCACGGTCCAGGTGACGCACACCGGCACTTCGCGGTGGCGGCGCCGCACGGGTGAGTACGCCTCCCTCGCCGCGGCTCTGGAGGCCGCCGGGGACGGCGACGTCCTCACCGTCGCGCCCGGCACCTACCGGGAGAACCTCGTCATCCAACGCGCCGTCACCCTGCGGGGACCCGAAGGCGGGATCGGCTCGGTCCGGATCGCGCCCGTCGACGGCGTCCCGCTGACCGTACGGGCGTCGGCGACCGTTCAGGACCTGCACGTGGAGGGGCAGGACTCCGCCGCGCCCGCCCTGCTCGTCGAGGACGGCACCCCCGAGCTGCTCGATCTGCGGATCGTGACGCGCTCGGCCGCCGGCCTGGAGGTGCGCGGCGCGGCCCGCCCCACGGTCCGGCGCTGCACGGTCGACAACCCGGCGGGCGTCGGCATCGCGGTACTCGACGGCGCGGGCGGGGTGTTCGAGGAGTGCGAGATCGTTGCGGCGGGCCAGTCCGGGGTCTCGGTGCGCGGCGGCGCGCATCCGCGTCTGGAACGCTGCCGGGTCCACCACGCCTCCGGCGCGGGGATCAGCGTCACCGGTGAGGGCAGCGGCCTGGAGGGCATCGGCTGCGAGGTGTACGAGATCAAGGGCGCCGGTCTGCAGATCGCGGCCCGCGCGACCGTGCATCTGACGGACTCCTCCGTCCACCGCACCTCGGCCGACGGCATCACGCTCGACACGGACGCGGTCCTCACGCTCTCCGACTGCGACATCCACGACATCCCGGAGAACGCGGTCGACCTGCGTTCCCGTTCGGTGCTGACGCTCACCCGCTCGACCGTGCGCCGCTTCGGCCGCAACGGGCTCTCGGTGTGGGACCCGGGCACCCGCGTGGACGCCAACCAGTGCGAGATCCACGACAGTACGGGCGACTACCCGGCGGTCTGGATCAGCGACGGGGCGACCGCCGTCCTCGACGCGTGCCGGGTGCACGACGTGCCGGACGCGCTGTTCGTGCTCGACCGGGGCTCGCGCGTGGACGTCGTCGACAGCGATCTGTCCCAGGTGCGGAACACGGCGGTGTCGGTGAGCGACGGGGCGACCGCGCAGCTCGACGACTGCCGGATCCGGGAGGCGTCCACCGGCGCCTGGTTCCGCGACCACGGCAGTGGCGGCACGCTCGGCGGGTGCACGATCGACGCCGTGCAGACCGGGGTGATCGTCACCAAGGGCGCCGACCCGACGATCGAGCGGTGCACGGTCACCTCGCCCGCCGAGGCCGGGTTCTACGTCTCGGCGGAGGGGCGGGGCTCCTTCCACGGCTGCCGGGTGACCGGCAGCGGCGGCTACGGCTTCCACGTGATGGACGGCTGCCGCACCAGCCTGCGCAAGTGCCGTACGGAGCGGTGCGCGCGCGGCGGGTACGAGTTGCCGGAGGACGGGCCGGTCGCGGAGGACTGCACGAGCGACGAGAGCGGGACGCGCGGTGCGGCGGGTGCCGACGCGGGGACGGTCCTGACGGCGACGGCGACGGCGGGCCTGCTCGGTGCGGTGCCCTCGCCCCGTCCCCTCGCCGCTCCCGCGCCCGCTCCGGAGCCCGTGCCCGAAGCCGTGGTGACGGCCCGCTCCTCGCAGGACGTCCTCGGTGAACTGGACGGGCTCGTGGGCCTGGAGAGCGTCAAGCACGAGGTGCGGACGCTCACCAACATGATCGAGGTCGGCCGCAGGCGGCAGGAGGCCGGCCTCAAGGCGGCCTCGGTCCGCCGCCATCTGGTCTTCACCGGGAACCCAGGCACGGGCAAGACGACGGTGGCCCGGCTGTACGGCGAGATCCTCGCGTCCCTCGGAGTCCTGGAGCGCGGCCACCTGGTCGAGGTCTCCCGGGTCGACCTGGTCGGCGAGCACATCGGCTCGACGGCGATCCGTACGCAGGAGGCGTTCGACCGGGCGCGCGGCGGGGTGCTGTTCGTCGACGAGGCGTACGCGCTGTCGCCGGAGGACTCGGGACGCGACTTCGGGCGGGAGGCGATCGACACGCTGGTGAAGCTGATGGAGGACCACCGGGACGCGGTGGTGGTGATCGTCGCCGGTTACACGCACGAGATGGAGCGGTTCCTGACGGTCAACCCCGGTGTGGCGTCCCGTTTCTCACGCACCATCAGCTTCAGCGACTACGTGCCGGACGAGCTGGTGCGGATCGTGGAGCAGCAGGCGGACGAGCACGAGTACCGGCTGGCCGAGGGTACGCACGAGGCGCTGCGGAAGTACTTCACGGAGCTGCCCAAGGGCCCGGCGTTCGGCAACGGCCGTACGGCCCGGCAGACCTTCGAGTCGATGGTGGAGCGGCACGCCGGCCGGGTCGCCGTGCTCGCCGACGCGAGCACGGACGACCTGACGCTGCTCTATCCGGAGGACCTGCCCGAACTTCCCTGACTCGTAGGGCTCTCAGCACCGGCGTCGACGTCCGCACCGGCGTCGCGCGGGCGGGGCAGGGCGGGAGGCAACCGGTCGAGAAGGACGGCTCTTTCCGCGGCGAACGCCGGGTCGGCCTGGTAGTCGGAGTGGCCCAGGATCGGTTCGGGCAGCGGGTGTTCGGGGGTACGGCCGTAGGCGACCGGGTCGAGCAGCGCGGCGCGGTCCACGGCCGGCTTGGCGCCGGTGGCCGGTACCCGGACAGGCCCGCCTATCGGGTCCGTCGGTCGGTAGAGGTTGCTCCAGCAGTGGACCGTGCCGTGGAGGGCGCGCAGGGGCCCGGGGCCGAAGTAGGCCGGGAACCAGCGCCCGTAGAGTCGCTCCAGCGGGGACCCGTACGTCAGCAGCGCGACACGGCCGCGCGTAACGGGCGGCAGCTGCCAGACGGCGGCCGCGGCGAGCACGCTGCCCTGGGAGTGGCCGGAGATGACGAGCCGGCCGCCCGTGTGCCGGGTCCAGGAGCTCATGCGCCAGGTGAGGTCGGGTACGGCCCGCTCGGCGTAACAGGGCGGCGCGAAGGGGTGTGCGGCGCGCGGCCAGAACGTGCCGACGTCCCAGAGGATGCCGATCGTACGGCGGGCGGAGGCGTCCTTGTAGGCGCGGCGGCCCCATGTGACGAAGAGCAGGAAGCCGAAGCCGATCATCCAGGATCCGAGGGCCTGGGCGGTCTCGGCGGCGGAGGCGATCACCGGGTGGGCGCCGTCGAAGGCGCGGCCGGGGACGTTGCCGCTGGCCCACGCGCCGGCCACGGAACCGGCGCCGAGCAGCAGAGTGGCGCCGGAGACGGTACCCACGAGCGCGGGGGCGGCGTCGGTGAGGGATGCCGTGGCGCGGGCGGCGGCGATCCGTCCGGTACGGACCGGATCCGGGTCGTCCGTACCGTAGTCGGCCTCCACGACGGGTCCGAGGCGGCGGGCGGTGCGGGCGGTCCGTAGGACGAGGACGACGGCCGGGCCGAGCAGCATGAGGAGCAGGACCGGGATGACGGACGCCTGCCAGCTGAGCAGCACGGGCGGGGCTATGGCCGAGCCCGCGTCCATGCCGGGCGTCCCGGGCCCGTCGAGCCAGTCGGCGACGCGTTGGGCGACACCGCCGGACATCACACCGCCCAGCGCGCAGGCGAGCATCGCCACGGCGGGGCCGCCGAGGCCGTGGAGCGCGGTGCGGGCATCGCGGCCCGGGCGGTGGAGGAGGAGCGCGACCACGCCGAGGGCGACGACGAGCGCGCCCTGGCTGACCGTCAGGACGCCGAAGGTCGCGTTGCCGGGGAGCGTACCGGCGGAGCGCCAGTCGGGGCGGGACCAGCCGGTGTGCACGACGGCGAGGGCGAGGAGGATCAGGGAGGTGGCGGGCAGCCAGGAGACGAGAGCCCGTTCGAGGCGCAGGTCGAGGCGCTTCTCGCTGCGGCCCCGGCGGCAGACGACCCAGACGACGACGGCGCCGAGAACGACGTAGGCCGACTGGAGCGACCGGGCGAGGACGTCGAGCAGGGCGCTCGCGGCCTCCCGGTCGTGGCGGGCGGCGGCTCCGGTGAGGGCGGCGGCCACCGTCAGGAACCCGGCGGCGGTGTGCGCGGCGCGCAGCCGGGCGACGAGCCGCCGGCCGTACCAGAACCCCGGGCGCCCGAGGGCGGGGCGGACCTCGGCGGCGGAGACGGCCGGTGCGTGGGGGGCGCCGGGGGCCGGTTCGTCGGTCGCTTCGTCGCTCTCTTCGTCCGTCTCTTCGTCGGTCGCCTCGTCCAGTGCCCCGTCGGTCGGTTGCGCGGGCAGGCTCTGTGCCGGGTCCTCCGGGGCGTTCTCGTCGTAGCCGGTGGGTGGGCGTTGGGCCTCGTACGCGCTCCACGTCCGGTTGGAGAGGTACCAGAGCAGGCCGACCAGCGCCGCCGGGACCACACCGGCGAGCGCGAGCCGGCGGCCCGGCTGGGACCACCAGCCCTCGCGATCGGCCGCCAGGAAGCCGAGCCAGGAACGATCCTCCACGCAGACGGTCGAGCCGGCGCACTGCCAGGCCGTCAGGTCGAGCGCGACCTCGCAGGCGGCGGCGGTCAGCAGCACGGTGAGGGTGAGGGCCACCAACCGCACCAGCGTCCCGTACAGCCGGACCAGTCGCGGGTGCCCCTTGGCCGGGGGGCGCATCCAGTGGGCGAGGTTGGCCACCATGAACGGCAGGAGCAGGAGCCACAGGGCGCGGGCGCCGTTGCCTGAGGTGAGGTTGGACCAGACGTACGCCTCCGGAACCGGCCGTTCGGCGTAGCGCCCAGGGTGGCCCTCCGCGTCCGCGTCGTCGGCGCGCCGGTGCATGGCGGCGGTGGTGTCGCCGGTGATCCGTACCGTGCGGGGATCGTCCAGCATGTCCTGCGGGGTGGCTCCGCCGACGCCGTGGACGAGGAGTTCGAGCGCCGCGCCGCCGCTCTTGCGGGCGCGAGAGGCAGGGGCCACTTCGATGTCTCGCTCTCTGGGTGGGAGGATTCGACGGCAGGCAATCAGGATCGCGGAAGACCGTGCGCCGGTGCAGGGGCTCTCACGGAATCCGCCCTCCATCCCCCAGTTCCCTTCGGAAGGACCGGCACCGGTGGTGAGCGACCATCAGAATCTCCTCGCGGAGCAGCGGCGCGCCCTCATTCTGGACGAGGTGCGACGGCGCGGCGGTGTACGGGTCAATGAGCTGACGCGACGGCTCAACGTCTCGGACATGACGATCCGCCGGGACCTGGACGTGCTGGCGCGCCAAGGTGCCGTCGCGAAGGTGCACGGCGGTGCCGTACCGGTGGCCGAGACGAGTTCGCACGAGCCGGGTTTCGAGGCCAAGTCCGCGCTCGAACTGGGCGCGAAGGAGGCGATCGCCCGGACGGCGGCGCGGATGGTGGCGCCGGGGTCGGCGATCGCGCTGTCGGGCGGTACGACGACGTTCGCGCTGGCCGGGCATCTCCTGGACGTACCGGATCTGACGGTGGTGACCAACTCGGTGCGGGTCGCCGATGTCTTCCACACCGCCCAGCAGGCCGGTGCGGGGCGCGAGGGGCGGCCGGGGGCGGCGGCCACGGTGGTGCTGACGGGCGGGGTGCGGACGCCGTCGGACGCGCTGGTGGGGCCGGTGGCCGACCAGGCGATCCGTTCGCTCCACTTCGACGTGCTGTTCCTCGGGGTGCACGGGATCTCCGTGGAGGCGGGGCTCTCGACGCCGAATCTGGCCGAGGCGGAGACGAACCGGCGGCTGATGCGTTCGGCCCGGCGCGTGGTGGTGGTCGCGGACCACACCAAGTGGGGGACGGTGGGGCTCGGTTCGTTCGGGCGGCTCGACGAGGTGGACACCGTGGTGACGGACGCCGGCCTGTCCCCGCAGACCCGCGAGGAGATGGCGGAACACCTGCCGGGCCTGGTGGTGGCGGGCGAGGAGGAGTGAGCCTCTTCCGCGTCGAGCGCCGTTCGGGGCTGCCCGTCGAGGAGGTGTGGCGGCGGCTCACCGACTTCACCGCGCACGGCCGCCTGGTGCCGCTCACCCGGTCCCGGATGCTCTCGCCCGGGCCGACGCGGGTGGGCACCCGGTTCGTGGCCCGTACGGGGATCGGACGGTTCGCCGTCGACGACCCCATGGAGGTCGTGGTCTGGGAGCCGCCCGCACCGGGACGACCGGGGCGGTGCCGGCTGGAGAAGCGCGGGCGCGTGGTGCTCGGGCACGCCGAGATCGAGGTGTACGCGGATCAGGGCGGCGGCGCCCGTGCGGTGTGGGTGGAGGAGCTGCGGGTGCGCGGAGTGCCGGGCGTGTTCGATCCCGTACTGGCCCTGGCCGGACGGAGGTTGTTCGGCCGGGCGATGGACGGACTGCTGCTGGGCAACTGACGGTTCGTCAGTTAGAGTGGGCGGCCCTCGGATCCGTACCTCGGGAGGGACGGCACCATGGCACGCCGACTCAGGCTCGTGGAGCTCGACTTCACCGACTCCGCGCCCGTACGGCTGGTGTTCACGGCCCAGTTGGCGGCTCCGCCGTCCGCCGTGTTCCGCTCGCTCGCGGTGGAACTGGGCTCCATGCCCGCCTGGTTCACCGCGGTCACCTCGGCGACCCCGACCGGCGACGGCGCGGGGCGCACGGTCCGGCTGCGCGGTGGGGTCGTGTTCCAGGAGACGATCCTCGCCCACGACCCCGACACCCGCTACGCGTACCGCATCGACGAGACCAACGCGCCGGGGATAGGCGCCATGGTCGAGGACTGGGCCCTCTCCCCCGCCGGGCAGGGGACCCGGGTCCGCTGGACGATGGCGGTCGACGGCGGCGCCCCGTGCCTGTTCGCGATGCGGCTGGCCCGCCCGGGCGTGGGAAAGTCGTTCCGCGACGCCATGCGCCGGCTCGACCGGCGGCTCACTCCGGCCAGACACCCGTCGCCAGGAAGCGGTCGATAGCGGCGGCGTAGGGCGCGATGTCGAGCCCCTGCTCCGCCAGCCAGGCGTCGGAGTAGTACTTGTCCAGGTAGCGGTCGCCCGGGTCGCAGATCAGGGTCACGACGCTGCCCGTACGGCCCTGCTCGACCATCTCGGCGACGATCTTCAGCGCGCTCCACAGCCCCGTACCGGTCGAGCCGCCCGCCTTGCGGCCGATCGCGCCCTCCAGGGCGCGGACGGCGGCCACGCTCGCGGCGTCCGGGACCTTCATCATCCGGTCGATGGCGCCGGGCACGAAGCTGGGCTCCATACGGGGGCGGCCGATGCCCTCGATGCGCGAACCGCAGTCGGCCGTCGCGTCCGGGTCGTTGTTCGTCCAGCCGTCGAAGAAGCAGGAGTTCTCGGGATCGGCGACGCAGATGCGGGTGTCGTGCTGCATGTAGTGGACGTAGCGGGCGATCGTCGCGGACGTGCCGCCGGTGCCGGCCGTGGCGACGATCCACGCGGGCTCGGGGTAGCGCTCCAACTTCAGCTGCTGGTACATCGATTCGGCGATGTTGTTGTTGCCACGCCAGTCGGTGGCCCGCTCGGCGTAGGTGAACTGGTCCATGTAGTGCCCGCCGGTCCGCTCGGCGAGGGCCGCGGACTCCTCGTACATCGTGCGGGAGTCGTCGACGAAGTGGCACTGCCCGCCGTGGAACTCGATCAGCCGGCACTTCTCGGCGCTCGTGGTGCGGGGCATCACGGCGATGAAGGGCACGCCGATCAGCTTGGCGAAGTACGCCTCGGAGACGGCCGTCGAGCCGCTGGACGCCTCGATCACCGGCTTGCCGGGGCGGATCCAGCCGTTGCACAGGCCGTAGAGGAAGAGGGAGCGGGCGAGGCGGTGCTTGAGGCTGCCGGTGGGGTGGGTCGACTCGTCCTTGAGGTAGAGGTCGATCCCCCAGGACTCGGGGAGCGGGAAGCGCAGCAGGTGGGTGTCGGCCGAACGGTTGGCGTCGGCCTGCACCTTACGGACGGCCTCCTTCAGCCAGGCCCTGTACGCCGGGTCGCTCCGGTCGACGTCGGCGGTCGCGACCGCGGCTCGCGCCGTGTTCTCCGTGGTACTCATGCGTCCTTCTCCTCATCCGGCCCAGCGAGTCCCCCACTGCCGACGATAACTCCCTCACCTGCACAAACATTCGCTTTGGGGGTCCATAGGAGTCCCTTGGGCGCGACCGCGCGCGCCCTCGCGACAAGGGCCTCTGGTGCGGTCGCGGCGCATTCGGCACACTGGACGGGACAATCGGCGCCAAGGGGGCGGAGCACGATGACGGAGCCGCAGTTCACGGCCAGGGGCGTACGGATCGAGCGCTGGCCGCGTTCGTTGACGCGGGCGGGCGAGGTCCGCATCGAGGACGGCCGGCTGTCCCTCCTGACGAGTTACGGCAGCGAGATCGACAGCGCCCCGGTGACCTCGGTCCGGGCCGGACGGCCCTGGTTCGCGAAGCCGGACGAGACGGTGGCGACGGTGAACGGGACGCGCTATCGGCTGACCATGGACGGGCCCGCGCGCGGCCCGAAGGACCGGGCGTCCGGGCCCGGGGGCTTCCTGGAGGCCTTGAAGCGGGCGACCAGGGACCGCGGGCAGGACTCGCCGTCCTGAGGGGACGCGCGTAACGCCATGGCCCGTGCGGCCGGTCGCCGCGAGTTGCGGGCCGGTCACCATTGGTTCACGCTGGAACCACCTCACCGAGGGTTTACCGGCGGTGACGCTGTGCTTCAGCCCACCGCCCTGCCGTACCGCACCACAGATCCGAATCTTCGTCTTCTTCCGGACCTCAACTTCGGGGAGTCGCAGCCGTGATCAGCGAGCCAAGCAGGCACTGCACGGTGGAGCTCCAGGCCCTACCGTCGCGGATCGGCCAGGTCCGCAGAATCGTTTCTGCGCATCTGCGCTACTGGAATCTCGACGCATTGATCGACCATGCGGCGCTCGGCGTCACCGAGCTGCTGACCAATGTTCACCGGCACGCACAGCCGGACAAGACGTGCACCGTCAGGATCGAGCTGCTGCTCGATCGTCTCACCGTCTCGGTCCACGACCGCGACCCGCGGATACCGAACATCGGCGGCCTGTCGGGGTGCAGGCTCCCCGACGACCTCGACGAGTTCGCCACCTCGGGCCGCGGTCTCGCCATCATCGAGGCCGTCAGCGAAAGCTGGGGCATCCGCCCGCACGACGAGGGGAAGGTCATCTGGTTCACCCTCCCCGCACCGACGCCCGCGGTGACCGTCCCCTCGCGCGCACACGCCGTGTACGGCGCGACCACGGACGGCCCCTTCGCCGGCCACACCCGCTTCCACGGCGCCCACGGCACGAGCCTGGAGGGCGTGCCGTTCGGCACGCCCAAGGAGCCGGCCCACGCTCCGGCGGTCGCCCGCTCGGCCCTGGCGGGCTGAGCGGGCTCCGGCTCCGGCTCCGGCGTCACTCCGTCGCGATCGCCCGCAGTACGTCCAGGCGGGCCGCCCTCCGTGCCGGGCGCCAGGCCGCCACCACACCCGCCGCGAGGCCGACCAGGGCGACGACCGCGAGCTGGAGCGGCGGGACGGCGAAGGCGAACGCGCTGTCGCTCGCTCCGTCGGAGGCCTTGACCAGGACCCAGCCGAGGAAGCCGCCGAGCGCGAGTCCTCCCACCGTGCCGAAGGCCGCGACGAGGACGGACTCCCAGCGGATCATGGACTTCAGCTGGGCCCGGGTCTGGCCGACCGCGCGCAGCAGCCCGAGTTCACGGGTGCGCTCGTGGACCGCGAGCGTCAGCGTGTTGGCGATTCCGAGCAGCGCGATCAGGACGGCAAGGGCGAGCAGCGCGTAGACGAGCGTGAGCATCATGTCGATGCCGCCCGCCGAGGACTCGGCGTACTCGTCGCGCGTCTGCACGTCCGGGTTGCCGTACTCGGCTGCGATGCCGGCCACCGCCGCCTTGCCGGCCGCCTCGGAGACGCCGTCCTCGAAGTCGACGGCGACGAGCCGGTCGGAGTCCTGGGCGCGGTGCGGGGCCCAGGCCTCGCGGGTGACGACGTAGTCCCCGGCCAGTTCGGACCGTTCGTAGACGGCCTTGACGGTGAAGGTGTGCCGGCTGCCGTCGGTGAAGGCCAGTTCGGTCGTGCTGCCCGGCTTCAGGCCGGACTTGTCCGCCTCGGTGTCGGCGACGGCGAGGCCGTCGGTGCCGAGGCCGTCGAGCGAGCCCTGGACCTGGCCGAGGTCGAAGGCGCGGGCGAGCGCGGCCGGGTCGGTGACGGTCAGGGCCCTCCCCGCACCGTCGACCTCCGCGACCCCCTGCCCCAGGCCCACGGCCGTCCTCACCTCGGGCAGCGCCGCGAGCGCCGGGGCGAGCCGCGGGCTGAGCCCGCTGCCTCCGGCGCCGAACGCCGGGGTGCTGACGGCCACGTCGCCGGCGAACGACCGCGAGACCGTCTGGTCCATGGTGGCCTTCAGCGAGGCGCCGAAGACGGTGAAGAGCGAGACGACGGCGACGCCGATCATCAGCGCGGTGGCCGTGGCCGCCGTCCGCTTCGGGCTGCGCAGGGCGTTACGGCGGGCGAGCCCCCGGTTGGTCCCGCGCAGGGGCCCGCCGAGGATCCGTACGGCGTACGAGGACGCCACCGGGCCCAGGACGACGAACGCGGCGAGTGCGAGCAAGGCCCCCGCCGAGGCCGACCACAGCGACGGCGTCGCGAGGACACCCGTCAGGACCACGGCGACGGCGGCGAGGAGCAGAACCGTTCCGACCAGCGCACGGGTGCGCGAGGAACCCGAGTCGTCCACGGCGGTCTCGCGCAGCGCGGCCAGCGGCGCGGTGCGCCCCGCCTTCACGGCGGGCAGCAGGGCCGAGCCGACGCAGACCAGGAGGCCGACGGCGAGGGGCAGCGCGATGGACAGGCCGCTGATCACCAGTTCCCCTTCGGGGAAGGGGAAGCCGATCGCCGGGAAGAGCGCCTGGAGCCCGACCGCCACACCGATGCCGCCCAGGAGCCCGGCCGCGGAGGCGACCAGGCCGACGGCCACGGCCTCGACGAGTGTCGAGCCGACGATCTGGCGCCGGGAGGCGCCGAGCGCCCGCAGGAGCGCGTTCTCGCGGGTCCGCTGGGCGACCACGATGGCGAAGGTGTTGTGGATGGAGAAGACGGAGACGAGCAGCGCCACCCCGCTGAACACCAGCAGGAAGGTCGTGAACAGGGTGAGGAACTGACCGGAGATCATGTCGGCGTTCTCCTGCGCCGACTGCTCTCCGGTGATCGCCTCGACCCCCGCGGGGAGTGCGGGAGTGAGCGCGGCGACGAGTTCGTCCTGCGAGGTCTCCGGACCCGCGCGGACGAGGATGCTCGACGCCTCGCCCGGCTTCGGGGTGAGGTGCTTCTCGGCGTCGGCGCGGGTCATGCCGGTGTACGTGACCTGGGCCATGCCGTCCTCGCCGCCGAAGGTCGCGAGGCCCACGACGGTGACCTTCACCGGTTCGGGGGTGCGCAGCACCGTGGTGTCGCCGAGGGCCAGTTCGCCCGTCCTCGCGGCGCCCCGGTTCACGACGACCTCGCCGGACCGCTCCGGCGCACGCCCTTCGGCGAGGGCGTACGGGTTGAGTGCGGCCTCCTGGATCCAATATCCAGCGAGGGTGGGCGGGCCCTGGCCGCCGATGGGCTCACCGTCGGCGCCGATGAGCTGGCCCAGGCCCTCGATCCGGGGGACGGCCGCGGCGACGCCGGGTACCTGGGTGATCTCGTCGGCGAGGGAGGCCGCGACGCTGCTGCGGGTTCCCTGGCTCTCCCCCTCGACGGTGACCACGCTCGTACTGCGGACCACCGCGTCGGTGCCACTCGTGGCGTTGCCGAAGAGCGAGTCGAAGCTCGTGCGCAGGGTGTCGCCCATGACGAGGGTGCCGGTCAGGAAGGCGACCCCGAGGAGGATCGCGGTCAGCGTGCCCGCGAAGCGCCGCTTGTGGGCGCGGAGCGCGGACAGGCTCAGCTTCAGGGAGGCGTTCATGACGACACCGGTCCCTGAGGTCCGTGGCCGGGCGGCGTCCGGCCGTCGAAGGCCTTCATGCGGTCGAGGACGCGTTCGGCGGTCGGCTCGGCCATCCGGTCGACGAGCCGGCCGTCGGCGAGGAAGACCACCTCGTCGGCGTGGGCGGCGGCGACCGGATCATGGGTGACCATGACGACCGTACGCCCGGTCCGTCGGACGGTCCGGCCGAGCAGCCGCAGCACCTCCTCGCCGGAACGCGAGTCGAGGTTCCCGGTCGGCTCGTCGGCGAAGACGACGTCGGGAGTGCCGGCGAAGGCCCGGGCGACGGCGACGCGCTGCTGCTGGCCGCCGGAGAGCTGGCTCGGCCGGTGGTGGAGCCGGTCACGCAGGCCGACGGTGTCGACGAGCGCGTCCAGCCAGGCCCGGTCGGGGACGGTTCCGGCGAGGTCCAGGGGCAGGGTGATGTTCTCGGCGACGGTGAGGGTGGGCAGCAGGTTGTACGCCTGGAAGACGAAGCCGATCCGCTCGCGGCGCAGCAGGGTGAGCCGCCGGTCGTCGAGCGTGGAGAGGTCCGTGTCGCCGATGATCGCGGATCCGGAGGTGAGGGTGTCGAGGCCGGCGGCGCAGTGCATGAGGGTGGACTTGCCGGAGCCCGAGGGGCCCATGATCGCGGTGAAGCGGCCGGCCGGGAAGTCGACACTCACCCCGTCCAGGGCCCTGACCTCGGTGTCTCCGCCGCCGTAGACCTTGACGGCGTCCACGACCCGGGCTGCGGCACGGGTGGTGCGCGGGACGGTGTCGGGGGCGGTGCTCGTCATGCCGCACGCCCCTTGGGCCCGGCGGTGCGGCCGAACTGCTCCTCCAGGACCGTCAGCCGACGCCAGTACTCGTCCTCGTCGATCTCGCCGGCCGCGAACCGGTGGCCGAGCAGTGCGATCGGCGACTGCTCGTCGTGGGCGGGCCCGGGTCCGGGGCCACGCCTGCCGCGCCCTCCGGCTCCGGTGCGGCGCAGGACGGTGACCACGGTGAGAATCACCGCCGCCCAGACGAGGGGGACGAACAGGGCCCAGGGGCCGGGGCCTTCGTGGGCAAGGGTGTTCATGTCTCTCAGCTCCTCGTACGCGGGTTCGCGTGTGTCGCGTGTGTCGATGCTTCGAGACTCGCTCGTGGAGGGGGCCCGGGTCGTCGTACGGCCAGCGGCTTCGTCCGTACGACGGGGGGAGTACGAAGGCGCCTGCCGGATACGTCGGGCGGGCTGTACCTACTGGTATGTACACTCCTCTCATGACGACGTCCGAGCGACTGATCGAGGCCACCCGGGAGCTGCTCTGGGAGCGCGGCTACGTGGGGACGAGCCCCAAGGCGATCCAGCAGGCCGCCGGTGCCGGGCAGGGCAGCATGTACCACCACTTCGCCGGGAAGCCGGATCTGGCGCTGGCCGCGATCCGACGCACGGCCGACGAGATGTGGGCGACGGCCGAGTCGTCCTTGAGCGGCGGAGGGTCGGCGCACGCGCGCGTGGAGGCGTATCTGCTGCGGGAGCGCGAGGTGTTGCGCGGCTGCCCGGTCGGCCGGCTGACGATGGACCCGGACGTCATGGCGAGCGACGAGCTGCGCGCCCCGGTCGAGGAGACCCTCGACCGGCTGCGCGGCCGGCTCACCGGGATCCTCCAGGAGGGCCTGGACAGCGGCGAGTTCGCCGGGCCCCTGGATCCGGCCGAGCTGGCGGCCACGATCGTCGCGACCGTGCAGGGCGGCTACGTCCTGGCCCGCGCCTCCGGCTCCCCCGCCGCTTTCGACAGCGCCGTGCGCGGCCTGCTCGGCCTGTTGGCCCGGCTGCAGGCCCCGCCGCCGGACCCGGTGTCGCCCCGTACCGCCTGAGCAGCCTCACACAGAAGCGGAGACCGCCCCATGCACGCCATGCAGTACGAGATCACCCTCCCCGCCGACTACGACATGGAGATCATCCGCAGCCGGGTCGCCACCAAGGGGCATCTGCTCGACGACTTCCCCGGGCTCGGCCTCAAGGGGTACCTGATCCGGGAGCGCGGGGACGGATCGCCGGTCAACCAGTACGCGCCGTTCTACCTCTGGAACACACCGGGCGGCATGAACTCCTTCCTCCGGGGCCCTGGCTTCCAGGGGATCGTGAACGATTTCGGCCGACCGGTGGTGCAGCACTGGACGGGCCTCGCGTACGAGGAGGGTCCGGCGGCCGGCGCGGTACCGAGGACCGCGACCCGACGGACGTCCTCGGTACCGCAGGACGTCGCGCCGGGCCACGCGGTGGCGGAAGCGGTCAAGGACCATGGGCACGGGTCCTCCCGCGACGGTGTCGTCGCGAGCGCCCTCGCGATCGACCCCCGGCACTGGGAACTGCTGTCCTTCGCCCTCTGGGCGGAGGGCGCGAAGATCCCCGAGGATGCCGGCGACCGCTTCCAGGTGCTTCATCTGTCCGCGCCGGAGCGGGAGTTGTTGGTCAGCCGACCGGAACGAGGGTCGGACAGGTGATGCCGAGGACGTTGCGGTATCCGTTCAGCGAGGACGACCGCTGACGGTCGACACGTTCGCGGGTCTCGGCGGCGAGCGGGTGGTCGGGGTGCGCGGCGAGCCAGAGTTCGGTGTCGCGGCGGTAGCCCGACTCCAACTCCTCCGGCTCCCGGCACCCCCGCCACGGGAGGACGGCCCCTCACACTCCGGCCGCCCCCCGCGCCCGGAGAGGTCAGGCCGCGGAGCGGCCGAGGGCGGCCAGCGGGTCGTCCAGGACCGGCTGCCAGGCCAACTCCGCCGCGCCCACGAGGCTGTTGTGGTCGAGCGTGCACGCGAGGATCGGCACTCCGCCGCTGCGCCCCCACAGGCTGCGGTCGGCGACGACCGCGCGGAGCCGCTCCGGGTCGGCGTCGAGCAGTTCGCGATGGAGTCCGCCGAGGATGATCCGGTCCGGGTTGAGGATGTTCACCAGGCCCGCCAGGCCAAGGCCCAGTCGGTCGATCAGCTCCTCCGTGGCGGCCCGCACCCCCGGGTCGCCGGGGCTGGAGCGGAGCAGGTCACGGGCCTGCTGCAGCAGCGACACCTCCGGGCCCGGATCGCGGCCCGCCACGGTGAGGAAGGCGAGCGGGTCGGTCTCGACGTCGAGGCAGCCTCGGCTGCCGCAGTGGCAGGGGCGCCCCTCGGGGTTGACCGTCAGGTGTCCGACCTCCAGGGCGAGGCCCGAACTGCCGGTGTGCAGACGCCCGTCGAGGACGAGCGCGCCGCCGACGCCCCGGTGGCCGGTGGCCACGCACAGCAGGTCCCTGGCTCCGCGGCCGGCGCCGTGACGGTGCTCGGCGAGGGCGGCGAGGTTGACGTCGTTGCCGGTGAAGGCGGGGCCCTCGATGCCGGCGGCACGGACGCGTTCGGCGAAGATCTCGCGTACCGGCGCCCCGGCCGGCCAGGCGAGGTGCAGCGGGTTGAGGGCGGTGCCCTCGGGTTCGGCGACCGCGGACGGGGCGGCGAGACCCGCGCCCACGCAGCGGCGGCCGCTCGCGTGGAGCAGGGCGGCACCGGCGTCGACGACGGCGCCGAGGACCTGGGCGGGGTCGGCGGAGACGGTGACGCAGCCGGGCGCGGTGGCGACGATCGTGCCGCCGAGGCCGACGAGCGCGGCACGGAAGCCGTCGGCGTGGACCTGCGCGGCGAGGGCGACGGGGCCCTTCTCGTCGACGGCGAGGCGGTGCGAGGGGCGGCCCTGGGAGCCGGCGGCGGCGCCCGGGTTGGAGTCGACGCGGATCAGGCCCAGTGCTTCGAGTTCGGCGGCGACGGCGCCGGCCGTGGCGCGGGTGACGCCCAGTTCGGCGGTGAGGACGGCGCGGGTCGGCGCTCGGCCCGTGTGCACCAGTTCCAGCGCGGGCCCGAGCGCGCCGCGCCCTCTGTCCAGCCGTGTTTTGGTCGTGGTCGCCTTGCCGTTCATGGTGGCGAGTCTCCCATGATCGGACGGTGCGGCGGTCTGCGCGGGTGGGAGAGGGGGCGGCCGCGGGGAAGCAGGGCGACAGGGCTCGGCGCGGACGAGGCGGAGCTCACTCTCGTACCGCTGAGCTGCAGGTCGCCCCGTACGGCGCCGGCGGTTGGTCGGCGTCGGCACCTGCCGACGCCTCCCCTGGTTGAAATCAGTACCGCATCGCCCCTATCCTGAGTTTGTGCCGCTACTAAACAAAGTACGGACGGCCGTGCCGGGGGGCCCTGGCGGAGACACCGCCCCCTCCCTGTCCCGCCTCCGCTCCGCCCTGACCCTCTTCTTCGCCCTCGACGGCTTCCTCTTCGCCGGCTGGGTGGTCCGGATCCCGGCCATCAAGCAGCAGACCGGGGCCTCCGCCAGCGACCTCGGGCTCGCGCTGCTCGGGGTGTCGGCCGGCGCGGTGGTCACCATGACCCTCACGGGGAGGCTGTGCCGACGCCACGGCAGCCACGCCGTCACCGTCGCCACCGCGGTGCTGCTCTCGCTCTCCATCGCCCTGCCCGCCCTCACCGGCTCCCCGCTCGCCCTGGGCCTCGTCCTGGTGGTCTTCGGCGCCGCGTACGGCGGTATCAACGTGGCCATGAACAGCGCCGCCGTCGACCTCGTGGCCGCGCTGCGCCGTCCGGTGATGCCCTCCTTCCACGCGGCGTTCAGCCTCGGTGGGATGCTCGGCGCGGGGCTCGGCGGGCTCGTCGCCGGGAGCGTGTCGCCCACCGCCCACCTCCTCGGTCTGACGGTCGTCGGCCTCCTCCTGACCGCCGCCGCCGGTCCCGTACTCCTCCGGCAGCCCTCCCCGGCACCCCCGGAAAGGATCCCGGCCGCGAGCGGCGACCGGCCACGAGGCAAGGCCGGTGCGCGCGGGCTCGTCGTCGTCTTCGGGGTGATCGCGCTCTGCACCGCGTACGGCGAAGGCGCCCTGGCCGACTGGGGCGCCCTCCACCTGGAGCAGGACCTCCACGCGCACCCCGGCGTGGCCGCCGCCGGCTACTCGCTCTTCGCGCTCACGATGACCGTCGGCCGACTGTCCGGCACCGCGCTCCTCGAACGACTCGGCCAGACCCGCACCCTGGTGGTCGGCGGGGCGACGGCGGCCGCGGGGATGCTGCTGGGCGCGCTCGCCCCGAGCGTCTGGGCCGCCCTGCTCGGCTTCGCGGTGACCGGGCTCGGCCTGGCCAACATCTTCCCCGTCGCCGTGGCGCGCGCGGGTGCCCTCGCCGGTCCGAGCGGCGTGGCCACCGCGTCCACGCTCGGCTACGGGGGCATGCTGCTCGGCCCGCCGTCCATCGGCTTCCTGGCCGACTGGTTCTCCCTGCCCGTCGCCCTGACCACCGTCGCCGTCCTCGCGGCGGGCGCGGCCGTGATCGGGTACGCGGCCCGGAACGCGCAGGCCCCGAAGGCAGGGTGAGCACCCCGGCAGCGAACCCCCTGCTCAACTCCCCGAAGGGAAGGGGGCGGTGAGGTGGGCCGTCAGCTGGGCCGGGGCGTCCTCCTGGAGGAGGTGGCCGGCGCCCTCGATCCAGTGCAGCTCGGCGTGCGGGATGCGCTCGTGGAGCCAGACGGCGTACTTCGGGGGCAGGATGCGGTCCTCGCGCCCCCAGATGAGGCGTACGGGAAGGGAGATCCCGCCCAGCAGGTTCTCGTACGCGACGGTGTCGTGCTGCCTGATCTGGCTGTACTGGCGGTAGAACGCGGCCTGTCCCGCGGACCCTCGCCACGGGGCGAGGAAGGCGTCGAGGACCTCCTGTCGGAAGCCGCGGTGCGTGGCGTGCCGCAGATGGCCGGCGACCAGCGCCGCGTGGGCGTAGTCGGGAAGCCGCCGGAAGACGTCCGTGTGCTCCAGCATGAGCTGGAAGAGCCCTCGCTCCCACTCGCCGCCGCTCACCGCGTCGAAGAGGGTCAGGTCCCGGTAGCTCCTCCCCTCCAGCAGCAGTGACCGCAGGGCCACGGCCCCGCCGATGTCATGGGCGACGACGCTGGGGCTGGAGAGCCCCCAGTGGTCGAGGAGCCGGGCGAAGGTCTTCCCGTGCGCCGCGAGGCTGAGGTCCTGACCCTCGCGCTGGTCCGACTGACCGAAGCCGAGATGGTCGAAGACGAAGACCGTGCGGGTACGGGCGAGGGCCGGGGCGATGTCACGCCAGAGAAAGGAGGAGTACGGGGTGCCGTGCACCAGCACGACGGGGTCTCCACTGCCGAGGACCCTCCACCGCACCGTTCCGCCGGGTGTCTCGAACTCCTCGCCGAGCGTCCAGGTCACCCTGGCCTCCTCTCCTAGGTACACACAACAATCCCCCCGGCGCCGTCGGCCCAGCCGCTGTGAGGACTCGACGCCCTCTCGCGGGTGTACGGGCCGTCAGCTCAGCCAGCCGGGCCGGACCAGCCCTGATTCGTAGGCCAGGACGACCAGTTGGGCTCGGTCGCGGGCGGCGAGTTTGATCATCGTGCGGCTCACGTGGGTCTTGGCGGTCAGTGGGCTGACGAACAGGCGTCGTGCGATCTCCTCGTTGGACAGGCCCATGCCGACCAGGGCCATCACCTCCCGCTCCCGCTCGGTGAGTTCGTCCAGGCCGGTCACCGCGGCCGGGGGCCTGGAGCGGGCCGCGAACTCCTCGATGAGGCGTCGTGTCACGCCCGGCGAGAGGAGGGCGTCGCCGTGGACGACTGCGCGCACGGCGCGTACCAGCTCCTCCGGTTCGGTGTCCTTCACGAGGAAGCCCGAGGCGCCGGAGCGGATCGCCTCGAAGACGTACTCGTCGAGCTCGAACGTCGTCAGCATGACCACCTTCACCGACCCGAGCCCCGGATCGGCGGTGATCCGGCGTGTCGCGGCGAGGCCGTCGAGGTGCGGCATACGGATGTCCATGAGGACGACGTCCGGGCGCAGTTCGCCGACCTTGACCGCCGCCTCCTCGCCGTCGGCGGCCTCGCCCGCGACCTCGATGTCCGGCTGGGCGTCCAGGAGGGCACGGAAGCCCGCCCGTACGAGCGACTGGTCGTCGGCCAGCAGTACACGGATCACGGCGTCTCCTTCGGGCGGACGGGAAGGACGGCGCGCACCCGGAAGCCGCCGTCCGGGCGGGTGTCCGCCTCGATCGTGCCACCGAGCGCGGCGGCCCGCTCACGCATCCCGGCAAGCCCGTTGCCGCTGCCGCCGGCGTCACCGCCGGTCGCCGGTCCGTCGTCGTCCACGCGGAGCTCCACCCGGCCGGGCAGATGGCCGATCACGACCCGGGCGGTACGGGACCCCGAGTGGCGGACCACGTTGGTCAGCGCCTCCTGGACGATCCGGAAGGCCGCGAGGTCCGTACCCGGCGGCAGCGGCACGGGCTCGCCTTCGGTCGACGTCCGCACGGTGAGCCCCGCGGACGCCGCCTGCTCGACCAGCTCCGGGAGCCGGTCCAGGCCGGGCGCGGGGGAGCGGGGGGCCTCGCCCGGCGCGCGCAGGGTGTCGAGCACCTGCCTGACCTCCCCGAGCGCCTCCTTGCTCGCCGCCTTGATGGTGGTCAGCGCGGTGCGGGCCTGCTCGGGGTCGGAGTCGAGGAGCGCGAGGCCCACGCCCGCCTGGACGTTGATGACGGAGATCGAGTGGGCGAGGACGTCGTGCAGCTCGCGGGCGATCCGCAGTCGCTCCTCGTCCGCGCGGCGCCGCTCTGCGGCGGCGCGTTCGGCCCGCTGGGCAGCCCACTGTTCGCGGCGGACCCTGGCCAGTTCGGAGGCGGCGAGGATCGCGACAACGAAGGCGAAGACGGGGATCTCCTGCCCCCAGGGCGCGGCGGAGTCGCCGTCCGGGGGCAGGTGGGGGTAGAGCCAGTGGGCGATCAGCACGTGCCCCGCCCACAGCAGACCGAGCGCCCACCAGGCGGCTCGCCGGTGGCCGTGCACGACGGCCGCGAAGCACGCGACGGCGACGATGAGGAAGACCGGGCCGTAGGCGTACCCGGCACCGAAGTGGACGAGGGTGAGTGCGGCGGTGCCGAAGACCACGGGGACCGGATGGCGGTGGCGCAGCAGGAGCAGCGCGGAGCCGAGGAGCAGCAGGGAGCGGCCGAGGGCGTCCAGCGACTCACGGTCCGGCTGGTTCCTGGCCGCGAACCCCGAGCCGACCATGACGACGAAGGCGACCAGGAGGGTGGACCGCCAGGGCAGTCCGTCGCGGGGGTCGCGGTCGGCCCAGCGCAGCGGCCAGGGCGGACCGTCCGGCCCGCCACGCGCCCAGGGCGCACCGCCGTACCCGTCTCTGCGCTGTTCGTCCATGTCCGCCACGCTAGACGCGGCCGGACGGCGAGGGCGTCAGCCGGGCGTGGCGACCGTGCGTACTCCCGCGGGAGTACGCCCCGCCCTTTGACCGGCTTACGGGCGGGGCAGGAGGCCGATCTCGCGGCCGAGGCGGGTGGCGGCCGTGGTGAAGAACGTCTCCCGGTCCTCGACGACCCGGTTGAACTGACCGAACACCTCGAAGGAGACGAGCCCGAACAGCTGCGACCAGGCGGCGACCATGGCGACGGCGAGAGCGGGCGGCAGGTCGCGGGCGAAGTCGGCGGCCATCCGTTCCGCCTCGGGACGCATCGCGGCGGGAACGGGCGGCGGGGCGATGCCGTCGGTGGTGAAGGCCTCGCGGGCGATGCCGATCAGGACCAGGGCGACGCGGGAGGCGGGCCCGATGGTGTCCTTCGGGGCGGAGTAGCCGGGGACCGGGGAACCGTAGATCAGCGCGTACTCGTGGGGGTGGGCGACGGCCCAGGCGCGGACGGCGCGGCAGACGGCGGTCCAGCGGGCGAGGTGGTCGTTCGGGGCGGTGGCCTTACGGGAGTCGGCGAGGGCCTGCTCGGCGGCGCCGCCGACCGCGTCGTAGGCGTCGACGATGAGGGCGGTGAGGAGGTCGTCACGGCTGGGGAAGTAGCGGTAGAGCGCGGACGACACCATGCCGACCTCGCGGGCGACGGCGCGCAGGGAGAGCTTGGCGGCGCCTTCGGCCGCGAGCTGGGCGCGGGCCTCGTCCTTGATGGCGGCGGTGATCTCGATACGGGCGCGGGCGCGGGCTCCTTGGACGCTGGTCATGGAGAGCAGTGTGCCACTTTTCGGAGCAGCGCACTGAAATGAGAGCACTGCTCTTGCTTCGGAGCACCGATCCGTGCACACTGATCTCAAGAGAGAGCAGTGTTCACACTTTGCTTCGGAGGACCTGATGTCCGCTCAGCCCAGCGCCCACGTCATGAAGCCCGGCTGGTTCACCGTGAACGTCGTGAACCGGGCCGTCGCCTGGCTCACCCGCCGCGGTCTCAGCGTCTGGGGCTCCCGCGTCCTCGCGGTGCGCGGCCGCAAGAGCGGCGAGTGGCGCCGTACCCCCGTCAACCTGATGACGCTGGACGGCGCGCAGTACCTGGTGGCGCCGCGCGGCCACGTCCAGTGGACCCACAACATGCGGGCGGCGGGCGGCGGTGAGCTGCACCTGGGCAAGCAGGTGCAGCCGTTCACCGCCGTCGAGCTGAGCGACGACGAGAAGCCCGCCCTCCTGCGCGCCTACCTGAAGCGCTGGAAGGCGGAGGTCGGCGTCTTCTTCGCCGGGGTCGGCCCGGACTCCACGGACGCCGAGCTGCGCGCCATCGCCCCCAAGCACCCGGTCTTCCGGATCACTCCGACCGCGTGAGCCCGGATCCGGAGCCGGAAGAGCCGGAAGAACCGGGACCGGAAGCGTCCGGCGCGCCCTGCCCGTCCGACACCGACTTCGACCCCGACTCCGACTTCGACTCCGCCGGAGCAACGGACTCCGCGCCCGCGGCCGACCGGTCCCGCACCTCCGCCGACTCGGCCGCCACGCCCCGGAGCGTCGTCCCGCCCGTCGGCGCCATCCGGCGGTCGAGGACGTCGAGCGCACGCCGTGCGACCCCGTTCGAGCGGACCAGGCCCGCCAGCGAGGACGAGCCGCGGGTGATGTCAGTGAACGCGTTCCACGCCGGGCGCAGACCCGTGATCGCCGCGTGCAGCAGCCCCGGCCGGCGCTCGAACAGGGCGAGCATCCGCCGCCCGACCGCCATCTCCACACCCAGCCCCGCCTTGATGGCGAAGGCGTAGTTCAGGGCCTGGCGGCGCGCGTCGACGGCGTCGTTCGCCTCGGCGATCCGTACCGCCCACTCCCCCGCGAGCCGGCCCGAGCGGAGCGCGAACGAAATGCCCTCCCGCGTCCACGGCTCCAGCAGGCCCGCCGCGTCACCGCACACCAGCACCCGGCCGCGCGAGAGCGGCGAGTCGTCGCTCCGGCAGCGGGTCAGATGTCCGGAGGAGATGGCCGGCTCGAACCCCGCGAGGCCGAGGCGGGCGATGAAGTCCTCCAGATAGCGCTTCGTGGCCGCGCCCTCGCCGCGCGCCGAGATGACGCCGACGGTGAGCGTGTCGCCCTTGGGGAAGACCCAGCCGTAGCTGCCGGGCATCGGACCCCAGTCGATGAGGACCCGCCCCTTCCAGTCCTCGGCCACCGACGCCGGAACCGGGATCTCCGCCTCCAGGCCGAGGTCCACCTGGTCGAGCTTCACGCCGACGTGGGCCCCTATCCGGCCCGCGCTGCCGTCGGCGCCGACGACCGCCCGGGCGAGGACCGTCTCGCCGTCCGCGAGGACGACGGCGACCGTCCGCCGGTCGGGCACGGCCGGGCCGTGCTGCTCGACCCGGGAGACGGTGACGCCCGTGCGCAGCTCGGCGCCCGCCTTCTGGGCCTGCTCGACGAGCCCTGCGTCGAACTCGGGCCGGTTGATGAGGCCGAAGAGCATGCGGCGCGAGCGGCGCGTCCGCGTGAAGCGCCCGTTCATGGAGAAGGTGACGGCGTGCACCCGGTCCTGCAGGGGCAGTTCGAAGCCGGGCGGCAGCGCGTCCCGCGAGGGGCCGATGATGCCTCCGCCGCACGTCTTGTACCGGGGCAGTTCGGCCTTCTCCAGGAGCAGCACCCGGCGTCCGGCGACCGCGGCCGCGTAGGCCGCCGAGGCACCGGCGGGACCGGCTCCGACGACGACCACGTCCCAGACCGTCGCGGCGCCCTGCGGCTCTTCCGCGCGTACCTCTTCGGCGTCTGCGTTCTCGCTGCTCACGATGTGCTTCTGCTCCTGATCCGACGATGATCCAAGCTCTCCGGGCATCCTACGGCGCGGCCCTCCGGACCCTGCGCCGTAGGATCGGCGATACGTTCGCCGTACAGCCGTACAACCGCATACGGCGACATCCTGACAACGTCGCACCCACCAGGAGCGTGCCCATGACCGCGAATCCGATCGCCGAGACCGTCGCCGGCCTGATGCCCCGTGCCAAGACGGAGCTGACGGAGCTCGTGGCCTTCGAATCGGTGGCGGACGAGGCGGTGGCCCCCCGGAGCGAGTGTGAGGGGGCGGCGAACTGGGTGGCGGGCGCGCTGCGCGCCGAGGACTTCCAGGACGTGGCGCTGCTGGACACGCCCGACGGTTCGCAGTCGGTCTACGGTGTGCTGCCCGGTCCGGCCGGCGCCCCGACCGTCCTCCTCTACGCGCACTACGACGTGCAGCCCAAGCTGGACGAGTTGGCGTGGATCACGCCGCCGTTCGAGCTGACGGAGCGCGACGGCCGCTGGTACGGGCGCGGTGCGGCGGACTGCAAGGGCGGGTTCATCATGCACCTGCTCGCGCTGCGCGCCCTGAAGGCGAACGGCGGGGTGCCGGTCACGGTCAAGATGATCGTGGAGGGTTCGGAGGAGCAGGGCACGGGTGGCCTGGAGCGGTACGCCGAGGCGCACCCGGAGCTGCTGGTCTCGGACGCGATCGTGATCGGCGACACGGGCAACTTCCGGCTCGGTCTGCCGACGGTCACGGCGACCCTGCGCGGCATGACGATGATCCGGGTGCAGATCGACACGCTCGAAGGCAACCTGCACTCCGGCATGTTCGGCGGCGCCGCGCCCGACGCGCTGGCCGCGCTGATCCGCGTCCTGGACACGCTGCGCGCCGAGGACGGCTCCACGGTCATCGACGGCCTGCCGGCGGACGCGGTGTGGGACGGCCTGCAGTACCCGGAGGACGACTTCCGCGCGGACGCGAAGGTCCTGTCGGACGTCGCCCTGCCGGGCAACGGCACGGTCGCCGACCGCCTCTGGGCGCGTCCGGCCGTCACCGTCATCGGCATCGACTGCCACCCGGTGGCGGGCGCGACGCCGTCGATCCCGTCGACGGCGCGGGCGCAGATCAGCCTGCGGGTACCGCCGGGCCAGGACGCGGCCGAGGCGACGAAGCTGTTGTACGCGCACATCGAGAAGCGCGTGCCGTGGAACGCCCGGGTGTCGTTCGAGCAGGTCGGTCAGGGCCAGCCGTTCCGGGCTGACGTGTCCAGCCCGGCGTACGTCTCGATGGCGGAGGCGATGCGGATCGCGTACCCCGGTCAGGAGATGCAGGCCTCCGGCATGGGCGGCTCGATCCCGCTCTGCAACACGCTGGCCTCGCTCTACCCCGAGGCGGAGATCCTGCTCATCGGCCTGAGCGAGCCGGAGGCGCAGATCCACGCGGTGAACGAGTCGGTGTCGCCGCAGGAGCTGGAGCGGCTCGCGGTGGCGGAGGCGCACTTCCTGCTGAACTACGCCCGTTCCCAGCAGGGTTGAGCGGCCCGGCGTTCAGCGTTGGGCGAAGCTCGCGGAGAGCGTAGTTCGATGCGGCGGACCTGCGAACCTCCGTAGGTTCGCCGCATGGAACTCAGTGAGATCACCTCGCGACTTCACATGCTGCACTTCTCCATAGGCCAGGCCTATCTGTGGCGGGACGAGGAGGAGTTGACCCTGATCGACGCCGGCTGGGTGGGCTCGGCGGACGAGATCGAGACGGCGGTACGGGGCGTGGGCCTGGACCCCGCCCGTATCCGCCGGATCGTGCTCACCCACTGCCACCGCGACCATGTGGGCTCCGCGCAGGAGTTGGCCGACCGCTTCGGCGCGCTGATCCTGGCCCACCGCCTGGAGGCTCCGGTGATCCGGGGTGAGGCCCCTGTCCCCGAACCCGACCTGCTCGACTGGGAAGTCCCGCTGTACGAGAACGGTCTGACCGTCCCCGAGGCGCCGCCCACCAGGGTCGACCGGGAGGTGGAGGACGGCGAGGAGCTGGGGTTCGGCGACGGGGCGGTCGCGGTGCACGTCCCGGGACACACACCCGGCTCGATCGCGGTGCATCTGCCGGAACACGGCGTTCTGTTCGCCGGTGACACGGTCGCCTCCGTGCAGGGGGTGACTTTCGGCGTGTTCCATGTGGACCGCGACCGCGCCATGGAGTCGATGCGCCGCCTGGCGGACCTGAAGCCCTCGGTCCTGTGCTGCGGCCACGGCGACCCGGTGACACAGGGCGCGGCGCGCCAACTGGCGGAGGCGGTGGGCTAGTTCGGGCCGAGCGGTCCGCGGCCAGGTCCGCGTCAGCCGACGGGTGTGCCGGCCTCCAGGTTGAGGACCGTGCCGCGCTCACGGGCGCGGAGCGCCCAGCTGAGGCGGCGGTAGCGGACCGGGGGGAGCAGTTCGGCGGCCTCGTCCTCGGTGACGAAGCGCCAGCCGCGCAGTTCGGCGCCGGGCAGCAGCAGCCGGTCCGCCTCCGTGGAGGGGAGCCGGCCACCGTCGAAGAGAAGGCGGAGGCCGCCGAAGCCGGGCGGCTGAGGGCGTTCCCAGTCGACCAGCAACAGCCGGGGAACGGCGTCGAGTTCTATGCCTATCTCCTCGGCCACCTCGCGCATGCCCGCACGGGCGGGCGGCTCACCTGGTTCGACGACGCCGCCGGGGAACTCCCAGCCCGGCTTGTACGTGGGGTCGACCAGCAGGAAGCGGTCGTGCTCGTCGAAGAGCAGGACGCCGGCGGCCAGCGTCTCACCGGTGGGTTCGGGCGTCTGGACGATGCCGCAGGGGGCGGCGAGACCGCCGTGGATGGCCTCGGCGACCGCCTTGGCGGTCTCGGCGGGCGTCAGAGCGGAGTTGTCGACGACGTAGGCGTCGGAGGCGAGCCAGCCGAGCGCGTGGCGGAAGGGCTCGATCCGGGCGTGGCACCACTGGCGGGCGCGCTCGGCGCCCTCCGGATCGTCCTCGCCGGCGGCACGGCTGTCGAGCCGGGCCCGCAGGATCGTTTCGTCAGGGGTGAGCACCACATGGCGCACCTCGATGCGGCGCGCGGCGAGGCCGCCGAAGATCTCGTCGCGGTACTCCTGCCGGATCAGCGTCATGGGGACGACGAGGACGCCGCCCACCTCGGCGAGCAGCGCGGCGGCGGTGTCGACCACCATCCGGCGCCACATCGGCAGGTCCTGGAAGTCGTCCACCTCGTCCCGCCGCTTCCGCGGCAGCACCAGGTCCAGGAATCCGCCGGTGAGCTCGGGGTCGTACAGCGTGCTGTTCGGGATCAGATCGACCAGCTCACGCGCGGTGCTGGTCTTGCCCGCGCCGAACGCACCGTTGATCCAGACGATCACGATTCCCCCTCTTCGGTAGCCCCAAGTGGCTTGCCCGCAACACCCTGCCACGGAAACCCCCGTCGACAACCCGGGGTTCGGCAGCCCACCGCGCGAACGCCCGTACGGGCCGGTGCGTAACACTTCGGCACGCGGTGTCGTTGGACCGGCGAGGCAAGGGGGTGCGGAGATGACCCGTACGGTATTGAAGAGGTTCCCTGCAGGCGGCCCACGGGGCAGTTGGCCCGCCGAGGAGTTCGCGAGCGCGCGCCGGGACGAGGGGCTCCCGGCGGAGGTCGTGATGGATCTGGAGTCCGACGCGTTCCTGGTGGTCGTTCGGCAGCGGACACCGCAGACGGTCGGCAGGCTCGGCAGACCCGGGGGCATGGCCGTGAGGGTCTGACGCGCTCCCCGCGCGCGGTGGATCGGCCGTCAGGCGGTCAGGCCGTCTCTCGGGCCGCCGCCGCCGCGCCGAGGAGGCCCGCGTCCGTGCCCGTGAGGGCCGGGACGACGGTGAGGTCCCGGACGAACGACAGCGTGGCGTACTCGCGCAGGCTGCGCCGGAGCGGCTCGAAGAGTACGTCCCCGGCGCCCGCCACTCCCCCGCCCACGACGGCGATGTCGACCTCCACGAGCGTCGCGGTGGCGGCGATTCCGGCCGCGAGCGCCCGCGCGGCGCGCTCGTAGGACGCCACCGCGACCTTGTCGCCGGCCCGCGCCGCCGCCGCGACCGCCGCCGCCGACGTGTCGCCGTCGGGGCCCGGCCGCCAGCCGCCGTCGAGGGCGCGGCGGGCGATCTGCGGGCCGCTGGCGATGCGTTCGACGCAGCCGCGGCCGCCGCAGGCGCACAGCTCGCCGTCCAGGTCCACGCAGATGTGGCCGATGTGGCCCGCGTTGCCGGTGGGGCCTGGGTGGATCCGCCCGTCGAGCACGAGCCCGCCGCCGACGCCCGTCGAGACGACGAGACAGAGCGCGTTGTCGTGGCCCTGGGCCGCACCCCGCCAGTGTTCGGCGGCCGTCATGGCGACGCCGTCGCCGACGAGTGTGACGGGCCGTCCGCCGACCGCCCGGTGGACCCGCTCGACCAGCGGGAAGCCGCGCCAGCCGGGGACGTTGACGGGGCTGACCGTACCGGCCGAGGCGTCCACGGGGCCCGCGCTGCCGATGCCGACCGCGCGCGCCGCCCCCCACAGGGGCGAGGCCGCCAGGTCCGCGAGCACCGCCTCGACCGCCCGCATCACCGTCTCGCCGTCCTCCCGGGCGGGAGTGGGCCGCTGGGCCCGCAGGAGAATGTCGCCGGCGCCGTCCACCAGCGCACCGGCGATCTTGGTGCCGCCGAAGTCCAGGGCGGCAACGAGGTCAGTCTGCATGTGCGCGGTGTCTCCAGAGAGGGCGGGAGTGGCAGATCGCTGTGACGTACAGTCTCTCGCGCCCTGACAACGTTGTCCAGGCCCTATGCTCGGACGAGACGGAGACGAGACCGAGGAGATGCGCACACTGTGGCCGACACCGCCCGCCGCCCCGAGCACCGCTACGGCAATCGGCCCACGATGAAGGACGTCGCCGCCTTGGCCGGGGTCGGGCTCAAGACGGTCTCCCGCGTCGTCAACGGCGAGCCGGGAGTCACGCCCGACACCGAGCGCCGCGTGCAGGAGGCCATCGACTCGCTCGGCTTCCGGCGCAACGACAGCGCGCGCGTGCTGCGCAAGGGCCGTACGGCTTCGGTGGGCCTGGTCCTGGAGGACCTCGCCGACCCGTTCTACGGTCCGCTCAGCCGCGCCGTGGAGGAGGTCGCCCGGGCCCACGGAGCGCTGCTCATCAACGGTTCGAGCGCGGAGGACCCGGAGCGGGAGCAGGAGTTGGCACTCGCGCTCTGCGCCCGGCGGGTCGACGGACTGATCGTCATCCCGGCGGGTTCGGACCACCGTTACCTCGAACCGGAGATCAAGGCCGGTGTCGCCACCGTCTTCGTGGACCGCCCGGCGGGCCGGATCGACGCGGACGTCGTCCTGTCGGACAGCTTCGGGGGCGCACGCGCCGGAGTGGCCCATCTGATCGCGCACGGGCACCGCCGGATCGGGTTCATCGGCGACCAGCCCCGGATCCACACGGCGACGGAGCGCCTGCGCGGCTACCGGGCGGCGATGGAGGACGCGGAGCTGGCGGTGGACCCGTCGTGGGTGTCGCTCGGGCCGACGGCCCCCGATCGCGTACGGGAGGCGCTGGCCGCGATGGTTTCCGGCCCGGAGCCGGTCACGGCGCTCTTCGCGGGCAACAACCGGGTCACCGTCACAGCGGTCCGTGCCCTGGCCGGCCGCGCGCACCCGGTGGCGCTCGTGGGCTTCGACGACATCGAGCTGGCCGACCTGCTCGGCATCACCGTGATCGCCCAGGACGCGGCAGCCCTCGGCCGGACGGCCGCAGAGCGCCTCTTCCGCCGCCTGGACGGCTTCGACGAACCGCCGGCCCGCGTGGTCCTGGACACCCGCCTGATCCCCCGCGGATCGGGCGAGATCCCGCCGCCGGCGTAGGTCGTGTCCGGCCACGGCGACAGCCACGGCGTCAGCAGACCGGCAGGCCGGGCACCGGCTCGTCGTTGTCGCCGCCCTTGATGTACACCACGCTGAACCACACATCGGTGTTGCCGCTGTCGTCGTCGGTCCTGGCCCACCAGACGTTCGTCCACTCGCCGGACGTCTCACGCCGGCCCAGATTGGCCTGGCAGTAGAAGTAGTTGGTGCCGGCGTTGAGGATGCCTGCCGAGCTGCCGTCGTGCCGGTACGTCTTCTCGGTGCGCCACACCTCGCAGTTGTACTTTCCGCCGCCCCGTGAGTGGCAGACGGGCGCGGGAGCCGTGGCCGAGCCGCCGCCGCTCGTCGTGGTCGAACCCGTGCTCGTGCCGCCGGTCGTGCCCGTCGTGCCGCTGCCACCCGACGTCGTCCCTCCGCCGGAGGCGGTTCCGCCGGTCGTGGTCCCGCCGTCCGCACCGCCGCTGCCGGAGCCCGGCAGGGGTGCCTTCGAGGAGCCCGACGGGGAGGGCTTCGCGGACTTCGAGGGCCCGGACTTCGACGGCTCGGCGGACGGACTCCCCGCCTCCACGCCGCCCCCGTCGAGGGCGCGGCCGGGGTTCGCCCCCGGGCTGCTCGGTGAGGCCTGGCCGCCTGCCTGTTGCTGCCGCCCCGTGCCGTCGCCTCCCTTGCCGACCAGGGAGTACGTCACTCCGCCGCCCGCGAGCAGGACGGCGGCGACCGCGGCGGCGACCAGCGGCGCCGACCTCTTCCGCCCGGGCTCCCGAGGTGCCGGAGCGGGCATGTGCGCCGGGCTCGCGCCCGTCGGGGCGGGCGGGAGACCTCCGCCGGCGGTGGCGAACCCCTCGGCGGGGTGCGGCAGGGCGGGCCCGAAGCCCTCGGGACGGTGCGGCACGACGTTGGGCTCCGTCGGCACGGGCGCGGGCGCCGGGGCACCGGATGCCGGGGCGGGGCTCGAGGCGTCTTGAGTGCCCTCGGCGACCGCCGCGAGCAGCCGTGCCGCCGTCCTGGCGTCGGGGCGGCGCGCCGGGTCCTTGTCCAGCAACTGTCGCAGGACGGGCACGAGGGCGCCGGCCCTGCGCGGCTCCGGGAGCGGCTCCACGACGATGGCGTTCAGCGTCGACCAGGTCGACGTGCGGCGGAAGGGCGAGGTGCCCTCCAGGGCCGCGTACAGCGTCGCGCCGAGTGCCCAGACGTCGGACGCGGGTCCCGGCTGCTGCCCCTGGGCGCGCTCCGGCGCCAGGTAGTCCAGCGAGCCGACGATCTCGCCGCTGCGGGTCAGATGGGTGGCGGAACCGTCACCCGGATCCTCCATGGCGGCGATCCCGAAGTCGGTGAGGACGACCCTGCCGGTCCTGTCGAGGAGGACGTTGCCGGGCTTCACGTCACGGTGGAGCACACCGACGTCGTGCGCGGCGGCCAGCGCCTCCAGGACGGCGGCTCCGATCCGGGCGGCTTCCTTCGGGTCGAGGACGCCGCGGTCGGCGAGCACACCGTCGAGGGAGGGCCCGTCGACCAGTTCCATGACGATGACCGGACGGCCCTCGTGCTCGGTCACGTCGTGGACGGCGACGACCCCGGGATGCCGTACGCGGGCCGCGGCACGCGCCTCGCGCTGCATCCTCAGGCGCAGGTCCTCCAGTTCGGGGCCCGACGAGTCGTTGTACGCCCGCAGTTCCTTGACGGCCACCTCGCGGCCGAGGACCTCGTCGACGGCGCGCCAGACGACGCCCATGCCGCCGCGGCCCAGTTGACGCACGACGCGGTAGCGGCCGGCCAGCCGCTCGTTCTCCCCCGAAGACACCGATGCCCCGTTCTCTGTCGGCTGCTCGAACGCGTACAGAGTACGGGGCCCCGGTGGTGACCTCCGCGCGGGTGGTTCCGCGTGGTTACTGGGCGGTGGCCGTCAGGTCACCGCGGCGCGGGGCCGCGAAGCGGTCCAGGTCGGCGCGGGTGAGGCCGGTGAGGGCGTCGACCTCGAAGGTGTCGAGGGCACCGCAGTCGATGCCGCGCAGGAGGTAGGAGCTGAGCGCCTTCGCGGTGGCGGGCTCGTCCATGACGTCGCCGCCCGCGTGGTTGGCGTAGGCGGAGAGGCGCTTGGCGGCGGCCTCGAAGCCCTCGCGGTAGAAGGCGAAGACGGCGGCGTACCGGGTCGGGATGTGGCCCGGGTGCATGTCCCAGCCCTGGTAGTAGGCGCGGGCGAGCGCGCGGCGGGTGAGGCCGTAGTGCAGACGCCAGGCCTCGTGGACGTGCTCGGTGGAGCCGACGGGGAGGACGTTGGTGGAGCCGTCGGATACGCGTACGCCCGTGCCCGCGGCGGCGACCTGCATGATCGCCTTGGCGTGGTCGGCGGCCGGGTGGTCGCTGGCCTGGTAGGCGGCGGAGACGCCCAGGCAGGCGCTGTAGTCGAAGGTGCCGTAGTGCAGTCCGGTCGCGCGGCCCTCTGCGGCGCCGATCATGCGGGCGACGGCGGCGGTGCCGTCGGTGGCGAGGATGGACTGGCTGGTCTCGATCTGGATCTCGAAGCCCAGGCGGCCGGCGTCCAGGCCGTGGGCCTTCTCGAAGGCCTCCAGGAGCCGGACGAAGGCCGAGACCTGCTCGGGGTAGGTGACCTTGGGGAGGGTGAGGACGAGGCCGTCGGGCAGGCCGCCGTTCTCCAGGAGCCCGGTGAGGAAGACGTCGGTGGTGCGGATGCCGCGGTCGCGTACGGCGGCCTCCATGCACTTCATCCGGATGCCCATGTACGGGGCGGCGGTGCCGTTCTCGTACGCCGCCGAGATCAGGCGGGCGGCGCGGGCGGCGTCGGCGTCTTCGGCGGCCCCGTCCTTTCCGGCGTAGCCGTCCTCGAAGTCGACCCGGAGGTCCTCGATCGGCTCGCGCTCCAGCTTGGCCCGTACGCGGCCGTAGACGTCCTCGGCGAGGTCGTCGGAGAGACCGAGGACGGCGGCGAAGGAGGCGGCGTCGGGGGCGTGCTCGTCGAGGGCGGCGAGGGCCTGGTCGCCCCAGGAACGGATCGTTCCGGCGTCGAAGACGTTGCCGGGGACGTAGACGGTGTGGACGGGCTGGCGGGTGCCCGGGTCGCCGGGGTAGCGCCGGTCGAGCTCGGCGTCCACCGCTGCGAGGGAGGCGCTGATGCCCTCGCTGACCGCTCCGGCGAGGCTCGTCGACACCTTCTCCTGCTGACCCATCCCACATCCTCCTGTTTTCCGCTTCACGGAATCAACAATCCGTATAGCGAAGTTAGTAGTCCGTCGGGACCTGCGTCAATGGGTGTCCGAAACGGCCGGGGGCCGCGCGGTGATCAACACCACGCGGCCCCCGGACCGAACAGAACCGCAGGTCAGCTCTTAGCCCTTGCGGGTCTTGATCTCCTCGGTCAGCTGCGGGACGACGTCGAAGAGGTCGCCGACCACGCCGTAGTCGACGAGGTCGAAGATCGGGGCCTCGGCGTCCTTGTTGATGGCCACGATGGTCTTCGAGGTCTGCATACCCGCGCGGTGCTGGATCGCACCGGAGATGCCGGAGGCGATGTACAGCTGCGGCGAGACCGACTTGCCGGTCTGGCCGACCTGGTTGGAGTGCGGGTACCAGCCGGCGTCGACGGCGGCGCGCGAGGCGCCGACGGCGGCACCGAGCGAGTCGGCGAGCGCCTCGATGATCGAGAAGTTCTCGGCGCCGTTGACGCCACGGCCGCCGGAGACGACGATCGCGGCCTCGGTCAGCTCCGGGCGGCCGGTGGACTCGCGCGGGGTGCGCGCGGTGACCTTGGTGCCGGTGGCCTGGGCGGAGAAGGTGACGGCGAGCGCCTCGACGGCGCCGGCGGCCGGGGCGGCCTCGACGGGGGCCGAGTTCGGCTTGACCGTGATGACCGGGGTGCCCTTGGAGACACGGGACTTGGTGGTGAAGGAGGCGGCGAACGCGGACTGCGTCGCGACGGGGCCCTCGTCACCGGCCTCCAGGTCCACGGCGTCGGTGATGATGCCGGAGCCGATGCGGACCGCGAGACGGGCCGCGATCTCCTTGGCCTCGGCGGAGGACGGCACGAGCACGGCGGCCGGGGAGACGGCCTCGTAGGCGGCCTGCAGCGCGTCGACCTTGGGGACGACGAGGTACTCGGCGAACTCGGGGGCGTCGGCGGTGAGGACCTTGACGGCACCGTGCTCGGCGAGGGCGGCGGCGGTGTCGGCGGCGCCGTTGCCCAGCGCGACGGCGACGGGGTCGCCGAGGCGGCGGGCCAGCGTCAGCAGCTCGAGGGTGGGCTTGCGGACGGCTCCGTCGACGTGGTCGACGTAGACGAGAATCTCAGCCATGGGGATTCAATCTCCTGCGAACGAAAAGGGGGCGGACGTCAGCGGCTCGCGCGAGCCCTTAGATGAACTTCTGGCTCGCGAGGTACTCGGCCAGCTGCTTGCCGCCCTCGCCCTCGTCCTTGACGATCGTTCCGGCGGTGCGGGCCGGACGCTCGGCGGCGGAGTCGACCGCGGTCCAGGAACCCGCCAGGCCGACCTCCTCGGCCTCGATGTCGAGGTCGTCGAGCTCCAGGGACTCCACCGGCTTCTTCTTGGCGGCCATGATGCCCTTGAAGGACGGGTAGCGCGCCTCGCCCGACTGGTCGGTCACCGACACGACGGCCGGGAGGGACGCCTCCAGCTGCTCGGAGGCGCTGTCGCCGTCGCGGCGGCCCTTGACGACGCCGTCCTCGACGGAGACCTCGGAGAGCAGCGTGACCTGCGGGACGCCCAGGCGCTCCGCGAGGATCGCCGGGAGGACGCCCATGGTGCCGTCGGTGGAGGCCATTCCGGCGATGACGAGGTCGTAGCCGGTCTTCTCGATCGCCTTGGCCAGCACCAGCGAGGTGCCCATGACGTCGGAGCCGTGCAGGTCGTCGTCCTCGACGTGGACGGCCTTGTCGGCGCCCATGGAGAGCGCCTTGCGCAGCGCGTCCTTGGCGTCCTCCGGGCCGACCGTGAGCACGGTGACCTCGGCGTCGTCGGCCTCTTCCGCGATCTGCAGCGCCTGCTCGACGGCGTACTCGTCGAGCTCCGACAGCAGGCCGTCGACGTCGTCGCGGTCGACGGTCAGGTCATCGGCGAAGTGCCGGTCGCCGGTGGCGTCGGGCACGTACTTCACACAGACAACGATCCTCAAGCTCACGCCGGCTCTCCTACTGCATCGTCATAACTGGGCTGCCTTGTTGCTCGCAGCATAGGCGCCTGAAGGGCGGGTTTCCGGTCGGGGCGTCCGACCGCACCCACCGGGATATTACTCGCCAGTACAGCCGTTCCGTTACCGGTGAGCAAGCGCTCAGGTGTGTGACCTTGCCAACGCCGGGGTTAGGGAACCCTCAGTCACGCAGAGCGTTGAAGCGGCCCTGGTGGTACAGGAGCGGCCGCCCCGCTCCGCTCGGGTCTCCGGCGACGACCTGGGCGATCACGATCCGATGGTCCCCGGCGGGGACGCGGGCCACCACCCGGCACACCAGCCAGGCGAGGACTCCGTCCAGGATCGGGACACCCTCGGGCCCGACGCTCCACCGAGTGGGGGCGCCGAACCGGTCGGCCCCGCTGCGGGCGAACGTTTCGGCGAGCTCGCGCTGGTGCTCGCCGAGGACGTGGACGCCTATGTGCTCGGCCTCGGAGACGACCGGCCAGCTGGAGGACGTCGTGCCCACACCGAAGGAGATCAGAGGAGGTTCGGCGGAGACGGAGTTGAGCGAGGTGGCGGTGAACCCGACGGGGCGCTCCCCCTGGGCGGTGACGACCGCGACCCCGGCCGCGTGCCGCCGGAAGACGGAGCGGAGGAGATCGGGAGTGGCGTCAGGGGCGGACGCCTCTGCGGCGGAAGCGAGCTCATGGCCGGGAGAGGGCTCACGGGCGGGAGAAGTCCGAGGGGCCTGACGAGGGGCGCCGATCGTGCGGAGGTCGGACGAGACCGTCATGGAGCTGTCCTTCTGCGAGGGCGACGTGCGGGGGATCCGGGGGTTCTCAGACACCCGGACAGCGCGCGCTCGCGTGACGGGCCAGGTCGACGTGGGCCCGCCCGTGGAGAAGGAGTTCATAAGGCACCCGGCCAGGGTGACGATCGATGGCCGATGCAGTCAAGCGCGTACCGGCATGTGGGAGAAGCGTCACCGCGTCAGACCGCCCGGCCCAGGGCGGCGATGACGTCCGCGCGCCGGGGCTGGCCCGAGGCCCGCACGACCACCCGGCCGACGCGGTCGAGGACGAGCACGGTGGGGGTGCGGACGATGTCGTACTTCCGTACGAGGTCGAGGCGCTCCTCGGCGTCGATCTCGACGTGGCCCACGCCCTCGACCATCCCCGCGACCTCGGCGAGCGTGCGCCGCGTGGCGCGGCAGGGCTGGCAGAAGGCCGTGGAGAACTGGACGAGGGTCGCCCGCTCCCCCAGCTCGATCCCCGCCTCGGCACCGAGGCCGACTCCGTCTCCCGCCATGTCTCCGTCTCCCTGTCGTCTCCCGGTCGCCCACCACTCCCCCGTGCAGCGTCCACGACCGCCGAACGATTCCCGTCACGGCCACCGGGCGTGACGATTATCTCTCCGTGCGAAGCCGTCAGGACTGGTCAGCAGGGCCCACATGGGGCACGATCTCCCAAAGCCGGAAACCTACGGCTGCGTAACTTCCGCCGGGAGAACCCTCCCCAGGCACAGAAGAAGGGGCTCCTCTCAGATGGCAGAACTCGTGTATCGGCCGGTCATCGGTGCCGCCCTGACCATGTTCAAGGCACTGGACCTCAAGATCGACACGCAGGGTTCGGAGCACATCCCGCGGACCGGCGGTGCGGTGCTCGTCAGCAACCACATCAGCTATCTGGACTTCATCTTCACGGGCCTGGCCGCACTGCCGCAGAAGCGGCTCGTCCGCTTCATGGCCAAGGACTCGGTGTTCCGGCACAAGGTGTCGGGCCCGCTGATGCGCGGCATGAAGCACATCCCGGTGGACCGCTCGCAGGGCGAGCACGCCTACAAGCACGCGCTGGAGTCGCTGCGGGCCGGCGAGATCATCGGCGTCTTCCCCGAGGCGACCATCTCGCAGTCCTTCACGCTGAAGAGCTTCAAGTCGGGTGCGGCGCGGCTCGCGCAGGAGGCCGGGGTGCCGCTGATCCCGATGGCGCTCTGGGGCACGCAGCGGGTCTGGACCAAGGGTCGGCCGCGGAACTTCAAGCGCAGCCACATCCCGGTGACGATCCGGGTGGGCGAGCCGGTGGAGGCGCCGGCGGACCAGTACGCGGGCGCCATCACCCGTCGACTGCGTGAGCGGGTCCAGGAGCTTCTCGAGGCGGCGCAGCGCGCCTATCCCGTACGCCCCAAGGACGCGAGCGACACCTGGTGGGTGCCTGCCCACCTCGGCGGTACGGCTCCGACCCCGGCCGAGGTGAAGGACGCCGGCTGACGGCCGCGCCCGGCGCGCGGGCGGGCAGCCCGCGCCGAAACGTCACTCCGGACATCGGGCCGCGCGCCGACGCGCCCGCGCGCCCCTGACGGCTACTCCGGGTCGCGGACGGTGATCCGCGCGCCGGGGCTCAGCTTCTCCAGCGACTCGGTGAGTTCCGCCCCCGCGGTGAGCAGCTCCTCGCGCGTCATGGGTGCGAGCGACTCCAGCAGGAAGATCGCGTTCACGGTGGTGTCGTCGATCCTGGTACGCGGCCCCTGGCGCCAGTTCCAGCGGCGGCAGGTGACGCCCGTCTCGTCGCACCAGACGATCTCGCCCGGCTCCGGGTGCTCCACGGTCTCCTCGCCGCCCGCCACGGTCACGAACGGCTCGTCGCCGACGGCCCGCACGAGGCGCATGCCGCCCTGGATGCGGTCGAGGTCCTCGCCGCCGGCCGGGACGAGGTGCGCGACGCTGATGGCGTTGTAGGCGTCGACCAGCCGGTTGATACGGGGCAGCCCACCGTCGGCGAGGGCTCGCCTGGCCAGCGCCTCGGCGGAGTTGCGGGTACGGGAGGGCTTGGCGCCGAACGCGGTGTACGCGGCGCGCCAGGCCGCGATGTGCGCGTCCTGCTCGGGCGTCCGGCCGTCGAGCCGCTCGGCGAGGCGGCGGGCGGCGTCGTCGAGCAGGGCCGAACTGGCCTCGTCACTGGGCCCGTTGACGAGGCCGTGGGCCTCGATGGCGAGGTGGCTGAAGCCGGGCACGAGGGCACGCACTTCGTCGGAGACCGTCAGGGTGAGGGGCATCGTCGTCCTTGCGTGAGAAGTCGCCGGGAGGATCCGCGCGTCAAAGGTCGGCCGGAAGGATCCGCAACAGCTCCTCGCTGTCCCGCGCCGACCGCATGGCGCTCAGCACTCCCGGATGCGGTACAGCATACAGCACCGGGTAGTCCACTTCATTGAACTCCGGGTCGGGCAGGAAGGCCAGCCGCTCCCCCTCCAGCGAGAACGCCGCCTCGCGGCCCGGCTCCCCGCCGCGCGGATCCTGCCGATGCCATGCCTCCTCCCCCGAGGGCGCGCCGCCCTCCGGCAGCCGGATCGCGACGAGCCCGTGCAGCACCTCGAACTTCTGGTAGCAGAGGCCCGTCGGGATCGACTCGGCACGCAGCAGCGCGGCGAGCGCGTGGGCCTTCGCGTGACAGATCCCGGCGCGCCGGGCGAGGACGTCGGAGGCGCGCCAGGTGACGTGGGGGTCGCCGATGTCGCTGGAGTGCGCGATCTCGTCCCGCACGAACGCGTACGCGGCCTCGGCGTATGCGTATACGTCAGGGTGCCGTGTGCGCAGCGCGGCGGCGGTCTCCCGCACGAGCGGGTGCTCGTGGTCGACGACCTCGTCAGCCACGAGATACGCGGAGAGCTCAGGGTCCTGTTGGATCAGTTCCATAGCCGGGGACCCTAGAAAGACGACCGACCGGAAGTCAATGGATTTCCGGTCGGTCGCATACTTATGTAGATCTTCGGAGGGGCGCTATCGCGCCATCTCCTCCTTCAACGCCTGGAGGAAGGCGTCGACGTCGTCCTCCATGGTGTCGTACGCGCACATCCAGCGCACGTCGCCCGCCGCCTCGTCCCAGAAGTAGAAGCGGAACCGCTTCTGCAGCCGGGTGCTCACCTCGTGCGGGAGCCGCGCGAAGACCGCGTTGGCCTGGACCGGGTAGAGGATCTCGACCCCGTCCACCTCCCGCACACCGGCCGCGAGGCGCTGCGCCATCGCGTTGGCGTGCTGGGCGTTGCGCAGCCACAGGTCCTTGGCGAGCAGCGCCTCCAGCTGGACCGAGACGAACCGCATCTTGGACGCGAGCTGCATGGACAGCTTGCGCAGGTGCTTCATGTGGCTGACGGCGTCCGGGTTGAGGACGATCACGGCCTCGCCGAACATCATGCCGTTCTTGGTGCCGCCGTACGAGATCACGTCCACGCCGACCGCGTTGGTGAACGCCCGCATCGGCACGTTCAGGGAGGCGGCCGCGTTGGCTATCCGGGCGCCGTCGAGGTGCACCTTCATGCCCTTGCCATGGGCGTGCTCCACGATGGCCCGGATCTCGTCCACGGTGTAGACCGTGCCCAGCTCGGTGTTCTGGGTGATCGAGACGACCTGCGGCATCGCGCGGTGCTCGTCCTCCCAGCCCCAGGCCTGCCGGTCGATCAGCTCGGGGGTGAGCTTGCCGTCCGGGGTCGGCACGGTGAGCAGCTTGAGGCCGCCCATCCGCTCCGGGGCCCCGCCCTCGTCCACGTTGATGTGCGCGGACTCGGCGCAGATCACGGCGCCCCAGCGGTCGGTGAGCGCCTGCAGGGCGGTGACGTTCGCCCCGGTGCCGTTGAAGACCGGGAAGGCCTCCGCGCTCGGCCCGAAGTGGCTGTGCATGATCCGCTGGAGGTGGTCGGTGTACTCGTCCTCGCCGTACGCGACCTGGTGACCGCCGTTGGCGAGGGCGATGGCCGCGAGCACCTCCGGGTGGACGCCGGCGTAGTTGTCGCTCGCGAAGCCCCGGACCGACGGGTCGTGGTGACGACGGGCGTCGGTCTTCGCGGGCAGGCCCTGCGGGGCCGGGGTCACGGCTTGGGGGTCAGCCACAGACGCTGTCCATTCACTTCCTGTGCGGGCCGCTCCCAGACGGAGGCGATCTCGTCGGCCAGATCCTTCACGTCGGTGAAGCCCGCGAACTTCGCATTCGGGCGCTCGGCGCGCATGGCGTCGTGCACCAGTGCCTTGATCACCAGGATCGCAGCCGCCGCCTTCGGGCCGTCCTCGCCCCCCGCCTTACGGAAGTCGTCGCCCAGGGCGAGCGTCCAGGCCTCGGCCGCGGCCTTGGCGGCGGCGTACGCCGCGTTGCCGGCGGTCGGCTTGGAGGCGCCGGCGGCGCTGATCAGCACGTAGCGTCCGCGGTCGCTGCGGAGCAGCGGCTCGCGGAAGGCGAGCGAGGTGGACTGGACGGTGCGGATGAGGAGCTTCTCCAGGAAGGTCCAGTCGGCCAGGTCGGTCTCGGCGAAGGTCGCGCTGCCGCGCCAGCCGCCGACGAGGTGGACGAGGCCGTCGATCCGGCCGAACTCCTTCTCGGTCTTGTCGGCCCACTCCCGGGCCGCGCCGAGGTCGAGCAGGTCGACCGTGTCGCCGATGACCGTGGCGCCGCCGTGCGCGTACCGGGCGGCGTCGACCGCCTCGGCGAGGCGCGCCGGGTCGGCGTCGGCGCCGACGACGGTGGCGCCGGCTTCGGCGAGGCGCAGCAGCGCCGCCCGCCCGGCAGGACCGGCCGCTCCCGCGACCGCGATGACGGCACCCTCCAGCGGCCCGCCGTTCCCGTTGGCGTTCATGGTCGTCCCCTCCTCCTCCGTGACAGTGTTCACGCGGCAGCCTGCTCGGCCCGCGAAGCGTTGGCGGCGGTGATGCCCTTGGTGGAGGCGATCACGCCCTTCAGCTTCTTGGAGAGGGCCTCATAGAACATGCTGAGCGGAAACTCGTCCGGAAGCACGTCGTCCACGAGCTTGCGCGGCGGCTGGGTCAGGTCCAGGGCGTCGGGGCCCTTGGCCCAGCGCGATCCGGGGTGCGGGGCGAGGTAGGTGGAGACGAGCTCGTACGCCTTGAACCAGTGGACCAGCTTCGGACGGTCGATGCCGTCGCGGTACAGCTTCTCGATCTCGGCGCAGAGCTGGTTGGTGACCTCGGGGGCGCGCTGCCAGTCGATCTTCAGCGTGTTGTCCGTCCAGCGCACGACGTCGTGCTTGTGGAGGTACGCGAAGAGGAGCTGGCCGCCCAGACCGTCGTAGTTGCGGTTGCGGTCACCGGTGACCGGGAAGCGGAACATCCGGTCGAAGAGCACGGCGTACTGCACGTCACGTCCGTGGGCGTTGCCCTCGGCCTCCAGCTTCACGGCCTCCTTGAAGGCGGTGAGGTCGCAGCGCAGCTCCTCCAGGCCGTACATCCAGAACGGCTGGCGCTGCTTGATCATGAAGGGGTCGAACGGCAGGTCACCGTGGCTGTGGGTGCGGTCGTGGACCATGTCCCAGAGCACGAAGGCGGCCTCGCAGCGCTTCTGGTCCTCGACCATGGCGGCGATGTCCTCGGGCAGCTCGATGCCCAGGATGTCCACGGCGGCCTCGGTGACCTTGCGGAAGCGGGCGGCCTCGCGGTCGCAGAAGATGCCGCCCCAGCTGAAGCGCTCGGGGGCCTCGCGCACGGCGATGGTCTCGGGGAAGAGGACGGCCGAGTTGGTGTCGTAACCGGCGGTGAAGTCCTCGAAGGTGATGCCGCAGAACAGCGGGTTGTCGTAGCGGGTGCGCTCCAGCTCGGAGAGCCACTCCGGCCAGACCATGCGCAGCACGACCGCTTCGAGGTTGCGGTCCGGGTTGCCGTTCTGGGTGTACATCGGGAAGAGCGCCAGGTGCTGGAGCCCGTCCTTGCGGTCGGCGGCCGGCTGGAAGGCGAGCAGGGAGTCCAGGAAGTCCGGCACCTCGAAGCCGCCCTCGGCCCACTTGCGCAGGTCGGTGACGAGCGCGCGGTGGTACGCCGCGTCGTGCGGCAGCAGCGGGGAGAGCTTCTCGACGGCCGTGACGATCCGCTCGACCGTGGCACGGGCGTGGTCGGCCGAGGGCGCGCCGTCGGCCTCGAAGTCTATGGAGCCGTCCTTGTTCTGCCAGGGACGGATCTCCTCCACGGCATTCTTGAGCTCGGGCCAGGCAGGGTGCTCGACCACCGGAGCAGCGGCAGCCGTTCCCTCACCGGTCACGTCCTGCACAAGAATTTCCGTCATTTCACTTCCTCCACAGGAGAACCTCGCGTTAAGACACCGTATCCGTCCGCGGTTCCTCCGGACAAGGGGAGCAAGAGAAATTATCCTGCGACACCCCCATGGTCACCGTTAATTTTCCTGCCGGACAGCGCTGAGGCGCTCGCATCCGCCGCTGCCGCCCCCACCCCCGAAGGGCGGCGCTCGTGGGCCGGGTGGGCGGCGACGGAGCGGCGGCGGTGGTCCTGTCACGCGCGGGCGCGTACGTCGGAGGGGTGGGTTCCGACGCCCCGCGCGCATGCGCTTCCTTCTTCCGGTGAAGTCATTAGGCTGCGCCCCGAGCCGCACCGGGAGCCCGGAGGGACCTGGGCCCGGACATCGACGGAAGCGAGAAGATCTTGAGTTTCCTCACCATCGGTCACCGCGGTGTCATGGGCGTCGAGCCCGAGAACACCCTGCGTTCCTTCGTCCGCGCCGAACAGTGCGGCATGGACGTCATCGAGCTGGACCTGCACCTGAGCAAGGACGGCGCCCTCGTCGTCATGCACGACCCGGACGTCGGCCGGACCACCGACGGCAGCGGCCCGATCGCCGAGAAGACCCTCGCGGAGCTGCGCGAGCTGGACGCCGGGAACGGCGAGCGCGTCCCCGTCTTCGAGGAGGTCCTGGACGCGGTGCGGGCCCCGCTCCAGGCGGAGATCAAGGACGCGGCGGCCGCCCGGGCGCTCGCCGAGGTGATGCTCCGGCGCGACCTGGTCGGCCGCGTGGAGGTCCTCTCCTTCCACGACGAGGCCCTCGCCGAGGTCGCGCGTCTGGTCCCGGGTGTCCGTACCGCGCTGGTCGCCGAGGAGTGGGGCCCGGACATCGTGGACCGGGCGAAGGCCGTCGGCGCCGGGGCGCTCGTCCTCAGCATCCGCAACCTCACCCTGGAGACGGTCGAGCACGCCCACCAGGAAGGGCTGCGGGTGATCGGTTGGGTGGTCAACACCCAGGAGCACCTGCGGCTCGTCCGCGCCCTGGAGCTGGACGGCGCGACGACGGACTACCCCGAGATCCGCCGCACCGGCCGCTTCACGGCCTGAGCCAGGCGCCGCGCGGGACCCGGCGGGGCCGGGTCGCGCGCGCCGGTCTCAGACCAGTGGCTTCACCAGGAGCTCGAACTGCAGGCCGTCCCGCTGCGGGACGCCGAAGCGCTCGTCGCCGTACGGGAACGGGGTCATCCGGCCCGTACGGCGGTAGCCGCGCCGCTCGTACCAGGCGATGAGCTCCTCGCGCACCGAGATCACGGTCATGTGCATCTCACGCACGCCCCAGATCTCGCGCACCCTGCGCTCCGCCTCCTCGATGATCCGGCGGCCGAGGCCCGCGCCCTGGAGCTCGGGGCGCACGGCGAACATGCCGAAGTAGGCGGCCTCGCCGCGGTGTTCGAGCTGGCAGCAGGCGACGATCTCGTCGCCCCGCTCCACCACCAGCAGCCGGCTGCCCGGCGTGGTGATGACGGCGCGCACGCCCTCCTCGTCGGTCCGCTGCCCCTGCAGGATGTCCGCCTCCGTGGTCCAGCCGGCCCGGCTGGAATCGCCCCGGTACGCCGACTCGACGAGGGGCACGAGGACCGGGATGTCGTCCTCCACCGCGTCGCGGTAGGCGATCCGGTCGGTGTCCTGGGGCGTGGCGGTGTCCATGCTGTTCGGGTCTCCCCTCGGGGGCGCTGACGATCCCCCCGAGCGTAACGCGCTCGGGGTGTGCTCCCCCCGTACGCCTGTGCGCTCGCGTGCGCCGGTCCGGGTGCGGGAATCGACCCGGAGGACGACACCACGGGGAGGTGTGCCGTGCACGGACCGGCCCTGACGGCCTGGCTGTTGCTGGCCCTGTGCGGGGCGAGCGCCGTCTACTGCGCGCTGCGGGCGCGCCGCTGTGTGGGAGAGGAGCGCAGGACGGCCGCGGGCGAGGCGGTGATGGGGGTCGGGATGGCGGCGATGGCGCTGCCCACGACGGTCGTGACCCTGCCCGCCTGGTCATGGGCGGTGTACGCGGCGGTGTTCGGGGCGGCGGCCCTGCAGGCGCTCGCCTCGGTGCGGCGCGGTACACACCATCTGCACCACCTGGTGGGTTCGCTGGCGATGGTCTACATGGCGTGGCCCGCCGGCGGCCACGGGGCCGCGCACGGCGGCCACGGGGGCGGCGGGGGCGTGCCGCTGGTGACGGGTGCGCTGCTCGTCTACTACGTCGCGTACGTGCTCCGCTCGGGCGCGCGGCTCGTCCCGGTCACGGGGCCGGCCGCGGTGGCGGGGACCGGGGGCGGCCCTACGCCGGTGTGGGTCGCGCGGCCGGAGTTCACGCTCGTGTGCCGGCTGTCGATGGCCCTCGCGATGCTGGCGATGCTCGTCACGCTGTGAGCCGCCCAGGCGGTGGCTCGGGCCGGGCGGCCGGTTCGGGCGGCGGGCCGGGCGGGTCCGGACGGCCGGTTCGGGCGGCTGGTCCGGGCAGCTTCGGGCCGCTGGTCCGGGCAGGTTCGGGCCGCTGGTCCGGGCGGTCGGCCCGGCCCAGTTCCGACGGCCGGTTCGGGTGGGTTCGCGCGGCCGGTCCGGGCGGCGGTTCGGGTGGCACGAATCCGTGGCGTACGTCACTTGGCGCGTCAGGGCGTTACCCCCGCGTAGCACGCCCTCATAGGCTGACTCCATGTTGGTCTCCCTCGCGTTGCTCGCGCTCGGCGTCCTGACCGCCGTCGCGGCCCCACGACTGCTCGCGCGGTCCGACTGGGGAGAACGCGAGCCCGTGGTGGCGCTCTGGGTGTGGCAGTGCGTGGTGGCGGCGGTGCTGCTGTGCTTCGCGCTGTCGATGACGTTCAGCGCGGCCGCCGCCTGGCACGTGGTGCGCGGCCAGGTCTTCGCACCCGCGCCGCGCCAGGTGATCGAGGCGTACGAACTGGGCACCCACCAGCCGTGGTCGGCGGCGCTCGCCGTGATCCTCGCCTGCGGCGGCCTGTGGACCGGCGCGATGCTCACCCGGGAGATCCGCGGGGCGCGCGCCCGCCGTCGGCGGCGGCGCTGCGAACTGCTCGTCCGCTCCCCGCTGTTGCCCGGCGAGGAGCCCGGAAGCGAGCCGCTCGTCGTCCTGGAGGGCGAGCGGCCGGACGCGTGGTGGCTGCCGGGCACCACGCCCCAGCTGGTCATCACGACGGCGGCGCTACGCCGGCTGAAGGGTCGTCAGTTGGACGCGGTCCTCGCCCACGAGCAGGGACACGCCCGGGCACGCCACGACTGGTTGCTGCACTGTTCGGGCGCGTTGGCGAACGGCTTCCCCGGCATTCCGGTCTTCGCGGCCTTCCGTGACCAGATGCACCGGCTGGTGGAGCTGGCGGCCGACGACGTCGCCTCGCGGCGGTTCGGGCGGCTGACGATCGCCCTTGCGCTGGTCGAACTCAACGAGGAGCGTGGGGTGTTCGGCCCGGGTACGGCCTCGGGCACGGCGGACCTCCCCCGGCGGGTGCACCGGCTCCTCACGGCCGCCCCCCGGCTCACGCCGGTGCGGCGGCTGCGGCTGACGGCCGCCGCCGCCCTGGTGCCCGTGGTGCCCGTCCTCGTGGCGTTCGTCCCCGCGTTGAGGGCGCTCGGATAGCCCGCACAGCGTGGGTGGCTCCGCGTCGGCGCGCGGGTCGGGGAAGATCGGCTCATGCGTTCCTCCGCGGTGGTCTCCGGTGCTCTGCTCGTCGTGCTGCTCGTGCTCGTGGAGGTCGGGTGGTCGCCGCTTCTCTCCCTGGACCGGTCCGTCGCCGACTCGTTGCACCGCAGCGCCCACGCCGAGCCCGGGTTCACCCAGTTCAATCGCGTCCTGTCCGACTGGGTGTGGGATCCATGGACGATGCGCGCGCTGGTCCTTCTCGCGGCGCTGGTGGTGTGGCGGTGGCGCGAACGGTCGCTCGCCCTGTGGCTGGCGGGGGCGCTCCTGGTGGCGGGGGGCGTACAGCAGGCACTGAAGGCCGCGCTCGACCGGGACCGGCCCGGCTGGCCGAATCCTGTCGACTCGGCGCACTTCGCGTCCTTCCCCTCGGGGCACGCGACGACGGTGGTGGTGGGGTGTGGGCTGCTGCTGTGGGTGCTCGCGCTGCACTGGCGGGAGTCCTGGCGCGGCTGGAGCGTGCTCGCGGTGGCGGCGCTCGTGTCGGTGGCCGGTGCGGGGTGGACCCGGCTCTATCTGGGTGTGCACTGGCTTTCGGACGTCGTCGCGGGCTGGCTGCTCGGCTGGTGCGTCGTCGCTGTGGCGATCGTCACGCACCGCCGCTACGGCAGGGACGGCCTGAAATCCGTCCGGCCGGCCACATCGGGCCCGAACCAGAGCAAAATGGGAGAAACGACGTGAAGCCGCCTGTTCTGGACGATCCCCCGCGTCGCCCAGAACAGACGGCCAACCCGCTGACCAGCCACGAAGGCGCGACAGCAGGCTGCGCTGAGTATATTGGCTGCGAGCCAGTCAACGCAGGAGTTAAGCATGTCCCCGCGTAGCCCATCGGTCAATGAAGAGCTCCGGCGACGCTCGCGCGAGCGACTGCTCCAGGCCACCGTCGAGCTCGTGTCGGAGCGCGGCTACGAGGCGACGACGTTGGGCGACATCGCCGAGCGGGCGGGTTCGGCGCGCGGACTGATCTCGTATTACTTCCCGGGCAAACGCCACCTGCTGCAGTCGGCCGTGCACCGGCTGATGCACCTCACGCTGGAGGAGGCGCTGGAGCGGGAGCCCCGTACGCAGGACGGGCGGGAGCGGATGGCGCGGGCCATCGACGCGATCCTGGGACTGGCCGTCGACCGTCCGGTGCTGATGCGGACGCACATGGCGGGCATCCTGCAGGCCGAGGGGTTCGTGCAGTGCCCGGAGCAGCAGCGGCTGGCGTTCCTGCTGCGCGACACGGTGACCCGGTACGGCTCGGCGAACGTGGACGCGGACTATCCGCTGCTGCGGGCGCTGCTGATGGGCGCGGTCGTCGCGGTGCTGCTGCCGGGGGCGCCGATGCCGGTGTCGCGACTACGGGCGGAGCTGTTCCAGCGGTACGGACTCGACTGGGAGCAGGGCATGCCGCCGGACGGGGATCCGCCCGACGGCATGCCTTTCACGGCCGCGGTGTTACCGCACCGGGTGCCGCGTCAGTCGTCGCCCCAACCGCCGTCGAAGTCGTCGAAGTAGTCCGGCTGCGTCTGGACGTTGAGCTCGTCCATCCGCACCCACTTCGCCGCGTCCGTGCGACGGTCGTCGAGCCTGAGGACGTCGAAGCCCTTGGCCATGTCGTTCGAGTAGATGTAGCCGTTGTAGTAGTACGCCGACCAGGAACCACCACCGACGAGCCGGTCCGCGGAGATCGGGCCGCGCTCGAAGAAGGCGATCTCCTTGGGCTTGGCGGAGTCGGTGAAGTCCCAGACGGAGAGACCGCCCTGGTACCAGGCCTGGACCATGATGTCCTTGCCCTTGACCGGGATCAGCGAGCCGTTGTGGGCGACGCAGTTCTCGGTGTCGGCCTGGTGGCGCGGGATCTTGAAGTAGCTGCGGAAGACGAGCTTGCTCTTCTTGCCCTTGCCGACGATGTCGTAGATGCCGTCGGCGCCCCGGTTCGGGCCCACGGCCGCGTTGCAGGTGGCCGCGCCGCCGCCGCCGAGCTCGTCCGTGAAGACGACCTTGTTGGCCTTCTGGTTGAAGGTCGCCGAGTGCCAGAACGCGAAGTTGACGTTGTCCTGGACCTGGTCGATGACCTTCGGGCGCTCGGGGTCCTCGATGTCGAAGAGGATGCCGTCGCCCATGCAGGCGCCGGCCGCGATGTCCTTGCCGGGCAGCACGGTGATGTCGTGGCAGCCGGTGGTCTTGGAGACGCCCGGGTTGGTCGGACCGCCCGGGTTGCCGCCGCCGTCCGGGCCCTCACCGGGGAAGAGGACGGGGAAGGAGACGATCGCCGACTTCTCGGGCGCCTTGCGGGGCACCTTGATGACCGAGATGCCGTCGTGCGGCGGCTGGCAGTCCGGGAAGGCGGTGTTGGGCGAGTAGGAGGAGACGTAGACGTAGACGTCCCGCTTCTTCGGCACCAGCGTGTGGGTGTGCGAGCCGCACGCGGTCTCGACGGCCGCGACGTACTTCGGGTTGCGGATGTCGCTGATGTCGAAGATCTTCATGCCCTCCCAGGAGGACTTCTCCGTGGCCGGCTGGCTGACGCTGGCACAGGAGTTGTCGCTGCGGGAGGAGTCGGTGGAGAGGAAGACGAGGTTGCCGGAGACGGAGATGTCGTTCTGCGATCCGGGGCAGAGGACCTGAGCGACCGTCTTCGGGGCGCGCGGGTTGCTGATGTCGAAGATCCGGAAGCCGTCGTAGTTGCCCGCGAAGGCGTACTTGCCCTGGAACGCGAGGTCGGAGTTGGTTCCCGCCAGAGCGTCCTTGGGGATGTTCACGAGGTGCTTGATGTTGTCGCTGTGGACGATCTCGTCCACTCCGGGTATCTCGCCGCTCTGGATCGCGGACCGTGCTTCGGCCGCCTGTTCCGAGGAGACCGTGCCCTGTACGGGAGCGTCACCCGGGTCGGGCGTGGCGGCCGCGGGTCCGGCCGCGAGCAGGCTGACCAGCAGTCCGGCTGCGGCGGTCGCCACGCCCAGGCCTCTGATCCGAGCGCGCGGGGTACGCGTGGTGCGCGTGGTTCGCAACGAAGTCACTCCGTCCTCCCTTGTATCCGTTCGTAGTTGAACGGTTGTTGGACCCCGGCAGTATCGTCCTTAGCGTGCACATCTCAACAGATGGCAACAGACATGTCATGCAGGTTTTTGATCAATACGCCGTGGAGGTCGCCTTGTTGAACCGCCGTCGCATCCGCGGAACCGTCGCCGTGGCGCTGAGCGCCGTCGCCGTCCTGGCCCTGGCCGCCTGCGACTCGGAGCCCGGCGGGAAGGCGCCGCAGGGCAAGGCGTCCACGGAACCCGCGGTCGTGGCACCGGGGAAGCCGGGCGAACCGGCGCGGCGGATATCCCCCGCCGAGGCCTCCAAGCTGCTGCCGGACGACAAGCCCAACGCGGCGGACTTCGGTTACGCGCAGATGATGATCGTCCACCACCGGCAGGCGCTGACGATGACCGCGCTGGTCCCGGAGCGGGCCGCATCGGCGCAGGTCAAGAAGTTGGCGGAACGGATCACGGCGGCGCAGCAGCCGGAGATCGGCGCGATGGAGGGGTGGCTGAAGAACAACGGCGGCCCGCGCGAGCAGAGCGGTCACGACCATCACACGATGCCGGGGATGGCGACCGAGGCGCAGCTCGCGCAGCTGCGGCAGGCGAAGGGCACGGCGTTCGACGAGCTGTTCCTGAAGCTGATGATCACGCACCACGAGGGCGCTGTGACGATGGCCGCCGAGGTGCTCGGGAGCGGGAACAACGTGCTCGTGGAGGAGATGGCGAGCGACGTGATCGCGCAGCAGACGGCGGAGATCAACCGGATGCGGGCGATGTAGCGAGCGCCCGGGGGTCCCGACGCGAGGCCGGACGCGGCCTCGCGTCGTGTCGCACACCTCCCCTCGGGGGGCTTGCGGTGGGATGCTGGAAGCCTCTCGGCGGGCAGCTGCCCCGCGGCGGGAAGGAGTACGGACGTGCTTCGTGTCGCTGTCGTCGGATCCGGGCCCAGCGGGGTCTACACGGCCCAGTCGCTGGTCCAGCAGTCGGTGGTGCCCGGGATACGGGTCGACGTCCTGGACCGGCTGCCCTGCCCGTACGGCCTGGTCCGCTACGGGGTCGCGCCCGACCACGAGAAGATCAAGTCGCTCCAGCAGAACCTCCGGGCGGTCCTGGAGGAGGAGCGGATCGCCTTCGTCGGGGACGTGGAGGTCGGGGCGCGTGGGCTGACCCCGGCCCGCCTCCTGGAGCTGTACCACGCGGTCGTGTACTGCGTGGGCGCGGCGCGGGACCGGCGGCTCGGGGTGCCGGGCGAGGATCTGGCGGGCTCGTACTCGGCGACGGACTTCGTCTCCTGGTACAGCGCGCACCCGGACGCGGTGGAGAACGGTTTCGCGGGTGCCGGCGCCGGAGGCGGTCTGGGTGGCCGCTCGGCGGTGGTGATCGGGGTCGGCAACGTGGCCGTGGACGTCACCCGGATCCTGGCGCGAGGAGCGGACGAGCTGCGGACCACGGACGTGCCCGAGGGCGCGCTGCGGGCGCTGGAGGCCAGCCGGGTGCGCGAGGTGCACATGGTGGGCCGACGCGGCCCCGGGCAGGCCAAGTTCACGACGAAGGAGCTGCGGGAGCTGGGCGGGCTGCCGGGCGCGCGGGTGCGCGTGGACCCGGCGGACCTGGCCCTTGACCCGTCCTACGCCGACCCGTCGGGCCTGCCGGCCGTGAACCGGCGGAACGTGGAGGTCGTCCGGGGCTGGGCGGAGGCCGAGGCGGGCGCGGAGCCCGGGGCCGAGGCGGCGCGCGGGATCCGGCTGCGGTTCTTCCTGCGGCCCGTGGAGCTGCTCGGCGAGGCCGGCCGGGTGGCGGCGGTCCGCTTCGAGCGGACCGAACCGGACGGCGCCGGGGGTGTGCGAGGCACCGGCCGCTACGAGGAGATCGAGGCCCAACTGGTCCTGCGGGCGGTCGGGTACAAGGGCGTCCCGCTGCCCGGGCTGCCCTTCGACGAGGCCCGGGGCACGGTCCCGAACGAGGCGGGGCGGGTGCTCCGCGACGGCGCTCCGTCGCTCGGCGAGTACGTGGCGGGCTGGATCAAGCGCGGGCCGACGGGCGTCATCGGCACGAACCGCCCCTGCGCGAAGGAGACGGTGACCTCGCTCCTCGCCGACGCACCGGCCCTGGCCGACCGCCGCCTCGCGGGCGACCCGCTCGACGCCCTGCGGGCACTGGGCCACGAACCGGTCGCCTGGCGCGGCTGGCTCTCCATCGAGGAGGCCGAATCCGCCCTCGGCCACGCCCTGGGCCGCGGCCGCGTCAAGATCCCCGACTGGGCCGGCCTACGGGCCGCGGCCCACGAGGCCACGAGGGGGACGTGAGGCAGGACGGGACCCGGACTACGAGGGCGGGGCGGGGCCCCGGGAGGCGCGTCCGCCCGGGGAGGACCGTCGGAAGGCCTCCGCCCTGGCCTGATGTCCGACGGGGCGGGGCGACAAGGGGTCCGGCAGGCAGGCCGGTCTAGTGCACCAGGCGGGACGTCTGGGCCGACGTCGCGTGGAGGATGCTGTCGAGGAGGCCCGGGAAGAGGGTGTCCAGGTCGTCGCGGCGGAGGGCGTTCAGCTTGGCCGTGCCGCGGTAGACCTGCTCGATGACGCCGCTCTCGCGCAGTACCCGGAAGTGGTGCGTGCGCGTCGACTTGGTCACCGGGAGTTCGAAGAACGAGCAGCTCACCTCGGCGTCCGCCTGCGCCATGTCGCTGACGATCCGCAGCCGCACCGTGTCCGAGAGCGCGTGCAGCACGCCCTCCAGGCGTATCTCCTCCCGCGTGGGGTGGTCCAGGACCCGGGGCTTGGTCGCGGTCGTCACGGCGGCTCCACTTCATCCGGAAGCCGCCATTGTACGATAATCCTCGTAGTTTGACAGTCGCCGTACTACGACGGCTATCGTACGAAGACCCCGAGGGGCCGTCCGCAAGGCCCCCGCCTGAGGAGTCCGTCATGAGCGTCGCCCTGTTCGAGCCCTACACCCTGCGGTCGCTGACCATCCCGAACCGGGTCTGGATGGCTCCCATGGACCAGTACTCGGCGGAGGCGTCCGGCCCGAACGCGGGCGTGCCGAACGACTGGCACTTCGCCCACTACGCCTCCCGCGCCACCGGCGGCACGGGCCTGATCCTCGTCGAGGCGACCGCCGTCTCCCCCGAGGGCCGGATCAGCCCCGCCGACCTCGGCATCTGGAACGACACCCAGGCGGAGGCGCTGAGCCGGATCGCCCGGTTCCTGAAGGAGCACGGCACGGTGCCCGGCATCCAGCTCGGGCACGGCGGCCGCAAGGCGTCCACGAAGCGCCCCTGGGACGGTCGCGGGCCGGTCGGCCCCGACGGGCACGGCTGGCAGCCGCTCGGCCCGAGCCCCCTCGCCTTCGCGGAGGGCCACCCCGTCCCTACCGAGATGACCGTCGAGCAGATCCAGCAGATCCCGGGGCAGTTCGCCGACGCCGCCCGGCGCGCCCGCACCGCCGGTTTCGAGGTCGTCGAGGTGCACGGCGCGCACGGCTACCTGATCAGCAGCTTCCTCTCCCCGTACGCCAACCACCGCACCGACGCCTACGGCGGCTCCTTCGAGAACCGCACCCGACTCGCCCTGGACGTCGTGGACGCCATCCGGAGCGCGTGGCCCGAGGAGCTGCCGGTCTTCTTCAAGATCTCGGCCACCGACTGGCTGGAGGACCAGGGCTGGACCGCCGACGACACCGTCCGCTTCGCGCGCCTCCTGCACGCGCACGGCGTCGACCTCCTGGACGTCTCCAGCGGCGGCAACGGAGGCCCGGCCCGGATCCCCGTCGGCCCTGGCTACCAGGTGCCCTTCGCCGCCCGCGTGAAGGCCGAGACGGGTCTGCCGGTCGCCGCCGTCGGGCTGATCACGGAGAGCGGACAGGCGGAGAAGATCGTCGCCAACGGCGAGGCCGACGCCGTCCTGCTCGGGCGGGAGCTGCTCCGCGACGCCTCCTGGGCCCGCCGGGCGGCGCGGGAGCTGGGCGCGAGCACCCACGCCCCGACGCAGTACGCCTGGGCGATCTGAGCCTTCGCCGATCCGGAACACGCCTCCCACCTGGGGAGAAGCCGTTCCGGGCGCCACTGTCAGTGGTCGGGTGCAGACTGGCCCCTATCCGCGACAACGGCGTCCTGGAGGTGTCGGCCATGCCCGACGTAGTCCTGACCGTAGGTACCCGCAAAGGTCTGTTCATCGGCCGACGGCGCGACGGCCGGTGGGAGTTCGACGATCCCCACTTCAACGCGCAGGCGATCTACTCGGTCGCCATCGACACCCGCAGGTCCGCACCCCGGCTGCTCGTCGGCGGGGACAGCTCGCACTGGGGCCCGTCCGTCTTCCACTCCGACGACCTCGGCGCCACCTGGACCGAGCCGGCGAAGCCGGCCGTCAAGTTCCCCCAGGACACCGGGGCTTCGCTGGAGCGCGTCTGGCAGCTCCACCCGGCGCCCGCGCACTCGCCGGACGTCGTCTACGCCGGGACGGAGCCCGCCGCCCTGTTCCGGTCGGAGGACGGCGGGGAGTCGTTCGAGCTGGTCCGCCCGCTCTGGGAGCACCCCACCCGGTCCCAGTGGATGCCGGGTGGAGGGGGCGAGGCCGTGCACACGGTGGTGACCGACCGCCGCGACCCGTCGGCGGTGACGGTCGCGGTGTCGACGGCCGGGGTGTTCCGGTCCCGGGACGGCGGCGCCAGCTGGGACCCCTCCAACCAGGGGGTGTCCGCGGTCTTCCTGCCCGACCCGAACCCGGAGTTCGGCCAGTGCGTGCACAAGATCGCGCAGGACGCGGGTGACCTGGACCGGCTCTATCTGCAGAACCACTGGGGCGTGTACCGCAGCGACGACGCGGGCGCGAAGTGGACCGACATCGGCGAGGGGCTGCCCTCCGACTTCGGCTTCGCCGTCGCCGCGCACCCTCATCGGGCCGATGTGGCCTATGTGTTCCCCATCAACGCCGACTCCGACCGGGTGCCCGCGGGCCGCCGGTGCCGGGTCTACCGTACGAGTGACGCCGGGGCGAGCTGGGAGCCGCTCACCGCCGGACTGCCCGAGGGCGACCACTACGGCACGGTCCTGCGGGACGCGATGTGCACGGACGACGGGGACCCCGCCGGCGTCTACTTCGGCAATCGCAACGGCGAGGTGTACGCGAGCGCGGACGACGGCGACAGCTGGCAGCTCCTCGCCGAGCACCTGCCGGACGTGCTGTGCGTGAGGGCCGCCGTGATCGGGTGACGGGGGTGTCACGGTGCGCCAGTAGAGTGACGGCCGTGGCACCACGACCGTTGAATGAGATCGTCGAGCCGGGGTGGGCGCACGCGCTCGCGCCGGTGGCCGACAACATCGCCGCGATGGGCGACTTCCTGCGCCGGGAGATCGCCTCCGGGCGCACCTACCTCCCCGCCGGGGCGAACGTCCTGCGCGCCTTCCAGCAGCCCTTCGACGAGGTGCGGGTCCTGATCGTCGGACAGGACCCGTACCCGACGCCGGGGCACGCGGTGGGGCTGAGCTTCTCGGTGGCGCCGGAGGTGAGTCCGGTGCCACCAAGCCTGGACAACATCTTCCGGGAGATGCACACCGACCTGGGGCACCCGCGGCCCTCGAACGGCGATCTGACGCCGTGGACCCGCCAGGGTGTGCTGCTGCTCAACAGGGCGCTCACCACGGCCCCGAGGAAGCCCGGGGCGCACCGCGACAAGGGCTGGGAGGCCGTCACGGAGCAGGCCATCCGGGCGCTCGCCGCGCGCGGCAAGCCGCTGGTGTCCGTGCTGTGGGGGCGAGACGCGCGCAATCTCCGCCCGCTGCTCGGCGATCTGCCGGCGATCGAGTCCTCGCATCCCTCCCCGATGTCCGCGGACCGCGGCTTCTTCGGTTCGCGTCCGTTCAGCCGCACCAACGAACTGCTTCTGCGTCAGGGGGCGCAGGAGGTGGACTGGCGGCTGCCGTGACCGGCGCCGAAGGGTGGGTCGTCGGGGTCGACTCGGGCGGCTCCGGACTGCGGATCGCCCTGGCGCGCGCCGCGGACGCGCGGGCCGTGGAGACCGTCACGTCCCGTGAGCCGGTGCGGACGGGTCCGGGCGGGATCGAGGCCGCCCATCTGCTCGGTCAGCTGCTGCCCGCCGTCGAGTCGCTGCGCGCCCGCGCGGCGGCCGACGGGCCCGTCGTCGCCGTGGCCGTCGGCGCCGCGGGCATGGCGACGCTCGGCGAGGAGCTGCGGGCAGTTATGCCCGGCGCGCTGCGGCAGGCCCTCGGTGTACGGTCCCTGGCGCTCGCTGCCGACGCCGTCACCGCGTACGCCGGGGCGCTCGGGCAGCGGCCCGGGGCGGTCGTGGCGGGCGGCACGGGCCTGATCGCGCTCGGTACGGATCTAAGGACCTGGCGCCGGGCCGACGGCTGGGGCCATCTGCTGGGCGACTGCGGCAGCGGCGCGTGGATCGGCCGGGCCGGCCTGGAGGCCGCGATGCGCGCCCACGACGGCCGGCGGGGCGGGTCGGCCGCGCTGCTCGCGCGTGCCGAGGCCCGGTTCGGCCCGGCCGCCGGTCTGCCGGCCGCGCTCTACCCGCGGACCGACCGACCCGCCGTGCTCGCCTCCTTCGCGCCCGACGTGGCCGACTGCGCCTCCGAAGGCGACCCGGTGGCGGCGGACGTCCTGCGGCAGGCTGCCGCGCACGTGGCCGAGGCCGCGGCCGCGGTGTGCCCGGCTCCCGGGGCGTACGAAGTGGCCCTGACAGGCGGCCTGTTCAAGCTCGGTGACCCCCTTCTCGTACCGCTCCGTGCCGAGCTGGCCGGACAACTGCCGCACGCGCGGCAGACATCGGCGGCCGGGGATCCGCTCGACGGCGCGCTCGCGCTCGCCGCGGCCCTGGCCACGGATGCGCTACGGCTGCCCCTGGAGCCGAAGTTGTTGCATGTGACCACGTAATTCATGGTTCGGACAAAGCGGGACAGATAACGCTCAGCCGCACCTCACCGCACTGCGCGGCGGGCAAAACCAGTAGCATGCGGCCGCATGAGCTCCCCCACTGGGCCTGCTTCCGGCCTGCCTGTACGAATGCCGCGACCCCGCCAGCCCGGACGGCACCGTCGCCCCGAACCCGCGGCGGCGCCCGAGGGCGCTCCCACCCTGGTGCTCGCCGTCCCCGGCACGCCGTCGCCCGCCATACGCTCGCTGGCCGAAGAGGTCGTGAGCATCGCCCGCTCCGAGCTGCCCGGCCTGGAGGCCGCGATCGGCTACCTGGACGGTGACGACGCCGAGTACCCCACGCTGGGAGGCGTCCTGGCGCGGGCCGAGATCCTGCGCACCGAGCGGTACGAGCTGGCCGTGGCCGCCGGCCGCGAGGTCAACGCCCCCGAGGGCCCGGCCGCCGTCGTCGTGCCGCTGCTCGCCGGCCCGGACAGCGCCCTGACGCGCCGGATCCGCCAGGCCGTGATGGACAGCGGCAACATGGCCGAGCTGACGGACGTCCTCGGTCCGCACCCGCTGCTCGCCGAGGCGCTGCACGTGCGTCTGTCGGAGGCCGGCCTGGCCCGTGCCGACCGCGCGCGGCTCTTCACGGTCGCCACGGCCGCCGACGGCATCGTGCTCGCCACGGTCGGCGGCGAGGAGGCCGTCCAGGCCGCCGGGATCACCGGCATGCTGCTGGCCGCGCGCCTGGCCGTCCCCGTGATGGCCGCCGCGCTCGACCAGGAGGGCTCGATCACCGCGATCGCCGAGCAGCTGCGCGGCTCCGGCTCGGAGCAGCTGGCGCTCGCCCCGTACCTGATCGGCCCCGAGCTGGCCGAGGGCCTGCTCGACGCGGCCGCGAAGGAGGCGGGCTGCGCCGCCGCCGAGCCGCTGGGCGCCTACCCGGCGATCGGCAAGCTGGTGCTCTCGCAGTACACGGCCGCGCTGGGCATCGCCCCACAGCAGCCGCAGGGAGCCCCCACTCACTGAGGGGCAGGACCTGGCCGAGGGCCCGGCACCGGATGCGTCCGGCCGGGCCCTCAGCCGTACGGACGGCCGGGTCAGCCGAGGACCACGCAGGAGGCGGCCGGGGCGTGGACCGAGCCCGCGCGGTGCGGAACGCCGGTCTCCGGGTCGAGGTCGAACCAGGTCACGTCGCCGGATCGTTCGTTGGCCGCGTAGAGGCGCCGCCCCGAGGGGTCCAGGGCGAGGTCGCGCGGCCAGCGCCCGCCGCAGTCCACGGCGGTACGGAACTCGGCGCGCTCGCCGCTCGGGTCGAGGGCGAGGACGGCGAGGGTGTCGTCTCCGCGTACCGCGGCCCAGAGGAAGCGGCCGTCGGGGGCGACGACGACCTCGGAGGGGTAGCTCGGCCCCGTGGCCCCGGCGGGGACCACGGCGGTCTCCCCGAGCGGCTCCAGGGTGCCCGCCTCCGCGTCCCAGCGGCACACGGTGACGGTGGGCTCCAGCTCGTTCAGGACGTAGGCGTGGGTGCCGGCCGGGTGGAAGGCCAGGTGGCGCGGGCCGGTGCCGGGCTTGAGCGCGGTCTCGCCGTGCGGCCGCAGCGCGCCGGAGGCGGGGTCGAGGGCGTAGATCCGTACGGAGTCGGTGCCGAGGTCCACGGCGACCGCCCAGCGCCCGCCCGGGGCCGCCAGGACCTGGTGGGCGTGCGGGCCGCTCTGGCGCTCGACGACGGGCCCCGAGCCCTCGTGCCGGGCGACGTCCGTGGCGGCGCCCACGGAGCCGTCCGCCGCGAGCGGGAGGGCCGAGACGCTGCCGGAGGTGTAGTTGGCGGTGAGGACGTGGCCCTCGACGACGGTGAGATGCGTCGGGCCCGCGCCGTCCACGGGCGCGGGGGCGCCGAGCGGCCGGGGTACGGATCCGGTGGCGTCGAAGGCCGCCACGGCGCCCTCCTCGGTCTCGGAGACGGCGTAGAGGACCGGCCCGGCGAGGGCGAGGTAGGACGGGTCGGGGAGCGCGTCCGTCGCACCGGTGACGGTCAGGGCGCCGGTCCGCGGGTCCACGTCGGCGGCGAGGATCCCCCGGCCCCCGGCCGAGGTGAACGACCCGATGAAGGCCCTTACCCGTACCGCTTCCCGCGCGTCTGTGCCGCCCATGGCGTCTCCCCTCTCCACCGGAGCGCTCGGCCGACCGCTCCGTAGTCGGGCCGACGTTAGCAGGCGGTCTAGACCAAGTTGGATCACCGGGCCGTGGGGAGCCACGGGCGGCGGCTCAGGCGGCGGGCACCAGCGGCGCGCTCGGGGCCGAGCGGAGCGGGGTGGCGAGGGCCGTCAGGGCGCGCTCCAGGCCGTGCAGGTGGCCGAGTGCGGCTTCGGCGCCCGGGTGGTGGGGCGGGGCGGCGGGCGCCTCGACCGACGCCCGGCGCGCGGGGTGGACCGGCGGAACCAGGGCGTGGACGGCCGCCTCGACGCGCCAGGAGGCGGCGGCGAGCCGGGCGTCGTGCGAGGCGTCCGGGTCGGCGGCGACCGCCGCGAGGCCCCGGATCTCGCGGGCGCAGTCGTCGAGCAGCGCCAGGACCTTGCGGGCGCGGGCCTTGCGGGCCCGCAGCGGGCTCAGCGGATGGACCAGCGGCGCCAGGGAGAGCCGGACCCGGCCGAGGAGCACCTCCAGCGCGGCGGCGTGCGGAGCCGGGTCGGCCTCCGGGTCGCCGGCGAGGCGCCGCGCCGCGGCCGTGGTGCAGTCGTGCACGCAGGTCACGGCCCGCTCGATCCAGGCGTTGGTGGCGGCGTGCGTGGTCACCGGCAGCAGGGCCACACCGACGGCCGCGCCGAGCGCGCCGACCGCCGTCTCCTCGAAGCGGAGGAGCAGCAGGCCCGGGTGGAGCACGCCGAGGAGCCCGTACAGCAGTCCGGCCATGACGGTCACGAAGAACATCATCCAGCTGTACGAGAGCGGGGCCGTGTAGAAGATCCCGAAGACGCAGACGGCGACCAGCACCGCCGTCGGCGCGGGGGCGCCGGCCAGCGGGATCGCGATCAGGAAGCCGGCGGCGATGCCGACGACCGTGCCCACGACCCGGCGGAAACCGCGCACGAGCGTCTCGCCGCGCGAGGCGGTGTTGACGAAGATCCACCAGGCGGTACCGACAGCCCAGTACCAGCGTTCGTGCGAGATGACCTGACCGGCGGCGAGCGCGACCGCGCAGGCGGCGGTCGCCTGGAACGCCTGCCGGGTGGTGGGCCGGTTCAGGCCCCGGCCGGGCAGCGGGGCGGGCGCGGCGGGCGGCGGGACGCGCCGCTCGATGCACCAGGCCACGAAGCGGACCGCACCGGAGGCGAGGAGGGCGAGGCCCACCGCCGCGTACAGCTCCGGCAGCTGCGCGGGCAGCGCGTGCAGGAACTGGGTGACGAAGAACATCATGAACGCGAAGATGCCCAGCGCGTGCCCGCGCGGGCCCCAACGCCGCGCGTACACGCCCACGAAGACGACGAGCAGCCAGGACGCGTCGCGCAGCAGCGGCGCGCCGTGCAGGGCGGTCGCGAGGGCCAGGACGGGGAAGCCGACGGCGGGAAGCAGGGCGGTCGTCACGACCTGGCGGCGCACGGTGGGGTCGCCGACGGTGAAGAGCGCGAGCAGGGCGGCGAGGCCGCCGGTGATCGACGCGGTGAGGGAGAGCCCGGCCAGCTCGGCCGCGGCGACCGAGAGGGCGACGGCGAGGACGGCGCGCGACGAGACGCGCAGCCGGACGCGGCCCGGATCGGGCGCCACGAACATCAGCCTGACCAGCCTGCGGCCGGTCGCCCGGACCTTCTTCACGACGGTAGTCCCGCCCCCGCTGCCGTACACACACCCTCTTCGCGTCTTCTCGTGCCCCGGCCTGCTTGTGGCGGCCCCAGGACATGGGAAAGGCGCCGCGGTCCGGATCCGGCATCGTCGCCGGTCCGGCGCCTGCGCGGCGCCATGTCTCGTACTGTTCCCCCAGGGAAACACCCCGGCACCCACTGGCTCAACCGAGGCGCTGGGCAGTGTGCCATTGGTACAGTCTTCACTGATCAGGTACAGCCAGAAGGGAGCCAACGGACCATGGCGGTGGACGAGCTCGACACACGGATCCTGCGGCTCCTGATCGAGCAGCCGCGCACCAGCGTGCGCGAGTACGCGCGGATCCTCGGGGTGGCCCGGGGCACGGTGCAGGCGAGGATCGACCGGCTGGAGCGGGACGGCGTGATCACGGCGACCGGTCCCGTCCTCTCCCCCGCCGCGCTCGGTCATCCGGTGCTCGCGTTCGTCCACATCGAGGTCACCCAGGGGCATCTCGACGAGGTCGGGGATGCCCTGGCCTCCGTCCCCGAGATCGTCGAGGCGTTCTCGATCACCGGCGGCGGGGACCTGCTGACGCGCGTGGTGGCCCGGGACAACGGGCATCTGGAGGACGTGATCCAGCGGCTGATCCAGCTGCCGGGCGTGGTCAGGACCCGTACGGAGATGGCGCTGCGCGAGCGGGTGCCGCACCGGCTGCTGCCGCTGGTGGAGTCGGTGGGGCGGGCGTCGGCACGGAAGGGCTGACGGCGGCGGGGAACCGGGACTTCCGGCCGTGGGGACGGCGCGCGCGGGTTGAGATGCTTGACCGCATGAGCACCCCCTCCCCTGCGGTCATCTTCGATCTCGACGGAACGCTGGTGGACAGCGAGCCGAACTATTACGAGGCCACCCTGCGGACGCTCACGGCCTTCGCCGGCCCCACCGACTTCGACTGGGAGCGGCACACCGGCTACATCGGGATCGGGACGCAGGAGACCCTGGAGATCCTCGGCGCCCGGTACGGCATCGAGGCTCCCCTGAAGGAGCTCCTCGACGCGACGAACCGGAGCTATCTGGAGCTGGCACGCGCCTCGACCCCTGTCTTCCCTCACATGCGGGCGTTCGTGGAGCGGCTGTACGCGACGGGTGTGCCGATGGCGGTGGCCTCCGGCTCGTCCCGCGACGCGATCGAGGCGGTCCTCGCCGGCACCGGCCTGGACACGTTCCTGACGACGCTGGTCTCCGCGGAGGAGGTCGCGCACGGCAAGCCGGAGCCGGACGTCTTCCTGGAGGCGGCGCGGCGGCGCGGCGTGGCACCGGCGCGGTGCGTGGTCTTCGAGGACGCGCCTCCGGGCGCCCTGGCGGCGCGGGCGGCCGGCATGCGGTGCGTGGCGCTGCCGTACGTGGCGGCGACGGCGGACGACCCGGCGTTCCTGGCGGCCGATCTACTCTTCCGGGGCGGTCAGGCGGAGTTCACCGCACAGGCGGCACTGGAGTGGCTGGGCCTGACCCCGGCCCACCCGCACTGACCCCGGGACGGCGCCGACTCGTTGGCGACGGCCCGCCCCGCGTGGGATCATTTGTATGAAGCGACATATGCCCGCACACCGCTGCATTCATGACACACGAAGAGGGCGACATGTCTGCCATCAAGGAATCCATCGACATCTCCCGCACGCCCCAAGAAGTCTTCTCCTACGTGACCGACCCCACGCATCTGCCCGACTGGCAGGAGAGCGCCGTCCGTGTCCGCCGCCTGGGCGACGAGCCGCTGGGCGTCGGATCGAAGGTCGCCGTGACGCGGCGCATGGGGCGCCGGGAGATGACCACGACCATGCAGGTCATCGAGCTCGATCCGCCGCGGAGTTGGCACATCCACGGCATCGACGGGCCCGTACGCGGTGACGTCCAGGGCACGATCGAGCCGATCGACAACGGGACGCACTCACGCCTGACGCTCGCCGTCGACTTCGAGAGCCACGGCATCGGCAAGGCGCTGGTCCCGCTCGTCGTCCGCCCGTTCGTGCGCAAGGAGATGCCGCAGAGCGAACGGACCCTGAAGGGGATCCTGGAAGCCGGAGCCACCCGCTGACCCGTCCCTGCCGCCCTTCGTGGGCACGAACGGCGGCAGGGGACCGGGTCGGTTCAGGGCAGGCGGACCGGGTCGGTTCAGCTGGCGGGTCGGTTCACCTGGAGAACGGGAGATCGGGGACGTCGGCGAAGGAGTCGAGGACGTGGTCCGGGGTGCCGGAGGCCCCGCGATGGGTCTCGGGCAGGTACTTGCCGGTTTTCACCAGGGCGCCGGTGAGGCCGCAGCGCTGGGCGGCAAGGACGTCGGACTCGATGTCGTCGCCCACCATCAGGGTCTCGGCGGGGTCGGCACCGATGTGCGCGAGGGCGGTCGCGAAGAAGGCCGGGGAGGGTTTGCCGGTGATCTCCGCCTCGACGCCGGCGGCCCGTTCGAGCCCGATGACGAAGGCTCCGGTGTCCAGGTCGAGCCCGTCGGCGGTACGCCAGTACAGGTTGCGGTGCATGGCCACGAGCCGTGCGCCGTCCCGCACCTGACGGAACGCCCGGTTGAGGGCCGCATAGTCGAAGGCGTCACCGGCACCGCCGAGGACGACCACGTCGGCCGCCTCGTCCTCGTCCGCGAGGGTCAGGCCGGCGAGGTCGTCCCTCACGTCCCCGGTGTTGATCAGCAGACAGCGCGCGCCGGGATAACGCTCCCGGAGATGAGCGGCGGTGGCGGCGGGCGCGGTGAGGATGTCGTCGATGCCGACGGGGAAGCCCTCGACGGCCAGGGTGGTGGCGATGGAGGCGCGGGTGCGCGAGGTCGTGTTGGTGACCAGCGCGAACGGGATGGCGTCGGCCCGCAGGCGCTCCATGGCCGCCACGGCACCGGGCAGCGGCTTCCAGGAGACGGTGAGGACACCGTCGATGTCGATCAGTACCGCTCGGAAAGGGGCCATGGGGAGGGGCCTCCACACATGCAGTCCCCGGTAGTCCGTCTCCGCACTCGGACGTCTCGACCGTCGTCGAGGTGCCCGGGTTCCGGGAGGATCTGCCGGGGGCCTGGCCAGAGCCAGCGAGTGGGTCACGCGAGTCGGCGAACGTCTTCACCGGCTGGTGCGGCTCGCTCTGGTTTTCTGGTGTAATAGGCATTTTCCTCCTTATTCTGCCCTCGTCAAGACCCCCAGGCTTCGAGTTCGTAGATGCGTGCGGCGGGGTCGCTCGTCTGGGTCGGCCGGGTGATCTCCAGGCGGACGTGGCGCGCCGTTCTGCCCACCGGATGGGTGGTGGTGGCCGCCGTGTTGCCGGTGACGGTCGCGACGGTCGTCCAGGGTTCGGCGGTGGAGCCGCGCACCTGGAGGGTGAAGTCACGGGTGTTCCACGCCGCGTTCTCGCCGCCCGCCGCCGCGTGCTTGACCGTGAGCCGGTCGAGCGAGCGGGCCGCGCCGAGGTCGACCTCCAGCCACTTCGCGGAGGTGGTCGTGCACCACTTGTCGGTGGTACCGCCCGAGACGGTGCCGTTGACCGCCTTGGCGGGGGTCTCGCTCGCGTTGCACTGGCCGGAGGCGGTGGCCGGACGGCCGAGCGCCAGGTTGGACTCGGTGCCGCCAGGGGTCCAGCCGACCGTGGTGGTGGCGGCCGGTGAGCGGCCGTACTCGGTGGAGACGGCCTCGACGTCGAGGGTCGTCGACGTCTCCGTACCGGCGCGGTCGAGCCGGGGGACGAAGAGGGCGTCGTTGGGGGTGGCTCCGAGGAAGGTACGGGTGGAGTCGGCGTTCCGCCGGTACACCTCGTAGTGGTGCACGGAGCCGGAGGAGGAGGGCGTCCAGGCGAGGCGGAGGGACTTGGCGGTGGCGCTCAGGTCGGTGGTGCCGAGGACGGTGACGCCGCTCGGGGCGGCGGCGGAGTCGACGGCTCCGTCGAAGACGGAGAGCTGGCCCACGCGGATGTCGTACGAGGGGACGGAGCCGGCGGCCTGCAGCCCGATCTGGGCGATGGTCCGGCCCGCGAAGGCGGACAGGTCGAGGGTCTTGCGCTCCCAGCCGGTGGTGGCGGTCGAGCCGAGGTCGAGGGTGGTGAAGGTGGTCGGCGCGTCGGTGAAGGAGACGGCCGCCTTCAGCCGGGTGGGTCCCGCGGCCGGGGTCTTCACGACCATGGAGAGCTTGGTGTCGGCGGCGACCGGCAGTCTCGTCTGGTGGAGCCGCACGGTGTTCACCGCGTCGAGGGTGCCCGTCAGACGCAAGGACGAGCCGCCCTCGTAGGCGTCGGTGAAGTCGATGGACGGCGTGAGCTTCGAGCCGGTGGAGGTGACGAGCCAGCGGTAGGTGGGCGGCACGTCCTGGAGGGAGAGGTTGTTCCAGCCGGTGGACGAGACGCGGACGCCGCCGGAGTGGAAGAAGTCGCCCTGGCCCGCGCCGAACGAGGTGACGAACGGTTTGGCGGTGACGGCCGAGGACTCGGCGACGTAGTGGGCGAGGCCCTTCCAGGCCGATGTGGTCGTGGTGTTCGACGGGTCGCCGTTGGCGCCGTCCCAGTAACGGGCCTCGCGGGCATGGGAGTCGGCGCGGCCCGAGGAGGAGGTGAAGGTCCACTCGGGCCGGTAGAGGCCGAGCGAGGTGACGTGCGGCTGTCCGGCGGGGAAGACGGAGGCCCAGGGTACGGAGGTGTTGTAGCCGTTCGCCTCGGTGTCGATGCCGGAGTAGAGCTCGTACTCGCTGCGGCCGAGGCCGCGGGCGAGCGTACGGGAGGAGCTGAGCCCGGAGGCGCTCCAGCCGAAGTCGAGGAACATCGAGTCCGAGGTCCGCTGCGAACCCTCCTGCAGGAAGGCGTCGTTGGCGGAGGTGAGGGAGTCCTGCCAGCTCACCGCGCCGGACTCGGTCATCGCGTCGTACCACATGAACTCGACCGGGCCGAGGGAGCGGGCGTACCGCATCGCCTGCCGCAGCTCGGTCGCGAGGGCCGCGTCGCCCCCGGCCGTCTCCTGGTTGACGAACCAGCCGTCGAAGCCGTAGTGCTGGGCCACCTGGGCGAGCTTGGCGGCGACCAGGTAGGTGGAGCCGGACTTCTGGACGAAGTCGCGGACCCACTGGATCTGACCGCCGTACGCGGTGGGCGGGAAGAAGACGGTGCCGTAGACCTTGACCCCGTTGCGGTGGGCGGCGTCGATGACGGTCGCGTTCGGGGCGAGGATCAGGCCCTCGCTCGCGGAGCCGCCCCAGAAGACCAGCTTGTCGATGTACTGCCAGTGGCCGAAGGCGTAGTGGTGCGGGTTGGTGGACCCCTGCGAGGGGTTGTTCGAGGTGGGGCCGAAGGAGACCAGTGCGGCGATCTTCCCCTCGCCCGCGCGGGCGTTCGCGTTGGCCTTCAGCGCGGGATCGGAGACGCGGGGCCGCAGCGGGACGCGGGAGCGGTTGAAGCGCGCGTCGGGGTCGGTGGCCGGGTCCCAGTTCAGGAGGGTGTCGGGGTGCCAGTACGAGGCGTAGGGCTGATCGCCCGCGGCGGCGGGGGCCTGCGCGGCGGCGTGCGCCCGCGGCGTGAGGGGGGTGACGGGTGCGAGGCCGAACAGGGCGGCCAGGAGCGCCGCGACCGTCAGCAGGGGGACGTGTCGTCTCATCCGATTCTCCGGTCCAGCGGGAGGGGTGGGGGGTGCTGGGCGTACGGGAGGTGCGGCGGTACGAGCGTGCGGTGCTTCGAGCCGGGAGGCTAAACGGCTTTAGCGGGACGGGTCAAGGGCCGGGGGCGCGGTGGACTCGCGGACCGTGAGCCGGGGTGTCGGGTTCTTGACGTCCCGCGCCGAGGCCGGGTCGTGGACGACGGCGAGGAGTTCCCGGGCCACCTGCTCGCCGAGGGCGAAGGTGTCGCGGGAGAGCGCGGTGAGGGAGGGGTGGACGATGCGGGCGAGGGCGGAGTCGTCGAAGGAGACGAGGGAGAGTTCGGCGGGGACGGCCACACCCATCTCGGTGGCCACCCCGAGACCGGCCACGGCCATCACGTCGCTGTCGTAGATGATCGCCGTCGGCCGGGGTGACCGGGCGAGCAGGGCCCGGGTGGCGGCGGCGCCTTCGGCGTCGCTGAAGTCGGTCGGCAGGGAGACCGCCTCGGTGAGGCCGAGCCGCCGGGCGCTGTCCCGTACGGCCCGGATGCGGCGCTGGGTGTGCTGGAAGGCGGGGAGCCCGGCCAGGTGCGCGATGCGGCGGTGGCCGAGGGCGGCGAGGTAGTCGACGATCGACACCATGGCCTCGCGGTCGTCGGCCCAGACGCTCGGCAGGTTGCCGTGCCGGCCGGGCCCGCCGAGGACGGTCGCCGGCACGCCGAGCTCTTCGAGGACGGGGATCCGCGGGTCGCGGACCTGGAGGTCGACCAGGACGAAGCCGTCGACGCGGTGCTCGGAGGTCCAGCGCCGGTAGACCTCGATCTCGGCGGCCGTGTCCTCGACGACCAGCAGGTTGAGCGCCGTGCCGCGCGTGGAGAGTCCGGCCTGCAGTCCACTGAGCAGTTGGCTGAAGAAGGGTTCGAGGCCGATGGTCCGGGCGGGGCGGGCGAGGACCAGGCCGACCGCGCCGGCCCGGGCCCCGCCGAGGGCGCGCGCGGCGCTGTGCGGGCGCCAGTTCATCTCCTCCGCGACCCGCAGGATGCGGGCGCGGGTGGTGTCGCTCACGCCCGGGCGCCCGTTGAGCGCGAAGGACACGGCGCCCTTGGACACCCCGGCCCGGCGGGCGATGTCGGCGATCGTCGGTCTGGCCACGCGGGTGCCCCCTCGGTCGCGCGCGGTTCGGGTCCGCACTGCTCGGGTCCGCACTGCCGCGGTCCGCGCGCACTGTCTTGACAGCGGAGTGTAGCGGGAGCATAGTCCCCCATCGCTAGACCGGTTTAGTAATGCGTTCCGTCCGCCAGCACAGACCGGGAGACCACTCATATGCGCACAAGCAGCCACTGGATACGGCTGGCCGTGGCCGCCGTCGCCGCGGTGACCCTCGCCGGATGCGGCCTCGGCGACCCGAGCGGATCGGACGACGCCGGCGGGGGCGGCGGGGGCGGCGGGGGCGAGGTCACGGGCAGGGTCTCGCTCCAGACGTGGGCCCTGAAGCCGAAGTTCACCGCGTACATGGAGGGCGTGATCGACGCCTTCGAGAAGAAGCACCCGGGCGTCGAGGTGGAGTGGCTCGACCAGCCGGGTGACGGCTACTCCGAGAAGGTGCTCAGCCAGGCGGCCGGCGGCACGCTGCCCGATGTCGTCAACCTGCCGCCGGACTTCGCGCTGCCACTGGTGAAGCAGAGCAGGCTCCTCGACGTGGCGTCAGCCGACCCGAAGCTGGACGCCGACTACGTCGAGGGCGGCATCGCCGCCTACCGCTTCGCCGGCCACGACGGCACGTACGGCTATCCCTGGTACCTCAACACCGACGTCAACTACTGGAACTCCACGCTCCTCACCCGGTACGGCCTGGACCCGAAGAAGCCGCCGGCCACCTTGGACGAGCTGATCGCGGCGGCCAGGACGGTCAAGGAGAAGTCGAAGGGCTCGGTCCATCTGATGAGCCGCAAGCCGGGGCTGATGGACTTCGCCAACGCCGGCGTGAAGCTCATGTCCGAGGACGGGAAGACGTTCACCTTCAACACCCCCGAGGCCGCGGCTCTCCTGGACACCTACCGCGCCGCGTTCAAGGAGGGCCTGCTGCCCAAGGACGTGCTGACGGAGACGTACGCGGGCAACACCAAGCTGTTCTCCTCCGGCACCGCCGCGTGGACCACGGCGGGCGGCAACTACATCACCACGCTGGCCACCGACAACCCGAGCCTCGCGCCCCAGGTCGTCTCCTCCCCCGCGATGGGCACGCCGCCGCTGTACGTCCAGGGCCTGTCGGTCTCCAAGGCGACCAAGAACCGGGCCACGGCGCTCGCGCTCGCCCGCTGGGTCACCAACGCCGAGAACCAGGCCGCCTTCGCCCACCTCACCAGCATCTTCCCGTCCACCAAGGCCTCCGCGTCGGACCCCTTCTTCAGCAGGAGCGACGGGACGAACGCCGGGGACGCCAAGGTCACCGCGTTCGGCTCGCTGGCGAAGGCCACGATGCTGGAGCCGGTCCAGGCCAACGAGGCGGTCAAGACGGTGATCAACCAGCAGATCGCCCTCGCCCTGAACGGCCAGGCCGGTTCGAAGGAGGCTCTGGACACGGCCGTGGAGCGCGCCAACCAGATGCTGAAGGACTGAGCGACGGCCCAGAGCGGCGCCGACATCCCCCGGCGCCGCTCCCCCTCCCGGAAGGCACCCCATGACCCACCGGCGCTGGTTCACCCCGTGGCTGCTCGCCGGGCCGGCCGTCGTCTGGCTCCTCGTCTTCAACGTCTGGCCGGCCGTGAACACCGTGATCCTGTCGTTCACCAACGCCAAACCGCTCGGCGGCGGCCGCTTCACGGGCCTCGCCAACTACGAACGGGCCCTGGACGACGAGCAGTTGATCGACGCTCTGATCAACAGCATCGTCTATCTGCTGATCTGCCTGCCCTTGCTGACCCTGTTGCCGCTGCTGCTCGCGCTGCTCGTGGAGAAGAAGCTGCCGGGCATCACCTTCTTCCGCACGGCCTTCTACACCCCGGTGGTCGCCTCCGCCGTCGTCGTCGCCCTGATCTGGGGCTGGCTCCTGGACGACCGCGGCCTCCTCAACGGGCTGCTCGGCGGGCTCGGCCTCGCCCAGCGGCCGGTCGACTTCCTCACGGACCGCTGGCTGCTGCTCTTCAGTGCCATCGCCCTCACCGTGTGGAAGGGCCTCGGCTACTACATGGTCATCTACCTCTCCGCCCTCGGGAACGTGGGCCGGGAGCTGCACGAGGCCGCCGCCGTCGACGGGGCGTCCGCCGTGCGCCGCTTCTGGCACGTCACCCTGCCGGGCGTCCGGGCCACGATGCTGCTGGTCTCCGTCCTCGTCTCGGTCTCCGCGCTCCGGGTCTTCTCCGAGCTGTACGTCCTCTCCCACGGCACCGGCGGGCCGGGCGGCCGGGACATGTCGGTGGTCATGCTCATCCAGATGTACAGCCGCGGCTTCACCGGGCACATCGGGTACGCCTCCGCCCTGAGCCTGCTGCTCTTCGTGATCACCGTCGGCCCGATGCTGCTACTCGCCCGGCTGAACAGGAAGGCGTCCTGACCATGCCTGTACGAGCCTCCCGGGGATCACGCGGCTTCGGCACACCCGGCCCGGCCGCGCGGGCGGTCCGCTATGCGCTGCTCGCCCTCGTCCTGCTGCTCACCACGGGCCCGTTCCTGTGGCAGCTGTCCACCTCGCTCAAGGGCCCGGGCGAGGACGTGTACTCCCGTACACCGGACTTCCTGCCCAGCGACCCGACGTTCTCCAACTACGCGCAGGTCGCCGACACCGTCCCGGTGTGGACGTACGCCGTCAACTCGCTGACGGTGGCGGCGATCGCCGTCCTCGGGAACGTGGTCGGGGCCACCCTGGCCGGCTTCACGCTCTCCCGGTTGCGCTTCCGGGGCGCCCGGCTCGTGCTCGGTCTGTTCCTGGCCACGCTGGTGCTGCCCGGGGAGGTCACGATCGTCTCCCAGTACGTGACCGTACGCAGCATGGGCCTGACCGACACGCTGCTCGGGGTGGCGCTGCCGGGGGCCATCGCCATGCTCAACGTCCTGCTGATGTACACGGCCTTCCAGGCCGTCCCGCCGGAGCTGGACGCCGCCGCGCTCGTCGACGGCGCGAACGTGTGGCAGCGCCTGGTCCATGTGGGGCTGCCGAACGTCCGGGGCATGCTGAGCGTCGTGGTGATCTTCACCTTCATCGGCGCGTGGGACGACTTCCTCTGGCCGCTGATCGTGCTCAACGACCCCGACCGGTACACCCTCACCGTGGGGCTGCAGTACCTCGACGGCACGTTCACCGCCAATCCGCGGCTGATCGCGGCCGGGACCATGATCGCCTTCCTGCCGATCGTGGCCGTCTTCGCCACCCTCCAGCGGTTCTTCTTCAAGGGCGTCGAGGAAGGCGCCATCAAGGGATGACCTGTGGAAAGGACCCCATGCCGAGCATGCCCCCTCCGCGCGACACCCCGCGCTTCGGCGTCAACTACACCCCGAGCCGTGGGTGGTTCCACCACTGGCTCGACTTCGACCTCGACGCCGTCCGCGCCGACCTGGACTCGATCGCGGCCCTCGGTCTCGACCATGTCCGGGTCTTCCCGCTCTGGCCCGTCTTCCAGCCGAACCGGACGCTCATCCGCCCGCGCGCGGTCGAGCAGCTGGTCTCCCTCGTGGACGCGGCGGCCGAGCGCGGTCTGGACGTGGCAGTCGACGGGCTCCAGGGCCATCTGTCCAGCTTCGACTTCCGGCCCTCGTGGACGCTCACCTGGCACCGGCGGAACCTGTTCACCGACCCCGAGGTCCTCGACGGCCAGGCGACGTATCTGCGTACCCTCGCCTCGGCGCTCGCGGACCGGCCGAACTTCCTGGGCATGACGCTCGGCAACGAGATCAACCAGTTCTCGGGCGACCCGCACCCCGACCCGGACCGCGTCACCCCGGCCGAGGCCGAGAGCTGGCTGCGGCGCATGCTGGCGGCGTGCGAGCGCGGCGCGCCCGGGCGGCTCCATCTGCACGCCGAGTACGACGCCGCCTGGTATCTGGACGACCATCCCTTCACGCCCGCCCAGGCGGCCCGGCTCGGCGCGGTGACGGCCGTCCACTCCTGGGTCTTCAACGGCACCGCCCAGCGCCACGGCCCCGACTCCGTGGCGACGGGCCTGCACGCCGCGTATCTAATCGAGCTGTCCAAGGCCTGGGCCGAGGACCCCGCGCGGCCGGTGTGGCTCCAGGAGGTGGGGGCGCCCGCCCCGCACATCGCGCCCGACCGGGCCGCCGCCTTCACCCGTACGACGGTGGCGGCGGCGCTCGACTGCCCCGGCCTCTGGGGCGTCACGTGGTGGTGCTCCCACGACGTCGACCGCTCGCTCGCCGACTTCCCCGAACTGGAGTACGACCTCGGCCTGTTGACGACCGATCGGGAGGTGAAACCGGCCGGGCGGGCGCTCGCGGAGACCGTCGCTGAGTTCCGGGCCGGCCCCCGTCACCCGCGTCCACGGACCACGGCCCTCGTCCTCGACCTGCCGGAGGATTCCGCCAAGCGATCGACCTGCGCGCCGGGCGGGGCGTTCTTCGAGGCGTTCATGCGGCTGGGGGCGGACGGCGCGCGGCCGGCGGTCGTACTGGCGTCGCGGGCGGCGGACCGCGATCATCTCAGCGCACGCGGGATCACCGAGACGGTCACCGTCGACGACGTCGACAGGCCCTGAGGACCACCTTCTCCTACGTGATGGAGCGACTGGCATGCATGACGACCGCACCCTGATCGAGTCCCGTCTCAAGCGCGTCCTGGAGGAGCGGGTCCGCCCCGCGATCCATCCGGAGTCCGTCCCGCTGGAGGTGGGGATCTGGACGGCCCCCGACGAACCGGTACCGGTGGCCGAGGGGATCGCCGCTCCCCGCACCCCGATCGCCGTGGGCGACGCCTGGGGAGCTCCGTGGGGCACGAGCTGGCTCACCGTGTCCGGGGCGGTACCACGGGCCTGGGCGGGACGGACCGTGGAGGCCCTGATCGACCTCGGCTTCGACGCGAACATGCCCGGATTCCAGTGCGAGGGGCTGGTGTACCGGCCCGACGGCTCGCCGGTGAAGGGGCTCAACCCGCGCAACCAGTGGGTGCGGGTCGCGGACCGGGCGGCCGGCGGGGAGGAGGTGCTGCTGCATGTGGAGGCCGCGTCCAATCCGGTGATCCTGGACTACCACCCCTTCCTGCCGACCGAGCTGGGCGAGAAGGAGACGGCGGGCGACACGCCGCAGTACCGGCTCGCGCGGATGGACCTGGCGGTCTTCGACGAGACCGTCTGGCAGCTGGTGATCGACCTGGAGGTGCTCGGCGAGCTGATGGCGGAGCTGCCGGTGGAGGGCGCCCGCCGCTGGGAGATCCTGCGGGCCGTGGAGAGCGCCCTGGACGCGATCGACCTCCAGGACGTGAACGCGACCGCCGCGGCCGCCCGTTCGCGCCTGGTGGAGGTGTTGTCCTCGCCGGCCGAGCCGTCGGCGCACCGGATCAGCGCGGTCGGCCACGCCCATATCGACTCGGCGTGGCTGTGGCCGCTGCGCGAGACGGTCCGCAAGGTGGCGCGGACGACGGCGAACATGACCGCTCTCCTGGAGGACGAGCCGGACTTCGTCTACACGATGTCCCAGGCGCAGCAGTACGCCTGGATCAAGGAGCACCGTCCGGAGGTGTACGCGCGGGTCAAGAAGGCGGTCTCGGAGGGCCGGTTCGTGCCGGCCGGGGGCATGTGGGTGGAGTCGGACACGAACATGCCGTCGTCGGAGGCGATGGCCCGTCAGTTCGTGCACGGCAAGCGGTTCTTCCTGGAGGAGTTCGGCGTCGAGAACGAGGAGGCGTGGCTGCCGGACACGTTCGGCTTCGCGGGCGGACTCCCCCAGATCATCAAGGCTGCCGGGTCGAAGTGGCTGCTGACGCAGAAGATCTCGTGGAGCCAGGTCAACTCCTTCCCGCACCACACCTTCTGGTGGGAGGGCATCGACGGCACGCGGATCTTCACGCACTTCCCGCCGATCGACACGTACAACTGCTCGATGCGGGGCAAGGAGATCGCGCACGCGGTGCGCAACTTCAAGGACAAGGGCCGCGCGCGGCATTCGATCGCGCCGACCGGCTGGGGCGACGGGGGTGGCGGCACGACGCGCGAGATGGTCGCGAAGGCGGCCCGGCTAAGGGATCTGGAGGGTTCGGCGCGGGTGCGCTGGGAGCGGCCTGCGGATTTCTTCGCCAAGGCCGAGGCCGAGTACCCGCACGCGCCGGTCTGGGTGGGCGAGTTGTACCTGGAGCTGCACCGGGCGACGCTGACGAGTCAGGCGCGGACCAAGCAGGGCAACCGGGCGAGCGAGAACCTGCTCCGGGAGGCCGAACTGTGGGCGGCGACCGCCTCGGCGCGGGCCGGAGTGCCCTATCCGTACGAGGAGTTGGACCGGATCTGGAAGACGGTGCTGCTGCACCAGTTCCACGACATCCTCCCCGGCTCCTCGATCGCGTGGGTGCACCGTGAGGCGGAGCGGACGTACGCGGCGGTCGCCGAGGAGCTGAACGGCATCATCGGCCGGGCGCAGGCGGTGCTGGCCGGTGATCCGGCGGCGGGCGGTCAGATGGTGTTCAACGCGGCGCCGCACGCGCGCGCGGGGGTTCCGGCCGGCGGGGCGGGCGCCGTGGTCCCGGCGGCGGACGACTGCACCGCCGAGGCGCGGCCGGACGGCGGCTTCGTGCTCGACAACGGGCTGCTGCGGGTGGGCGTGGACGGGCGCGGCCTGGTGGTGTCGGTGCTCGACCTGGCGACCGGCCGGGAGACGCTCGCTCCGGGGGCGGCGGCGAACCTGCTCCAGATCCATCCCGACTTCCCGAACATGTGGGACGCCTGGGACGTCGACCAGTTCTACCGGAACACCGTCACGGACCTGGTCGAGGCCGACGAGGTGGTGCTCGCCGAGGAGAGCGCGCGATCCGTGTCCGTACGCGTGACGCGGACGTTCGGCGCCTCGCGGGCGGTGCAGACGCTGACGCTCGTGGCGGGGGCGAAGCGGCTCGACCTGGACACGGAGGTCGACTGGCACGAGACGGAGAAGTTCCTCAAGGCGGCGTTCCCGCTCGACCTCCACACCGACCGGTACGCGGCGGAGACGCAGTTCGGCCATCTCTTCCGTCCCACGCACACCAACACCAGCTGGGAGGCGGCCAAGTTCGAGGCGTGCAACCACCGCTTCGTCCACTTCGAGGAGCCCGGCTGGGGCGTGGCCCTGGTGACCGCGTCGACGTACGGACACGATGTGACCCGTACCGTACGGGCCGAGGACGGCGGCACGACGACGACCGTACGGATGTCCCTGCTGCGCGCCCCGCGCTTCCCGGACCCGCACACCGACCAGGGCGTGCACCGGTTCCGCCACGCGCTGGTGCCGGGCGCCTCCGTCGGGGACGCCGTGCGCGAGGGCTACCGGATCAACCTGCCCGAGCGCGTGGTGGCCGGGGCGGCGGAGGTCGTGCCGCTGGTCGCGGTGGACTCCGACGCGGTCGTGGTCAGCGCGGTGAAGCTGGCCGACGACCGCGGTGGGGACGTCGTGGTCCGGCTCTACGAGTCCCGAGGCGGCCGCGCCCGGGCCCGTCTGACCACCGCCTTCGGCTGGGACGGGGTGACCGTGTGCGACCTGCTGGAGCGCCCGCTCGCCGACGCGCCGCCGGGCGCGGTGCGGGCGGAAGACGAGGGTGTGGACCTGACCCTGCGGCCGTTCGAGCTGGTCACGCTGCGCTTCGCCGGGGCCGGCCAGCGGGGGTGAAGCGCGTCGATACGGAAGTCATGGACGTGACACCGGCCGACCGCGCCCGCCAGGTGCGGATGGTCGGTGGCCAGCTCGGGGTGGCGGTGCTCCAGCTCCTCGGGGTCCTCGCGCGGCCAGAGCCGTAGAGCGGCGACGGCCGCGAGGAGGGCGAGGAGGCCGAGCGAGCCCGCGGCGACCGCGAGGCCGGCGTGCGCGGCCGCCCACCCCGCGAGGGGGTAGGTCAGCAGCCAGCAGCCGTGGGCGAGGGAGAACCGGGCGGCGAAGGCGGCGGGCAGGTCCGCGCCGGCGGCCGAGCGCCGCAGCAGCCGTCCGCCGGGCGTGAGGACGGCGGAGCAGGTGGCCCCGAGCAGCAGCCAGGCGGTGAGCAGCGCGGGCCAGGCCCAGGGGCCGGGGACCAGCGCCGTGCCCGCCGGGAGGAGGAGCAGGACCCCGGCCGTGACGAAGGCGGCGGGGAGCATGAGGGTGCGGTCGCCGATCCGGTCGAGGAGGCGGGGCAGCAGGAGCGCGACGGCCATGGAGCCGGCTCCGTACGCGCCGAGGGCGAGCGTGACGTCGCCGGCCGGGCGGCCGAGGACCTCGCGGACCAGGACGACGGTGGTGACGAGGACCATCGCGCCGCCGGCGGCGACGACGAGGTCCAGGGCGAGGAGCGCGCGCAGGCGCGGGGTGGCGAGGACGAGCCGGATGCCGAAGGCGGCCTTGGCGTAGGCGCCGCCGGTCCGCTCGGCCGGTGCGGGGCGGGGCAGGAGGACGGAGGCGACGAGGGCGGCGGAGGCGAGGAAGCCGACGGCGGTCCCGGTGAAGAGCAGGCCGGACGGGACGACCAGGAGCAGCGCGGCCGCGAGCGCCGGGCTGAAGAGGTTCTCCAGGTCGTGGGCGAGGCGGGAGAGCGACAGGGCGCGGGTGTAGTCGCGCTCGTCGGGCAGGACGTCGGGGACGGTCGCCTGGAAGGTCGGGGTGAAGGCGGCGGAGGCGGCCTGGAGCAGCAGGATCAGGGCGTACACCTGCCAGACCTCGGTGACAAAGGGCAGGGCGAGGGCGGCCGTGGCGCGGGTGAGGTCCGTGGCGACGAGGAGGGCGCGCCGGGGTATCCGGTCGGCGAAGGCGCCGACCAGGGGCGCGACGGAGACGTAGGCGACCATCTTGATCGCGAGGGCGGTCCCGAGGACGGCGGCGGCGTCGGCGCCCGCCAGGTCGTACGCGAGGAGGCTGAGCGCGACGGTCGCGAGGCCGGTGCCCGCCAGGGCGACGACCTGGGCGGTGAAGAGGCGGCGGTAGGTGCGGTTGCGCAGCACGGACAGCATGGGGCCCGCCCTCGTTCGGCTCCGGGGGTCGTGACCACGGTAGCGAACATGTGCATGATTGCGCACACGTGGACGGGAGGAGGGGGTTCAGTCGTGCCAGGGTTCTCCGGTCACCTGGTGGTCGGCATGGCTGATCGCCTCGACCACGAGGCGCCGCATATGGCCGTCGGGCAGCGTGTACAGGACGCGGCGGCCGTCCTTGCGGTGCTGGACGAGCCCGCTGAGCCGCAGCTTGGCCAGGTGCTGGCTCACGGCCGGCCGGGCCGCTCCGCAGGCCTCCGCGAGGGCGGTGACGTCCGACTCACCGCGCGAGAGGAGCCAGACCAGGTGCAGCCGGGTCGGGTCCGCGAGGAGCGCGAACACTCCTGCCGCCGCCGCGAGCTCGCGGGGCCCCGGTGTGCGCTGGTGCACCACGCTGGCAGGTGAGGACGGTTCGCGTTCCGACATGGGCCCATCGTAGGCACGGCGACGAAAGCCGCCCCGGCGCACGAGGCGCCGGGGCGGTCTTCCGTGAGGCTGTCGGGGGCCGTCAGAGCTTGTGCATGCCTTTGTAAGGGCTGAGGACTCGGACCTGGGTGGCTCCGAAGTCGACGAGCAGCGCTCCCGTCGGCTCCTGGCCGATGATCTTCCCGAGGCCGTGGCGATCGTGGGAGACGCGGTCACCGACGGCGAACTCCTTGATCACGGGATCGGTGGGAGCCGCGAAGGGGCTGGTGGACAGGTGGCGCCGGGGCGCGGATCGGTTCGTCATCGTCCTGTCAGTATGCCTCCCGTAAGGGCGGGGGCACAGACGCGCACGTCCCCGGGATGACCGGGCCCGCCCGGTCGCGGCGGCGAAGCCGGGCGGCCGTAGCACCAACCTGCCTGCGGGAGGGAGGAGTTGATCGTGACGATCACGATGGCGAGGCTTTTGCCCCGAAATGGTGACCCCAGGCCTCCGGGAGCCGCCGGCACAGGCTGATGAGGACCCCGAGGCCATCAGCCCTTCGTCAGTTCCTTGAGCGCGATGTTGAGCTTGAGGACGTTGACACGGGGCTCCCCGACGAAGCCGAGGATCCGGTCGTCGGTGTGGTCGGCGACGAGCTTCTCGACCCGCTTGACGTCGAGGCCGTTCCGCTCCGCCACCCGGTGGACCTGCAGCTCCGCGTACGCCGGGGAGATGTGCGGGTCCAGGCCGGAGCCGGAGGAGGTGACGGCGTCGGCGGGGACGTCGGACGGCTGCACCTGATAGGTGGCGGTGGAGTTGTCCTTGACGACGGCCGCCTTGGCCTCCTTCACCCACTGGATCAGTTCGGCGTTGTCACCGGAGCGGTTGGTCGCGCCCGAGAGGATCAGTCGGTACTGGGTGTTGACGGAGTTCTCGCCGAGGCCGCGGGAGGGGCGGGGCTGGAACCACTTCAGGTCCTCGTAGGTCTGGCCGATCAGCTCGGAGCCGACCACCCTCCCGCTCGCGTCCTTGACCTCGGACCCGCCCGCCTGGTGGGGGAAGACCGCCTGGGCGACTCCTGTGACGGCCAGCGGGTAGAGCACCCCGCACACGACCGTGAGGACGAGGAGGGCGCGCAGGCCCGCCCAGAGCACCCGCCCCGCGTTTCCTACCGAGTTGTTCATGTCAGCACGCTTTCCGATTCAACGCAGACCGGGGACGAGGGAGAGGAGCATGTCGATGAGCTTGATGCCGATGAACGGGGCGATCAGGCCGCCGAGGCCGTAGATCCCGAGGTTCCGGCGGAGCATCCTGTCCGCGCTCGTCGGCCGGTAGCGCACGCCCTTCAGGGCGAGCGGGACCAGCGCGACGATGATCAGCGCGTTGAAGATGACGGCGGAGAGGATCGCGGACTCGGGCGAGGACAGGCCCATGATGTTGAGCTTGTCCAGCGACGGGTAGGCCACGGCGAACATCGCGGGGATGATCGCGAAGTACTTGGCCACGTCGTTGGCGATCGAGAAGGTCGTCAACGCGCCCCGGGTGATCAGGAGTTGCTTGCCGATCTCGACGATCTCGATGAGCTTGGTCGGGTTGGAGTCCAGGTCCACCATGTTCCCGGCCTCCTTGGCGGCCGAGGTGCCGGTGTTCATGGCCACGCCGACGTCCGCCTGGGCGAGCGCGGGCGCGTCGTTCGTACCGTCGCCGGTCATCGCGACGAGCTTGCCGCCGGCCTGCTCGCGCTTGATCAGCGCCATCTTGTCCTCGGGGGTCGCCTCGGCCAGGAAGTCGTCGACCCCCGCCTCCTCGGCGATGGCCCTGGCGGTCAGCGGGTTGTCACCCGTGATCATGACCGTCTTGATGCCCATGCGGCGCAGCTCGTCGAACCGCTCCCGCATGCCCTCCTTGACGACGTCCTTGAGGTGGATGACACCGAGGACGCGGGCGCCCTTGTCGTCCTTGACGGCGACGAGCAGCGGCGTGCCGCCCGCTTCGGAGATCCTGTCGGCCAGCGTGGCGGCGTCGTCGGCGACCTCGCCGCCCTGCTCGCGAACCCAGGTGACGACCGAGCCGGCCGCGCCCTTACGGGTCTGCCTGCCGTCGACGTCGACACCCGACATACGGGTCTGAGCGGTGAACTCGATCCAGGTGGCGTGGGCGAGTTCGCCCTGGTGGCGCTCGCGCAGTCCGTACCTCTCCTTGGCGAGAATCACGACGGAGCGGCCCTCGGGCGTCTCGTCGGCCAGCGAGGAGAGCTGGGCGGCGTCGGCCAGTTCGGCCTCCGTGGCGCCTTTGACGGGGACGAACTCGGCGGCCTGCCGGTTGCCCAGCGTGATGGTGCCGGTCTTGTCCAGGAGCAGTGTGGAGACGTCGCCGGCGGCCTCGACCGCGCGGCCCGACATGGCGAGGACGTTGCGCTGCACGAGCCGGTCCATGCCGGCGATGCCGATGGCCGAGAGCAGCGCGCCGATCGTGGTCGGGATGAGGCAGACCAGGAGCGCGGTGAGGACGATCAACGAGGTCTGCTCGTCGGCGCCCGCGTAGATCGCGAACGGCTTCAGCGTGACGACGGCGAGCAGGAAGACGACGGTGAGGGACGCCAGCAGGATGTTGAGGGCGATCTCGTTCGGGGTCTTCTGCCGGGCGGCGCCCTCGACCAGGTTGATCATGCGGTCGATGAAGGTCTCGCCGGGCTTCGTCGTGATCTTGACGACGATCCGGTCGGACAGCACCTTCGTACCGCCGGTGACGGCCGAGCGGTCGCCGCCGGACTCGCGGATGACCGGGGCCGACTCGCCGGTGATGGCGGACTCGTCGACGCTCGCCACACCCTCGACGACGTCCCCGTCGCCGGGGATGACGTCGCCGGCCTCGCAGACCACCAGGTCGCCGATCCTCAGTTCGGTGCCGGGGACGCGCTCCTCGCTCCCGCCGACGATCCGGCGCGCCACCGTGTCGGTCTTGGCCTTGCGGAGCGTGTCGGCCTGGGCCTTGCCGCGGCCCTCGGCCACGGCCTCGGCCAGGTTGGCGAAGATCGTGGTCAGCCAGAGCCAGGCGGTGATCGCCCAGCCGAACCAGTCGCCCGGGTCCTTGACGGCGAGCACCGTGGTGACCACCGAGCCGATGAGGACGACGAACATCACGGGTGACTTGACCATCACCCGGGGGTCGAGCTTCTTGATCGCGTCAGGGAAGGACGTGATCAGCTGCTGGGGGTCGAACAGCCCCCCGCCGACGCGTCCGGCCGGCTGGTGTCCGACGGACGGGTCGCCGTGCGGCGCCCGCGTCGGAGCGGGGGTTTCGATGGCGGTAGACGTCTGTGTCACGGCGTCCTCGTGCTTCTTCACGTCGATGGTCATGCCGCGAGCCCCTCGGCGAGCGGGCCAAGGGCAAGGGCCGGGAAGTAGGTCAGACCGGTGATGATCATGATCGTGCCGACCAGGAGGCCGGTGAACAGCGGCTTCTCGGTCCGCAGCGTGCCCGCGGTCTCGGGGACGGGTTTCTGCTCGGCCAGCGAACCGGCCAGGGCCAGGACGAACACCATGGGCAGGAACCGGCCGAGCAGCATCGCGATGCCGATCGTCGAGTTGAACCACTGGGTGTCGGCGTTGAGGCCGGCGAACGCGGAGCCGTTGTTGTTGGCTCCGGAGGTGTACGCGTAGAGAATCTCGGAGAACCCGTGCGCGCCGCTGTTCGTCATGGAGTGCGCCGGGGTGTCCAACGCCATGGCCGCTGCCGTGAAACACAGCACCAGCGCGGGCGTCACCAGGATGTAGCAGGCCGCGAACTTGATCTCGCGGGTGCCGATCTTCTTGCCCAGGTACTCGGGCGTACGACCGACCATCAGACCGGCGACGAACACCGCGATGACCGCCATGATCAGCATGCCGTAGAGGCCGGAGCCGACACCGCCGGGCGCGATCTCGCCGAGCTGCATGCCGAGCAGGTTGACGCCGCCGCCGAAGCCGGTGTTCGAGGAGTGGAAGGAGTTCACCGCGCCGGTCGACGTCAGCGTGGTGGCGACGGAGAAGATCGCCGAGGCGCTGATGCCGAAGCGGGTCTCCTTGCCTTCCATGGCGCCGCCGGCCAGCTCGAACGCCGGTCCCTTGCCGGCGAACTCGGTCCACAGCATCAGGCCCGTGAAGACGAGCCAGATCGTCACCATCGTGCCGAGGATCGCGTAACCCTGCTTGAGCGAGCCGACCATGCGACCGAACGTGCGGGTCAGCGCGAAGGGGATGACGAGGATCAGGAAGATCTCGAAGAGGTTCGAGAGGCCGTTGGGGTTCTCGAAGGGGTGGGCCGAGTTGGCGTTGAAGTAGCCGCCACCATTGGTGCCCAGCTCCTTGATGACCTCCTGGGAGGCGACCGCGCCGCCGTTCCACTGCTGCGAGCCGCCCAGGAACTGGCCGACCTCGTGGATGCCCGCGAAGTTCTGGATCGCGCCGCAGGCGACGAGGATCAGGGCGCCCACGACGGAGATCGGGAGCAGGATCCGCACGACACCGCGGACGAGGTCGGCCCAGAAGTTGCCGAGCTCACCGGTACGGCTCCGGGCGAATCCGCGCACGAGGGCGACGGCGACCGCCATACCCACGGCGGCCGAGACGAAGTTCTGCACCGCCAAACCGCCGGTCTGCACGACGTGGCCCATGGCCTGCTCGCCGTAGTACGACTGCCAGTTGGTGTTGGCGACGAACGACGCGGCGGTGTTGAACGCCTGGTCCGGGTCGATCGAGGCGAAGCCGAGGGAGCCGGGGAGCACGCCCTGCACCCGCTGGAGCAGATAGAGGAAGAGCACGCTCACCGCCGAGAAGGCGAGGACGCCGCGCAGGTACGCGGGCCAGCGCATCTCGGTGTTCGGCTGGGCGCCGATGGCCTTGTAGATCCACTTCTCGACGCGCAGGTGCCGGTCGGAGGAGTAGACGCGGGCCATGTGGTCACCGAGCGGGCGGTACGCCAGGCCGAGAGCGACGATCAGCGCGAGGAGCTGGAGGGTGCCGGCAAGGACGGGGCTCATGTGCCCCGGAGCGGCAGCGACCGGTGACACAGTCAGAACCTCTCCGGCTTGACGAGGGCGAGGACGAGATAGCCCAGCAGGGCGGCGGCCACGATCAGACCGACGATGTTCTCGGCAGTCACAGCTTGGCCACCCCCTTGGCGATGAAGGCCACCAGCGCGAAGACCGCGATCGTGGTGACGACGAAGGCCAGGTCGGCCATCGTGAGCTCCTGAGTGAAGAACGGATTCTCGGACAAGACGAGCAAAACCCTGTTCCGGCGGGTCCCGGCCGCCGTTAACGGGTCCCTGATGACGCGCGGCGCGCTCTTGACGCGTCCTGTACGGGGTGGGGAAGCGCGCGGAGCCGCTCCGTCAGACCTCGGTGGTGCCCGCCCGGTGCGGCGTATCCGCTGATCACGGCCAGCGCGTCCGGTCGCGGCGTCCGCGCCCCACGTCGGAACGCGTCGGCGTACGGGCCTCGCCGAGTTGTCGCGTAGTTGGCCGGTCAGGGGGCGCTCGTCGGGGTCGCCGTGGTCGAGCGTGCCGCGGATGGCCCGGGCCAGGCCCAGGGCGGTGGCGGCGCCGGTGTCACCTCTGTCACCTCGCACGGCCTTTCCCTCTCCCCCGGTGGATCACCGACGTACGGTGTGAGCCGGGGAGTTGAGGACACGGGGACGGAAGGGGAGCGATGGTTCCGGGGACGGTGCAGCAGTTGACCATTCTGCTGGTTCTGGTGCTGCCCGGAGTCGTCTACCAGGCCGTACGGGAGCATCTGCGCGGCGCGCTCGCGGCGGAGCAGGAACCGCAGAACCGGCTCGTGCGGGCCATCGCGGCGGGTGCCCTGCTCGACGCCCTGTACGCGGTGGCCGCAGGGCCGTGGCTGGTGCGGCTGCTCGCGGGGCAGGGCAAGGGGCCTGTCGCCGGGGTGCTCGCGCACCCTCGGGAGGCGGGCCTCGCGGCGCTCGCCCTGGTGGTCATGGTGCCGGCGGGGATCGCGTGGGCGGAGGCCCGGCTCGACCGGCGGCGCAGGCGGGCCCGGTACGAGCCGACGCCGACGGCCTGGGACGCGCTCTTCCGGGACAGAGGCTCGTGTTTCGTCCGGGCGCGACTCAAGAGCGGTCTGTGGGTGGGTGGTTGGCTGGGATCGAGGTCGGCGGTGTCGGCCTACCCCCAGCCGGGCGACGTCTATCTCCAGGCCCAGTACCGGATGGGGGCCGACGGCAGGTTCCTGGGACGGGTCCCGGACACCGGCGGGGTGTATCTGCGCGCCGCCGACATCGACGTACTGGAAGTGCTGCTGCGGCCGACGGCGCCGGCCGTCCCCTCGACGCGGCCGCACGCGGAGGAAGGAGCGGGACATGACGAGACCTCACCAGCCGGATGAGGAAGGCGACTGGGAGGAGCTGCTCGCGGAGTTCTCGGAGCGCCGCACCTACCGGCCCTCCGACGACGCGGCAGAGCCGGACGACGTGCCCCAGGCACCGTCCGGCACGGCGATGGGCGAGACGGCTAGGGGCGAGGCGACGCCGTCCGACTGAACGGCCGGGCGGTGACCGGCCGACGGCCGACGGCTGTCACGGACCGGTGTGGATGTGCGCGGCCCAGAGATGGGGCGCGCGGGCGAGGCGGCGGCGCAACTCCCTGACCGGATGGTGCAGGGCTCTCGCCGGGTCGATCGGGCGGCCGCGTGCGAGGTCGTCCACGAGGGTCGCGTACAGCTCCTCCGTCAGCCGGGTCGCCACCTTGTCGGCGACCGGCCACAGCGTGCCGATCACATGCGGGTAGCCGGCCAGTTGGAACGACGAGGCCAGGTGAACCGACTCGTCCGGCAGGGTGAGACCGCCCTGGGAGGTCGAGCAGGCCGACAGGACGGCGAGGACCGCCTCGCGCGGGCGCTGCTCGGCAGCGTCGCGGACCGTGAGCCGCCCGTCGTGGAGGACAAGACCGCTCTCGGACGGCGTGTCCGGGTCGCTCACGCCGTGGCAGCTGAAGTGGACCCAGGGGTGCGCCGGGAGGGCGTCGCGGACGGCTGCGACGGTGGCGGCGTCGCCCGCGAGTTCGACGTGCGAGGGGAAGAGTTTCCGGAGCAGCTTCGCCTCCTGGGAGGCGCCGGGCAGCGACGGGGCGCCGGGTGTCTCGGCGAGGGTGACGATCAGCGGGGTGGGAGCGGTCACGGCGGCGCGGACGGGCGCCTTCCGGGCGCGGACCAGGGCGCGCAGCGTCGGAGTGTACGAGGAGACGACCCGGTCCATGACCGTCTCGCCCGTCCTCGGGTCGGGGCGGCCGGAGGCGTGCAGCGGAAGGAACGACAGCCACCCCGTGGGGCACCACCACAGGCGGGTCGACGGTCCGTCCTCGCGCGGGGCGGCGAGCGGGCCCAGCCGGTCAAGGACCGGTTCGGCGACGGCGGTCCACAGCCACTCCAGGGTGTCGGACAGGGTGCCCATCGCGGCGACGGCCTGCCGGGCCCCCTGCTCCCCGTACGCCTGGTCGATGCTCGCGACGAACTCCACGGTCCGGTTGACGGTTTCCTCGAAGGTCAGCGCGGGCAGCGGCACGACCTGGATGCCCTCCTCGGCGGTGACGAGGATCGCGTCGGAGCCGTGCCGGCTGACGTTGACCACCACGACCGGCCCGCCGGAGGCCGCGCCGAGCAGATCCGCCGCTGTCGGGGCCCCCAGGAAGTCCTCGAGGCCGTCCAGTCGGCGGACCCGGTCGAGGAGTTCGTCCCATGTCCGGGCCAAGGCGTGCCGTGACTCGGCGAGCAGCCCGGCCTCGCGCCCCGAGTACGACGGGCCGGGGTCTCCGGGATCGGCGGGGATCGTCACGGCTCCGCCCGTCGGACCGGTCAGCGCGTCGCGGACCCGCTCGAACTCGGCGGCCAGGGCCGGGTCGGCCGCCCGCAGCCGGGACAGGTCGCCCCGGGCCTCCACGCCCTGGGCGAGCAGGATGCCGCGCCCCTGTTCGAGGAGGGTGAGCGCGGTGAGGGGGTCGCCCGTCCGCAGCGCGAACGCGGCGGCGTCGGAGGCGAGGCCCGTGCCGCCGGCCAGCCGGTCTTCCTGGTCCGCGCGGGCGAGACCGCGCGGGGCGAGCCGCGGCAGCAGTCCGACGGCGTACGCGTAGCCGCTGAGCGCTTCGGCGTCCTCGCCGGCGGCGGCCGCCGCGTCTCCCCAGGTACGGGCGGCCAGCAGGCGCTTGGAGAGCGAGGCGGCCGTGCTGTGGGCGGCCTGCCGCGCGCACCGGATGGCTTCGGCGCGATCCGCCCGCGCGGTGGAGACCGGCGCCCGGTCGAGGCCTGCGCGGGCGAGGTGGGTCCTGGCCAGGAGCCACAGGGCCTGGGCGTGGTCGGGGTGGCTTTCGGGGATGCGGCCGAGCGCCTCCCGTACGGCGCTCAGCCCTCGGTCGAGCAGGGGACGGAGGCCGGGGTCCGTGGCGTCCTCGGCGGTCTCCACGGTGGCCGTGATGGTGCCGGCCAGGTTGAGCAGGGCGAGCGGCCGCCGGGGGTGACGGTCGTCCAAGCCCGCGATGGCCTCCTCCAGGACGCGCCGCGACTCCCCGAGGCGTTCGGCGTCGGCCTCCCCGTTCCGGCGGATCGCGACGCGGAGCAGCAGGACGCCGAGGTTGACGCGCGCGGTGTCCCTGCCGTGCCTCTCGCCGTGTTCCAGCGAGATCGCCTCGCGCAGCAGCACCGCCGCCTCGTCGGCGGCGGCCCGGTCCCCGGTGACGTAGTACTGGATGCTCAACGCCTGTGCGAGGTTGGAGAGTTGGAAAGCGCGGTCGAAGGAGGTGGGCGTGCCCTCCTCCACGGTGCGGCGCAGGACGGTCAGGCCTTCGGTGAGCCAGGTGCGATCGCCGGTGAGACGCGAACGCCGTACGAGGGCGAGGCCCAGGTTCATGAAGACACCCGGGCGCCCCGCGTGCTGGGCGGGGACGGCGGCGGCGGCCTCGCGCAGGACGCCGAGCGCCGTGTCCATGAGGGTGTGGTCGACGGTGTCGGCGGCGCGTTCGAAGAGGGTGTTGCCGTAGTTGGTGAGGGCGACATGCCGCTCGCCGGATTCCTGGGCGTGGTCGATCACCGCGCGGTAGTGGTCAAGGGCCTCCTCGCGCAAGGACTCGTCGAAGGTGAGCCGGTGGCGCTCGACGAGGAGGTTGGCGAGGTTGAGGCGGGCGCCCCACACGGAGGTCGGGCGGGCGCCCGAGGTCCTCGGCGCGATGACCTCGGTCGCGGCGACGGCCTGTCGTTGCAGGTGGACGGCTTCTTCGAGGGGCGCCTCCTCGCCGGTGAAGCGGGAGAGGGAGCGCAGGGCGTTGCCGAGTCGGGTGAGGTTCTCGGCCGTGCCGGGCACGGTGGGCCCGGCGGCGCGGACGGCCTCGCGCAGCATCTCGACGGCCTCCTCCACGAGTGCGACGTCCGAGCGGTGCTGGGCGAGGCGTTGCAGCGCGTCACCCAGGTTGCCGAGGCGGTGCGCGCGGTAGCGGTCGTTCGGCCCGGTCAGCTCGACGGCCTCCCGGTGCGACCGTACGCCCTCGGTCAGCGGCGCCTCGTCGGCGGTGAGGGTGCCCAGGCGCACCAGCGCGGCGCCGAGGTTGGAGCAGGCCACCGCCCTGTCCTGCCCGGCGTCGGGCGGGGCGGCCGCCACGGCGAGCCGCAGCACGCGTACGGCCTCGGCGCAGGCTTCGAGGCCGCCGGTCGTGTCGACGTGCTCCAGGTGGACGCAGCCGAGGTCGGAGAGGTACTCCGAGCGCCGGGGGTCGTCCTCGCCCATCAGGGCGAGCGCCTCGCTGATATGGGCGAGGCCTTCACGGCGGGTGTCCTCGGCGCGCGCGGCCTCCGGGCCGGAGAGGGTGACCTGCGCGGTGGCGCGGTTCGCCCGTCCGACGAGCAACTGCCCGAGGCTGTGGCGGGCGGCGGCCCCGACGCCGTCGTCCCCGACCGTCAGCGCGAGGCACTCCCGGTACGTCCGCTCCGCCTCCGCCGCGTGCGCCGCGGCCTGCTCGCCCAGGCCGCGGCCCGACGCGTCCAGCACCCTCGCGAGGTGGAGCAGGACGCGGGCGCGTCCGCCGGAGTCCCGTGGCGTCTCGGCGGCGACGCGCCGCATCAGGGCGAGCGCTTCGGCGAGCGCGTCGGGTGCTTCGGGCGCCTCAGGCGCGTCGGGCGCCTGGCCGACGGCGTTGGCGCGCAGCCTCAGCAGGTCGGCGAAGTCCACGGCCCGGCCCGCGTACTGACCGTCGTGCGGCGCGGTGGCCTCCAGCGCGCCGCGGCCCTGCTCGATCGCGGCGTCCAGCTCGGCGAGGTCACCGCTTTCGACGTACCGGGTGCGCAGGACCTCGGACAGGATGTGCTGGGCGTGGACGTGGGCCGGGTGGCCGGGCGGGGCGGCCGCCAGGGCGTCTCGGGCCGCGCGGTGGGCCTCGTCGAGGGCGGCGGGGCTCCTGGTGTTCTGCGAACGGCCGTTGAGGACGAAGGCGAGGTTGGCCAGGTAGAGGGAGGCCTCGACGGGGTTTCCCGCCATGGCGGCCGCGCGGCGGATGGTGTCGATGCCCTCGTCCTGGAGCGCGGCGCGGTCCTGCGGGCCGGTGGCCTGCGCCGGCGCGAGGGAGAGGGCGATCTCCGCCATGCCGAGATCGGCGAGATGGGCGGCGGGCGGCGCCTGCCCCGGGGGCTCGGCCGCGACGGAACGGCGGAGGAAGTCGACGGCCTCGACCAGGAGGGCCGGCTCGTCGAGCCGTGACGCGGCGCTGAGGAGCGCCGAACCGAGCAGGCCGAGGTGCAGGGCGTGGTGCCGGCCTCCCGGGGGGCTCACGCGCAGCGTCCGACGCAGGATCTTGACGCTCTCGCGCGACGTGTCCGGATCCGACGTCGCCTCCGCCGCGTGCCTCAGGACCAGCCCCAGGTTGCCCAGCCTGCGGGCCTCTTCGGCCCGATCCCAGGCGGGGGCGGCCACGGAAGCGCGGCTCTGGCGCACGGCGTCGTCGAGCAGTTCGGGGCCGACGCCGTCCCGGAATCCGTAGAGGAGGACCAGGCCGAGGTCGGACAGGCATGTGCCCTGTTCGACGCTGCCCTCGGGGAACCCGGCGACTGCGTGGCGCAGCAGGGCGGCCGCGGCGGGCAACAGGACGGGATTGCGGTGCTGCGTGTACTGGAGGTGAATCCCGACGCCCGCGTCGTACGCGCTGCCGGGGTCGGCGTCCGCTCCGGCGGGCTCGCCCGCGAGGAGCGCGAGCAGCGGGCTCAGCACGGGGGGGACGTGGTCCGGCGAGACGCGGTGGACGTCGAAGAAGCAGACGACGGCCGAGCCGAGCGCCGCGAGGTCCTCCCCGCCGCCCGCGAGGTAGCGGCCCCAGGTGTAGTAGCCGATCGCGTTGACGGCGGAGAGCAGGAGGTTGCCGTCCGGGAGCGTCCCGGCGCCGCGCACCGCGTCGGCGACCGCGGCGGCCTCCTGGCTCAGGAACCAGCCCAGCGCCTCGGGGTCGTTCTCCGCCCGCTGGACGTGGTCCAGGATGGGCTGCGCCGCCTCCTCTACGTTCATCGCCCGCGCCCCCACTCCCCCGTCGGCCCGGCCGTCGCGCCAGGTCGAGGTCAACGTAACCCAGCGGTACGGATGTTGACCAAGGAGGACGGGCCGTACCGAAGTATCCCGGCCACCCGCGCCGCCACCCGCGACGCCCGCGCCGTCGGAACCGCGTATCCGACGGGACCCGGCACCGTCCCCGCCCAGCCCCGGCCCCAACATCCGCCCCAGCGCCCTCACCCGCACGAACGGCAGAGCGACCCTGCCGGCCTGAGGCATCGGAACGCCGCGCCCCGCCCGCACCCGCCGCCCGCCGAGGGCCGCGAGCAGCCCACCCCGGCCGCTCGCGGCCCTCGGC
>NZ_JBSGWV010000023.1:0-91690 GCF_053609105.1 Streptomyces sp. NPDC054975
GGGCCACCGGCCGCCGTTCCCGCCCAGCCGGGCGAGGACCGCGTCGAGGCGGACCACGATCACCACCGCCGCGTCCACGACGAGGGGCAGGATCGAGGCCGTCCAGTCCCACTTGTCGGGGGTGTGGGCCGCCATGAGCGGGGTGACGGTGAGGATCGAGTACAGCATCGCGCCGCCGACGATCAGCCACGTCCCGACCGATAGGGCGCGCTCGGCTGAACGGATCTGAACGCTGTTCATTCCGGCGCCTCCCGCACCTCGATCGACGCGATCAGGTACGCCCGGGCGGCAGGGTCGTTCGGCCACAAGGTGGTCTCCGTCCAGCGCCATTCGGCACCGTCCGTGAACACGTAGCCGAGCGCGTTCAGCGCCCGTGAACGCTCACGAACGGTCGGCACCTCACCCGCCCCCAAGTCGTACTCGGGCCAGTCGGCGACCGGCCCCGGCAGGATCACGTAGAGGCGCCAGCGGTCGTTCCGGCCAGTCAGGTGCGCGGTGATCGTCATGGCCATCAGGCCACCTCCGACGAACCCGAGGCGGCCTTGTTCGTGAGCGCGGTGCGGGCCGCGAGGACGCGGCGGCGGGCCCGGCGGATCCGTCGGGCGTCCAGCACCGACGGGGTCCGGTCGAGCGTCGCGATCTCCGCGTCGAGCATGTCGACCTCCGCAAGGATCAGCGGCATCTCCTGCTCGATCGCGTCCAGCTCCGCGTCCGACGGCTCACCGTCGAACGGGGTGGCCGTAACAATGGCCTGAAGTGCAGCGATGGACTTCATTGGGTGTGTTCCTCTCATCCAGGAACGGCCCGAACCGAGGCCCCGGAGTTGCACCTCCGGGGCCTCTCGCCGTTGGAACCATCCGGCTCCCCTCAGCCCCGCCCGTACGAGACGGGCGGAGGAGGCAACCGGCCGCAGCCGCGAGGACTGCGGAGAGATTGGGTGCGCGGACCTATGCCGCGCTGGCCGCCTTGTTGTGCCTAAGGACAGGCGGCGAACCCTCATCACGCTGTTCAGTTCTCAAGGAACGGCCGCACCAGCCCGTCGGCGCGCGACAACGTCGCCTTCCCGGGTCTTCCGGCTGGTGCGGAGCACTGCTGGCGCCGAGAGCAACCCAACGACGAGCCCGCTCGACAAATCCATGCAGGTCAGACCATGCATAGACTCCCTCAGCAACTTTCGCTTAGGGGGCCTATGCGCTGACCTGATAGCCAAGGTAGGCAGTCACCCCAGTGACCGTCAAGCCCCCCTCGCGGTATGGTTGATAGACCCCCTAGGCATGGAGGCTTAAGTGCACGAGGAAATCCAGCGAGTGGCTCAGGTCGAGGTGCCTGTGGAGCGGGCCAAGGCGGCGATCGCTCTGATGGCCGACTACCAGGGCCGAGTCACCGAGCTGTCCCGCATTCGACGAGAAGCCATCGAGGAGGCCGCAGGCTCTGGCATGTCTCAGACGGAGATTGCGGCACAACTCGGCGTGAGCCGTGGTCGAGTGGGCCAGTTGGCCGCTCAGGGGCCGCCGCCCGAGCGTGCCTTCTTCGGCACCGACCTAATGACGATCTCGCTCGGCGGCAAGTACGAAGCGGGCAAGTCTCCGGAGGAAGCGGGGGAGGTCGTCACCCGTGAGGACCTTGGGAACTTCGAACACCTGCGGAAGCTCCTCGCGACACTGAAGCTGGAAGCTCAGTACGAAGTGATTCCGCCGAGTGGAATCGTGAACCTCAACCGCGACAACCACGTGGTGGTCTGCGGTCCCCGCCTGTCGCCGATCATCGCCCAGGTACTGGAAGGCGATGACAACCTTCGGTTCCAGAAGGATCGGGCATGGCATCTGGTCGACCTGAAGGCGCAGGAGGTCTACCGGTCACCGATGGACGAAGACGGATCGGCAGGAGATGTCGGGTACCTCGCCCGGCTGCCGCGTCTGGATGGCAAAGGGACGTTCATCTACGTCGCGGGCATCCACTCCATCGGGGCAAACGGAGTGATCCACTACCTCGAAAACCACCTAGCTGAGCTGTACCGAGACGTCCGCACCCATCGCTTCTCCACGCTGATCTCGTGCCGCTATGACCCCCAGACGCTCGAAGTCTTGGAGAGCAAGCGAGTCAGCCCGATCTACCGACACGAGGCGTGACATGTACGTCAGCGTTGCAACAGAACCTGGGGGGTCGGCGCCCAACGAGGACTGGGTGGGGGGAACCCCCTCCCTTGCCCTCGTGCTGGATGGCCTCAGTACTGCGGGTCTGGACACCGGCTGCCGCCATGGCGTGCCCTGGTACGTCGCGCAGCTCGGCGGCCACCTAGTGGCAGCGCTGACGGCAGGTGAGCGGCCGCTCGCGGATGGGTTGGCCGAAGCCTTGGAGAAGGTGGGGCGGCTCCATCCGGAGTGCGACCTCAAGAACCCCGGGACACCGTCCGCGACCGTAGCCATTCTTCGCGAGAGGTCCGGTTACTTCGACCATCTCGTGCTCGCAGATTCGCCCGTCGTTCTGGAGAGCGCCGACGGGATCACGGTGATTACAGACCTGCGGGTGGATGAGGTGTGCCAGGACCTACGGGCCGAGACGGAACAACTCCAGACAGGCACCCCGGAGCACCACGCGAGCGTCGCCAGACTTGTAGCTGCGCAGAGGGAGATCCGGAACACCCCGGAGGGCTATTGGGTGGCCGCAGCGGCGCCTGATGCTGCCTCACACGCGCTGACAGGCTCCGTTGCCGCTGCTGGCGTGCGATCGGCGGCCGTCATGTCCGACGGCGTGTCGCGACTGGTGACCGAGTATCAGATGGCGACCTGGGAAGCACTGTTCTCTCAGCTCAAGGAGAGCGGACCCGCCGCTCTAATTCACACGGTTCGCGAGGTAGAGGCGACTGACCCTAATGGTCAGCGCTGGCCCCGCTACAAGGCCGGAGACGACGCGGCAGTCGCCTTCTGCTCCTTCGCCCGGGATACATCGCCCTCTGACGGCAGAGCTTGACGGCAACGTCGACGCACGACGGCAACCGCCCAGGACCTCCCAGAGCAATCCCCTAGCGGCCCGCGAATCCCCACGTCAGACGCAGTGCGAACTCCTAAAGCGGGTGTCGCAGGTTCGAATCCTGCCGGGGGCACAGGAAGAAGGGCACCTAGCAACGTTGCTAGGTGCCCTTCGACACATGTGCCGACCCTCTGGTCGTCCGTCAGCGGAGTTCCTCCGGGCAGGCCGTGCCCCTGGGGAAGAACTTGTACGGGGCCGACAGGCGGTAGACGCCGGCCTTCGGGGCCAGGAGTTCGGTCCACTCGTCGCCGTCCGCGTCCGTCTCCGTCTTCAGGAGGCAGCCCGACTCGTTGAGGAAGATCTTGTCCAGTTCCACCGGGGACTCGTCCCTCGCCTTCTTCGACGCCTCCGTCTCCTCCGGCGGCTCGATCTTCGCGCCGTTCTCGTCGACGAGCGCCAGCCACGGTGAGTACGGGACGCGGATCAGGACCCGGCCCGGGCTGTCGACCTCGATCACGACCTCGTTCGCGCCCGCCCGGCGCACCTTCGCCGGCGGGTCCGCCAGCGGGGTCGGGTCGTCCACCTCGTACAGGCGCCAGTTCGCGTCCGACCAGACCTGCTTCAGGTACGGAAGCCCGTCCCCGACCAGCTCCGCCTCCCGCTCGGCGCCCGAGTCCGGCGCCCCCGTCGGCAGCACCACGTAGTGCACCGCCCAGCGGTCGAGCCAGTCCTGGTAGTTCGTGGCGTTCAGGGTGTCGTCGTAGAAGAGCGGGTTCCGCTCCATGTCCGCCTGGCGGTTCCAGCCCCGCGCCAGGTTGATGTACGGGCTGAGCGCCGAGGACTCCCGGTGGCTCGACGCGGGGACGACCTCCACCCGCGCCTTCTCCGCCCCCCGCACCTGCAACTGGTTGATCAGCGGCGCGACCTCCCGCGCCCACGACGCGTCCGGCGCGGTACGGATCACGTCGTCCACGCCCTTGAAGCCGATCCAGAAGTTCAAGCCCGCGAAGGCCAGGACGATCGCGTACCACCTGCGCGAGCGCGGGACCGCGTACGGCAGCGCCGCCAGCAGCACCACCCCCGCGAAGAGCATCACGAGCCGCGAGACGTTCGAGCCGATCTGCGAGTCGATCAGCCAGGTCAGGAGGGTGCCCGCGGAGTACACCGCCGCGCCCGTGCGGACCGTGCGCCACTCCCGCGGGACGAGAAGGAAGCAGAGCAGCCCGAAGAGGAACGGCAGGGCCGTCGAACCCAGTGACATCGGCTGCGTGCCCGAGAAGGGGAACAGCCAGGAGGAGAGGGCCACCACCACGACCGGCGCCAGACCCAGCGCGTACGCGCCCGGCCTGCGGCGGTTCAGGAACAGCGCCGCCGCCGCGACCCCCAGGAACAGGCCCGCCACCGGGCTGCACGCCGTCGCGACGCCGGCGAGCGGCGCGGCGACCCCCGCCTTCGCCCAGCGCCTGCGGCGCCAGCGGTGCGGCCAGCAGAAGACGGCGGCGACCGCGCCCAGCGCGAACATCATGCCGAGCCCGAACGTCACCCGCCCCGACAGCGCGTTGCAGAGGAACGCGAAGACCCCCGCCAGCGCGCACGCCAGCGGGTTGCGCACCGCCCGTACCCGCACCAGGATCAGCGCCGTCAGCCCCGCCGAGAGCGTGCCCGCGATCATCATCGTCGTACGGACGCCGAGGACCGACATCACGTACGGCGAGACCACGCTGTACGAGACCGGGTGCATCCCGCCGTACCAGGCGAGGTTGTACGCGGAGTCCGGATGCCGGCCCACGAACTCGGCCCAGGCGTCCTGCGCCGCGAGGTCCCCTCCACTGTTCGCGAACAGGAAGAACCAGAGGACATGGGTGAGCGCCGCGACACCCGTCGCGATCAGGACCGGGTAGCGCCGACGCCGCCGCCGGGGGCTCCGCACGGACGACGGGGGCGCGGCCTCGGCCGGCTGCCGGGGCGTCGGGAGGTCTATTCGCGTCGCGGAGGGCTCCGGCAGCGTCGGTCCCAGCGGCGGCGACGGCGCGAGGTGGGAAGACTCCAGCGGCGACGGCGCAAGGTGGACAGGCTCCGGGGGCGACGGCGCGAGGTGGGGAGACTCCAGGTCCGGCGCCAGGTGCGCCGGCTCGGAGTGTGCCGGTTCCAGGGGCCTCGGCTCGGGAGGCGTCGGCGCGGTCTCGTCGGCGCGTGTCGGCTCGGCGGTGGTCACTCGCGTCCCTCTCCCGTGCTGCTCCCGAACTGCCTTTCGCCCATGTCTCGGCCTCCGGAACGCTAACAGTCGGCGCCCCGGGGAAACCGGGACGCCCTGACATGTCAGCCCAGACGGGTCAGCTTCTTGTCAAAGCCGGGCTCCACCAGGTCCGACTGGAGCGAGACCGGGGCGCTGACCTTGCCCGTACCGGTACCGATCGACACCTGGCCGACGACGTCGCCCGCCTTGCCGGAGTGCGGGACGGCCTTGCCGCCGTCGGTCAGCTCCAGATCGACCTTCAGGCCCGGCCAACCGACGGCCTTGAGCTCCTTGTCCGCGACCACCGGGGTCAGGCCGCCGAGACCGTCGTCGATGTGGCCGACGACCTGGCCCTTACGGATCACCGCTGCCGAGGTCACGTCCCTCTGGGCCTGCTGGATCAGCTTGAGGCTGTAGTCGATCGACAGCTGGAGCTTCTCGTGCAGCACGGCGGCGTCCTTCGCCCCCATGACGATGCCGAGGATCCGGCGCTCCTTGCCGTCGATCACGGTGTTCGCCGCCCAGAGGAGGTTGCCGCCGGCCGGGGTGGACGATCCGGTCTTGATGCCCGAGACACCGGGCTCGAGGATGATGTTGTTGTTGTTCTCGACCTTGCCCGGGATGCCGTCGACGACCAGGTTCGGCATGTTCACGATCTCCCGGAACACGTCGTACTGCATGACCGCCTTCGCCAGCTTCAGCTGGTCCAGCGGCGTGGAGACCGTGGTCGACTCCAGACCCGACGGGTCCGTGTACGTCGACTGCGTCATCCCGAGGTCCTTGGCGGCGGCGTTCATCTTCTCGACGAACGCGGCCTCGGAACCGGCGTCCCAGCGGGCCAGCAGCCGCGCCACGTTGTTCGCGGACGGGATCATGAGGAGCTGGAGCAGCTCCTTCTGCGTGTACGTCTGGCCTTCCTTGACCGCCGCCGTCGACTCGAACTTGGCGCCGGCCTCGTCGGCGGCCTTCTTGTCGATGGTGATCTCCGGGCCGGTCTCGCTGCCCTTGATCGTGTGGTCCCGGAGGATCACGTACGCCGTCATCGTCTTCGCCACACTCGCGAGCGGGGCGGGCTTCTGGGCGCCGTACGTCCCGAGCGAGCCGACGCCCTCGACCTCGGCGGCGCCCTGGCCCTCGCTCGGCCACGGCATCTGGAGCTCGCCGCCCTCGAAGGTGAAGGTGGGCGCGACGGTGAGGGAGAGCGCGGGCTGCGGAAGCGGCCGCACGAACTGTACGACCGCAAAGACGATCAACAGAAGGACGACCAGCGGCGTCCAGATCCGCACCCGTCTCAGGGTCGTACGGAGCGGTGTCGGCGCCGGAGGCGGGGTGTTGGTCAGCTCGGCGAGCAGGTCGAGCGGGGGCAGCGGCGGCATCGGCTGCTGCTTGGTCCGCTCGGCCTCGGTGAGCGAGGCGGGCGCGGGCGCGGGGCTGGAGGCCGCCGCCTGCGCCGCGGGGGCGGGAGCGGGGGCCGGGGCGGGGGTGGGAGCCGAGGGCGCCGCGGGGGCCGAAGGGGCCTTCGCTGCCTGGGACTCTCCGGGGACGTCCGGGCGCAGCGGGACGAACTTGCTCGTCCGCTCGGCGGGGGTCTTCTGAGGCGTCTCCGGGGCCGCGGGCGGCGGCGGAAGCTTGAGCGCGGTCGTCGGCTGATCCACGACGCGGGGCCGGACGGCCTTGAACATCGTGGTGGGCTGATCGACGGCGTCGGCGGTGCCGGTGGCGTCAGCGGAATCGGCGGTGTCGGCGGCGCCTTCGGTGCCGGTGGCGTCCTGCTTGGCGGCCTCCGGCTTCTCCGCGCCGGGCTTCTCCGCGCCCGGCTTCTCCGCGCCGGGCTTCCGTGCGGAAGCGGCGAACCACGACTCGCCGGCAGGCTTGTCGTCGCCCTGCCCCGCCTCGGTGGCGGCCGCATCGGGCTCGTCGGCCTCGACAGCCGCCGGAGCGTCGTCGGACGCGTCGTCGGACGCGTCGTCGCGAGGAGCGACGGCGTCCGTCGCGTCCGCGTCGTCGTCCGCGCCCGGCGCGGGCGCCTCAGGCGCCGCCATGTCCGCCTCGGTGGCGTCGTCCTGGGTCTCCGGCTCGCTCGCCGCCCCGGAGGGCTCCTCCTCGTCGCCGGAGGCGACCCACGCCGCCACCGCGGCCCTCAGGCGGTCACCCTCCCCCTCGGCGCCCGCCTCCGAAGCGGTCTCCGAAGCCGTCTCCGGCTCCGCGGCAGGCTCCTCGGCGGACTCCTCCACGCGCTCCTCGGTACGCTCCCCCACCGGAGCGTCGTCCTCCGAGGTCCTCGGTGCCAGGGTCTTGAAGACGGCCGTCGGCTGGTCGACCTGGATCGGCGACTGCGCGGGCTCGCGGAGTACCGACAGCCGGGGATCCCGCCCGCCGCCCGGAGTCGACTCCTTCGAGGACTCCTGCTGCTCCGCCTTGTCGGGGGACTCGCCCGCCACCGTGCCTCCTCCATGCGTCATGCGTACGTCCGAACCATGTACCAGTGTCCTGTGTGAACCCCTTGGCCCCCGTGCTAGACGAGAACGACATACCTACTGGTTCCCGTACGAACCACCCAGGCACTCTCGACAGATGAATGTGAGAGGGGTCACCCTGTGACTCATCCACGCGGGGAGGCATGGATGGGCAGGAGCCGCAGAACAATTCCGGAGGAGCTTCTGCTGCTCGCTCTGGACCCGGCCACGGGTACCACAGCGCAGCCGCAGTCGCTCGACCTCGGCCTGGCCGGAGCACAGCTAGTGGAGCTGGCTCTGGCAGGACGGATAGCCCCTGACGGGGATCGTATCGCCGTGGTGATGCCACGGCCGACCGGAGATCCGACACTGGACTCCGCACTGGAACTGCTGCGCCGACGCGGCAGCCCGGTTCGGGCCGTCCACTGGATCGGCGGGCCCCGACTGGGGCTGCGCCAGATCTACCTCGCTCATCTGGAGCGCTGCGGCATGGTGCATGCCGTGGAGGGCCAGATGTGCGGAGTGCTGCCGACGACTCGCTACCAGGCGACGGACACGGCCATCAGCCGGGACATCAGGGCCCGGCTGGACAGTGCGATCCGCACCGGCGTACCGCCGGACCCGCGGACCGCGGCGCTCGCCGCCCTGGCCCACGCGGTCGGGCTCGGCAAGCACCTGTACCCGGGGAACGAAGGACGCTCGTCGCGGTCCCGACTGCGCGATCTGATCCGGCACGACCCCATGGGCGGACTCGTGGCGCACGCCGTGATGGACGTCCAGAACGGTGTGGCCGCCCAGCCGCGCCGCAGTGCACCGAGCACCGGTGGTGTTCCCCAGCAGCCGCGTCGCGGCAGCATGGCGCGCGCCGCGGGCTGAGCACGGAGCACGGCACCTACGCACCACAGAACCCGTTCCGGGAGCCGCACATCGTGTGTGGGGCGGTCGTGACGACCGCCCCACACACGTGTGACGGCCCCACCACGCATGGCCGCCGCACACACGTGACGCCCCCACACACGTGTGACCCGCACGCACACGTGCGACCCCACAAACCGGCGCCCCGACGCCTCACACACGTGCGCCCGGCGCACGTTGTCGTCATTTCCCAGCGCACACCGCACCTTTGGTGGCAGTCTGCCAAGCAGTAGATACTCACAGCTACGCAGCCGACAGCCGGAGGTGCAGTTTCCGTGGCGTCCAACGTCAATCCCACCGTCAGGCGACGCCGATTGGGCCAGGAGTTGCGCCGGCTCCGGGAGCAGAAGAACATGACGGCCGAGCAGGTGGCCGAGCGTCTTCTGGTGTCGCAGTCCAAGATCAGCCGCCTGGAGAACGGTCGCCGCTCGATCAGCCAGCGCGATGTCCGCGACCTCTGCGGGGTGTACGAGGTCGAGGACGAGCGCGTCGTCGAGTCGCTGATGCAGATGGCCAAGGACTCCCGCCAGCAGGGCTGGTGGCACGCCTTCGGCGACATCCCGTACAGCGTGTACATCGGCCTGGAGACGGACGCGGAGAGCCTGCGGGTGTACGAACCGCAGATCATCCCGGGCCTGCTGCAGACCCACGGCTACGCGGAGGCGGTGATCAGCGGCGCGCTGCCGGAGTCGACGCCGACGGACATCGACAAGCGGGTCACCGTCCGCACCCGGCGCCAGGACCGGATCAAGGACGAGGAGCGCCCGCTGCGGCTGTGGGCGGTCATCGACGAGGGCGCGCTGCGCCGCCTCGTCGGCAACAAGCAGCTGATGATCCAGCAGTTGGAGCACCTGGTCGAGCAGTCGCACCTGCCGCACGTCACCGTGCAGGTGCTGCCGTTCGAGATGGGCGCGCACCCGGGCATCAGCGGGCATTACGCGATCCTGGAATTCCCGGACACGTCCGACTCCAGCGTCGTGTACATCGAGGGTGTCACGAGCGACCTGTATCTGGAGAAGGCCCAGGACGTCGCCAAGTACAGCGTGATGTACGAACACCTGCGGGCGCAGGCGCTGAATGTCGAGCAGACCCGGGAGTTCATTTCGGACATCGCCAAGTCCTATGCGGCCGGCTGATCCCAATTCTCCGATTCGGGCATGAAAGCGGCTATTCGGCCGGGCCCCGGGAGAAGAGGCAGGCACGGTACACCGCCGACTCGCCTCAATGGAAGCTCACTTGGAATATGCCATCCGGTCGGGTGAACGCCGGCCCCACGCACGGGGACCGGCGAGTAGCGTCGATCACGCCACCATGAAGGTGGGCGCGACACACCACTGGCAGAACCGGAGTGAAGAACATGGCCATTATTCAGGGCGCTACGGACACCTGGACGAAGTCCTCCTATTCCGGCGGCAACGGGGCTTGCGTCGAAGTCAAGTCGCCCGTCGTCGCGGCGATCGCGGTCCGGGACTCCAAGGCCCCCGAGGGCCCGTCCCTCGCCTTCGGCTCGGCGTCGTGGAACGCCTTCGTCGGCGAAGTGAGCAACGGGGCTCTCTGAGCCCGGGGATGAGAACCGCGCAGCCGCGCAACGCACCGCAGCGCACCCACGCAGTACGAGCAGTTCGAGCGGTACCAGTACCGGTACCAGGCGCAGCACGAGCAGCACCCAGGGAAAGAGCCCTCTCGACCGGTCCGCCGTCCTGGCCGAGGGGGCTCGGCCTGTGCCCCGTCAGCGCAGTTCGTCCACGTACCGGTCCGTGCCCGGCACCGTCGGGATGAACGGCGCCACCAGCTCCACCCTCCCCGCCTCCCCGCCCACCGTCTCCAGGTCGGCGAAGTGCTCCGCCCAGCAGGCGCGCGGGTCGCGCTCCAGGAACCACAGCAGGGTCAGCCGGGTGTCGACCCCCTCGACCTGCTTCACGTACGTCATCCGGTCCCCCGGCAGCGGCGTCGGGCGGAAGACCGTGACCATCGCGGCCGGGGAGCCCGCCAGCCGCCTCGGCAGTTCGCGGGCGACCAGCCGTTCGAGCAGCTCCTCCCGCGCCTGCGGGCCCTCCGCGTCGATCACCTGGAGGATCAGGCCCTGGTACGGGTGGTCGAGGGCGTGGAAGTCGCGCGGACCGGCCGCACCGTCGCGGTAGACGGTCGCCTCGTGGTCCTGGAACGACGTGAAGACGTGCGTGCGGTCGCGGTAGACGCGGGCGTCGCGGTTGAGCCGCTTGTTGATGGCGACGGTCCACTTCATGTGCTCGTCGTAGCGGCCGTCGGTGACCCAGTACGTGGAGAGGTAGCAGCCGGCGGTGACGGGCTGGGCGACCGCCGACTTCTCCGGTCCGCGCAGCTCCTGGAGCGCCCGGGTGGCGACCCAGCGGCGGCCCGCGTACATCCAGGGCATCGCCATCGCGCCCGCGTAGTAGTGGTCGTCCTCGTACCAGCGGTTGTAGGCGTACTCGTGGCCCGGGTGCGGCTCCACCATCGTGATCAGCGCGTGGCCGGGGCGCACGCCGTACGGCCCGACCGCCGCCAGCTCCGCGTAGGTGTCGGCCTGCTCGCTCATGCCCGTACCCCTTCCCTTGTCCTGCGGTCGCTCCTACTCTGACGGGTCGTCAGATCCACCGCCAGAGTCGGGAGGCACCCGGATGCTGCTTCAGGGGAAGACCGTGATCGTGTCGGGGGTCGGCGCCGGGCTCGGGCACCGGGTCGCCGAGACCGTCGTACGGGACGGGGGCAACGCGGTCCTCGGCGCCCGCACCGAGGCCAACCTCGCCAAGTCGGCCGCCGAGATCGACCCGGAGGGCCGCCACACCGCGCTGCGCGCCACCGACATCACGGACGAGGCCCAGTGCGAGGCCCTCGCCGCCCTCGCGGTCGAGCGGTTCGGCGGGATCGACGCCGTCGTCCATGTCGCCGCCTGGGACAGCTACTTCGGCGGCCTCGAGGACGCCGACTTCGCCACCTGGCAGGGCGTCCTGGACGTCAATCTGCTCGGCACGCTCCGGATGACCCGGGCCTGCCTGCCGGCGCTGAAGGAGCGCGGGGGCTCGGTGGTCCTCGTCGGTACGCAGTCGGCGGTGGCCGCGCCCTCGCAGGTCCAGCAGGCGGCGTACGCGGCGTCGAAGGGGGCGCTGACCTCGGCGATGTACTCGATGGCCCGCGAACTGGGCCCGTACCGGATCCGGGTCAACACCCTGCTGCCGGGCTGGATGTGGGGCCCGCCGGTCCAGGCGTACGTACGGTTCACGGCGCACACCGAGAACGTGCCGGAGGACGAGGTACTGGCGCGGCTCACCGAGCGGATGGCGCTGCCCGAGCTCGCGACCGACGGGGACGTCGCGGAGGCGGCGGCCTTCCTCGCCTCGGACCGCGCGCGGGCGATCACGGGCCAGTCGCTGCTCGTCAACGCGGGAGAGCTGATGCGGTAGCCGTGGCGCCTGGGGACGGATCCCCTTCGGGCCGCACCGTACGCCCTCGCGTACGGTGCGGCCCTTTTTGCCACCATCTCCGTCCAAACATGTGAACACAGGTCAGCAAGAAGAACGATTTTGCTTTCTCTTGACCCTCCGGTGCGTTGTCGCAGGCATGCAACTCCCCACACCATGAACGGCGTTCACAAGGCGGACCGGACCCCTGGAGGGGGCTCAATGAACAGTCTCGACTGGGCCGTGCTCATCGGCTATTTCGGCGTCATGGTCGCGATCGGAGTCTGGTCCCACAAGCGCGTGGACAACGTCTCCGACTTCTTCACGGCCGGCGGCAAGATGCCCTGGTGGCTCTCGGGCATCTCGCACCACATGTCCGGCTACAGCGCGGTGATGTTCACCGGATACGCGGGCATCGCGTACACCTACGGCGTCACCTCCTACGTCACCTGGTCCTTCCCCATCGCGATCGGCATCGCGATCGGCGCGCACCTCTTCGCGCCCCGGCTCAACCGGCTCCGCTCACGGCTCCATGTCGCCTCCCCGCTGGAGTACCTGAAGAACCGGTACAACCTCCCCACCCAGCAGGCGCTCGCCTGGTCGGGCGTGTTGCTGAAGATCGTCGACGTGGGCGCCAAGTGGGCGGCGATCGCCACCCTGCTCTCCGTGTTCACCGGGATCTCCCTCAACCAGGGCATCCTGATCACCGGTGTCATCACCGGCATCTACTGCACGGTCGGCGGTCTGTGGGCCGACGCGCTCACCGAACTCGGCCAGTTCATCATCCAGTTCTTCGCCGGCATCGCGATGCTGGTCGCCGTCCTCGCCAAGCTCGGCGGCGTCAGCGCCCTGTGGGAGGTGTGGGACCGGCCCGAACTCCAGGGGCACACCGCGCCGACCGCCGGTCCTTACACGATGACCTTCCTGCTCGCCTATCTCTTCATCAAGACCTTCGAGTACAGCGGCGGCATGTGGAACCAGGCGCAGCGCTACATGGCGACGCCCAACGCCCGTGAGGCCACCCGCTCCGGCCGGCTCTCGGCGGTCCTGTGGTTCGTCTGGCCGCTTGTCCTGTTCTTCCCGATGTGGGTCGCGCCGCTGCTCGTGAAGCCGAACAAGCCCGACGCGTCCGACAGTTACGCCCTGATGACCGAGCAGCTGCTGCCGCACGGCCTCCTCGGCCTGGTCATCGTCGGCTTCTTCTCGCACACCATGGCCATGTGCTCCTCCGACGCCAACGCCATCGCGGCCGTCTTCACCCGGGACATCGCACCGGTCATGAGCAAGGCGGCGCGGCGCTGGACGCAGCAGGCCGGACTGCTCGCGGCCCGCTGGTCGACGATCGCGTTCCTCGCGCTGTCGATGGCGGTCGCCACCCAGGTCAACTCGCCCACCTTCAAGGACATCATCACCGTCGTCATCAAGTGGGTGGCCGGTCTGATGGGACCGATCGCGATCCCGTTCATGCTGGGCCTGCTGAAGACCTTCCGGAAGTCCGGGCCCACGGCGGCGCTGGTCTCCTGGGCGGCGGGGCTCTTCGCCTTCTGGCTGACCAACTACGGCCTGGACGGCATCGAGCTCCAGATCCAGATCGTCTCGCCGCTCGCGACCTCGCTGGTCCTGTACGTCGTCATCGGCTTCATCCGGCCCGAGGACACCCCTGAGCGCGACGCGATCCTCGCCACGATCAACCAGGACCCCGACGACGAGGACGGCGGCGCCGCCGTACCACCGCAGGCCTCCGATGGGCCTGCCCTGGCCGAGCCCCGTCAGCCCCTCGGGTAGCGGGCCAGCCAGCCGGGGTGGGACTCCGCGGGGCTGTGCAGGGCGGCGCCCTGGGTCATCTCCATCGCGAAGTCGTCCGCGAGCTCGAGGATCGTGGAACGGCCCTCCAGTTCGGCCAGCCAGGCCGGCGGGAGGGCCGTCTCGCCGTGCAGGACTCCGAGCAGGGCGCCCGTGACGGCCCCGGTCGCGGCCGACGGGCCGTCGTGGTTGACCGCGAGGCGCAGGCCGTGGCGGAAGTCCTCGCCGACGAGCGCGCAGTACACGGCGGCGGCGAGCTGGCCCTCCGCGCGGTCCTCGTGCGCGCCGAGGTCGGTGACCCGGCCGGCGTTCGGCATCCCCTGGCGTACGGCTCCGAGCGCCCGCTGGAGGGCGTCGGTGACGGGCTCGTGGCCGGGGCGCGGGGTGAGCTGGGCCAGGGCCCGCTGGACCGAGCCGTCCACGCTCTCGCCGCGCGCGAGGCCGTGCACGACGACGGCGAGCGCGCCGGCCGACAGGTAGGCGGCCGGGTCGCCGTGGGTCTGCGCCGCGCACTCCACGGCGAGCTGGCAGACGAGCTGGGGCTCCCAGCCGACGAGCAGGCCGAAGGGCGCCGAGCGGACGAGTGCGCCGCAGTCGGTGGCCCCCGGGTTCTTGGGCTTGTCGAGGGTGCCGAGGATCTCGTCGCCGAGGCCGGTGAGGCAGGCGCGGGCGGGGTCGCGGCGGGCGTAGAGCCACTCCTCGCGGGCGAGCCAGCCGTTGTCCTTGCGGCGCTCGTCGGGGCCCCAGTCGCGCTGGGTGGCCGCCCAGCGCAGATGGGCGCGGTGGACGTCGGTGGGCGGATGCCAGGCGCCGGTGTCGCGGCGGACCTGGGCGCGGATCAGCCCGTCGACGGTGAACAGGGTCATCTGGGTGGCGGCGGTGACGGCGCCGCGCCTGCCGTGGGCGAGGACCGGCTCGGTGAGGCCCTCCGGGCCGTGGGCGGCCCTGATCGTGTCCAGGGAGTGGGTCGCGACCCCCGCGCCGAAGGCGTCGCCCACCGCCCCGCCGAGGAGGCAGCCACGGACGCGGGCCCGGAAGTCCTGCTGTTCGGCCCGGCCCCATACGGTCGCAGCGGTTGTGGTCACGACGTGCCCTTCCCCGGAAAGCCCTCTCCGCACAGGTCTCGCAGCACTGTAATCGACCAGGTTCGCTCGTTCGCGAGGCAGAACGTTTTGCGATCCGACGCCTTTCTGTCCATCTTCGACCGCTGTTCACCGTATGTTTCGGGATGGCTTGAACGATCCGCCGCGGGCTGCAGGACGGCCTGCGAGCTGCCGCCGTCGCCGCGCTGAGCGCCGCGGTCGCCGCACCGGTCGCCGTGGCGGCTCCCACACCGGCCGAAGCCGCGCCTGCGGCCCGAGCGACCGCGGCCCCGGCCGCCGACGCGCCCCTCGTGGACGGCCGGTACACCCTTCGCGACAGGTTCTAGTCGCCCAGCACCGGCAGCAGTTCCGGCAGGTGGCCGTCCGAGGCCGTCGCCGCCCGCCGGCGCTCCTCGGGGACCTCGCCGTAGAGCGTCGTGCGCGGACGGGACGGGCGGCCCGCCGTCTCCGCGATGGCGACGAGGTCCCGGATGGAGCGGTACGAGCCGTAACTGGAGCCCGCCATACGGGAGATGGTCTCCTCCATGAGCGTGCCGCCGAGGTCGTTGGCGCCCGAGCGGAGCATCTCGGCGGCGCCGTCCGCGCCGAGCTTCACCCAACTGGTCTGGATGTTCGGGATGTACGGGTGGAGGAGCAGCCGCGCCATGGCCGTGACCGCGCGGTTGTCGCGGACGGTCGGGCCGGGGCGGGCGATGCCGGCGAGGTAGACCGGCGCGTTGGTGTGGATGAAGGGCAGCGTCACGAACTCGGTGAAGCCGCCCGTCCGCTGCTGGATGCGGGCCAGGGTGCGGAAGTGGCCGAGCCAGTGCCGGGGCTGGTCCACGTGCCCGTACATCATGGTCGAGGAGGAACGGATGCCCAGCTCGTGGGCGGTGGTGATCACCTCGATCCATGTGGCCGTCGGCAGCTTGCCCTTGGTGAGGACCCAGCGGACCTCGTCGTCGAGGATCTCGGCGGCCGTGCCGGGGATCGAGTCGAGCCCGGCCTCCTTCGCCGCCGTCAGCCACTCGCGGATCGAGAGGCCGGTCCGGGTCGCGCCGTTGACGACCTCCATCGGCGAGAAGGCGTGGACGTGCATGCCGGGCACCCGTTCCTTCACCGCCTTCGCGATGTCGAAGTACGCCGTGCCGGGCAGGTCCGGGTGGATGCCGCCCTGCATGCACACCTCGACCGCGCCGACCTCCCACGCCTGCTGGGCCCGGTCGGCAACCTGGTCGAGGGAGAGGGTGTAGGCGTCGGCGTCCGTGCGGCGCTGGGCGAAGGCGCAGAAACGGCAGCCGGTGTAGCAGACGTTGGTGAAGTTGATGTTCCGCGTGACGATGTACGTGACGTCGTCGCCGACCGCCGACCTCCGCACGTCGTCGGCGATCCGGGTCAGCGCGTCGAGCGCCGGGCCGTCGGCGTGGAGCAGGGCGAGGGCCTCGCCGTCGGTGAGCTTCGTGGGGTCGTCGGCGGCGGTCGCGAGGGCGGCCCGTACGTCGGTGTCGATGCGCTGCGGGACCATGCCGGGGGCCGCCGCCTCGCGGAGCGCGTCCCAGTCGCCGTAGACCTCGTCGAAGTCCTCGCGGCGGTCGTGGGTGCGGCCGGTGGTGTCGATCGTACGGTGCAGGTCGGTGCGGCCGACGGCGCCGAACGCCTCGTCGGGCTCCTGCCAGGGCAGGCCGCGCACGACCGCGTCCGGGTTGGCGAGGCCGGTCTCCGGGTCGGCGAGCGCGCGGACGTGCGGGAGCAGGCGCGGGTCGAGCCAGGGCTCGCCCCGGCCGACGAACTCCGGGTAGACGCAGAGCCGTTCACGGAGCTCGAAGCCGGCCGCGCGGGACTTCTCGGCGAGGGTGTCGATCTGCGGCCAGGGCCGCTCGGGGTTCACGTGGTCGATCGTGAGCGGGGAGACCCCGCCCCAGTCGTCGATGCCGGCGCCGATGAGCCGGCCGTACTCCTCGTCGACGAGGTTCGGCGGGGCCTGGAGGCAGGCGGAGGGGCCCATGATGTGACGGGCGACGGCGATCGTGGCGATCAGGTCGTCCAGTGCGGCGTCCGGCATGCCACGCATCGCCGTGTCCGGCTTGGCGCGGAAGTTCTGGATGATCAGCTCCTGGACGGAGTGGTACGCGCGGGAGACGCGGCGGAGCGCGAAGAGGGACTCGGCCCGCTCCTCGTACGTCTCGCCGATCCCGATGAGGAGGCCGGAGGTGAAGGGGACCGAGGAGCGGCCCGCGTCCTCCAGGACCCGCAGCCGGACGGCCGGTTCCTTGTCGGGGGAGCCGTAATGGGGGCCGCCCGGCTCGCTCCACAACCGGGTCGCGGTCGTCTCCAGCATCATGCCCATGGACGGCGCGACGGGCTTGAGCCGCTGGAAGTCGGTCCAGGACATGACGCCCGGGTTGAGGTGCGGGAGCAGTCCGGTCTCCTCCAGGATCCGGATCGCCATGGCCCGTACGTACGCGAGGGTGTCGTCGTACCCGTGCGCGTCGAGCCACTCGCGGGCCTCGGGCCAGCGGGCCTCGGGCTTGTCGCCGAGGGTGATCAGGGCCTCCTTGCAGCCCAGTTCGGCGCCGCGCCGGGCGATGTCGAGGACCTCGTCGGGCGACATGAACATCCCGTGCCCGGCGCGCCGCAGCTTACCGGGGACGGTGACGAACGTGCAGTAGTGGCACGTGTCGCGGCACAGCCTCGTGAGCGGGATGAACACGCTCTTGGAGTACGTGATGACCCCGGGCCGCCCGGCGGCCTCGAGGCCCGCGTCCCGCACGCGTGCGGCGGAGGCGGCGAGATCGTCCAGATCGGCGCCCCGCGCCTGGAGCAGCACGGCGGCCTCGCCGACGTCGAGCGCGACCCCGTCCCTGGCCCGCTTGAGGGCGCGGCGCATGGCGTTCTCGGTGGGCCGTTCTGCCGCTCCGGGCTGCTGATCCGTCATGGACCGAGCATACGAGTGACCTCCCGCCCCCGGACCTCCCCCCGAACACTGGGTCCGCTCACTCCGTGTCCTTGGGATGCCGTGGCGCCGCGTAGACCAGATGCACCATGCGACGCGCCTCGTCGACCAGGTAGCGCACGCGACCCCCTGCGGTGACTTCGTACTCCCACTGGGGGTAGGCACGGCCGCCCAGCATGCCGGTGGCCAGGCGGCCACGCAGACGGTGCTGCCGGTCGGGGTCCCCGTGAGCCACGGGGTCCCGGCGCAGCGCCTCGAAGCATCGCCGGGTGTTTCCCGGCGCCTCCGCCGCGAGTTCACCCCACCCCTTGGCCGCCTCGTTCGTCGCGAACCGCAGCCGCCACTCCGTGCCGATCGCCGGTGGGGCGACGTCATCCCCCCGCTTCGGGCTCACGGCACGGACACCTCACCGTGGTCCTCGTCGGGGAGCGCTCGGGTGAGCGTCGCAGTCAGCGATGGATCGGCGAGGATGCGCGCTGTCGCCCGCCATTCCACGATCGCTCGGTGCAGGTTCGCGTGGACGTCCAACTGCACGGCGTCGTATGTCGCGTCGACGAGCTCCTGGACGAACTCCCTGAGCTCATCGTCGGAGAGGTGCCGCACCCAGGGAAAGACCGCCGGAAGCGCTCGCGCTATGGCTCGGGCACCATCGTCGGCCGCGAGGAGCGCGGCGAGCAGGCGCGCGGTGATCTCGGCCGTCTCCTCCCTCTCCTGGTCGTGACGAGCCGTGGTGAGGTAGAGGTCCTGCCCGTCCCGCCGAGTGACGAGCAGGCGTTGCGCCGTGTCGAGCGTCTCGGAGACTCGCTTCGAGTTCTTGGAGAGCTCGGAGAACGAGACAGTCTGGGTCACCATGCCTCGACCATACTTCGGAACGTATTCCGAAGTCAAGGTGAGTACCCGCCCCCACCCCGCCTGAGCTCTCGCGCCGATACCCAGGCGTCCCGTCGGGTCCTACCGTCGTGATCATGACGAACGGTGAGCTGATGGACGACGTGACCGAGCCGGGGGCGGCGGTGCTGCGGAAGGCGGTGCGGGGCATCTTCTTCGTGGTGATCGCGGCGGTCGCGCTGCCCGTGCTGCTCGTTCTCGGGCTCGTCGTCGTGTACGCCGTCGAGCGCGGGACCGACGAGGGGTATCCCGTGGTCGCCCCGGACGCGATGGTCCAGCGGGCCGCCGCGCGGACGCAGGAGCTGTACGACGTCGCCGGGATCGGCGGCGAGCTGCCGCCGGTCACGGCGGGCGGGGACAACCACGCCGCCGAGAACACGGTCACCGCCGAGACCTGCTACCCGACCGGCCTGGAGTCGATCGCCGACGAACCCGTCGAGGGCTCCTACCGGCTCGGTCACAACTGGCGGATCGCCGGCGTCTCCGAGCAGGAGGGCATGCCCGCCCTGCGCCGGCTCCGCGCCCATCTGGAGAAGACCGGCTGGGACATCACCGACTTCTCCGCGAGCGGCGACGACTGGGACCTGCGCGCCCGGCGCGACGAGGACGACCCCGACTCCGAGCGGATCGTCGTCACCTGGTGGTCCCACTGGCAGACCCTCGACGGCTTCACCGCGATGTCCTGCGCCTACGCCCCGGACGGCGTCGGCGGCGACGAGGCCGTCCAGGACCTGAAGCCGCCGACCCTGAAGTGAACCGTCAGAGGTACTGGGCGTACTCGTCGAGGACCCTCAGCACCTCCGCCTCCCCGGCCGGCGGCAGCTGGAGCACGACCTCCTCGCAGCCCAGCTCCGCGTAGTGCGCCAGCTTCCCCGGGTTCGGCAGGACCGCGTACGGGACGACCTGGAGGGCCTTCGGGTCGCGGCCCGCCTGCTCCCAGGCCTCCTGGAGCACCGGCATCGACTGCGACAGGCCGCGTCCCCCGATCGGCATCCAGCCGTCCCCGTACTCGGCGATCTGGGCGAAGAGCTTCGGGCCCGCCGCCCCGCCGAGCAGCGTGCGCGGGGCGCCGCCCACCGGCTTGGGGTACGCGAAGGACGCCCGTACCGACACCCCGAACTCCCCCTCGTACGCGGTCGGTTCGGCCTTCCACAGCGCCCGCATCAGCGCCATCCGCTCACGGCTCAGCTCGCGCCGCGTCGCCCACTCCACGCCGTGGTCGGCGGCCTCCTCCTTGTTCCAGCCGAAGCCGACGCCGAGGGTGAAGCGCCCGCCCGAGAGGTGGTCGAGCGTCGCGATCTGCTTGGCGAGCGCGATCGGGTCGTGCTCGGTGACCAGCGTGACGCCCGTACCGATCCCGAGCCGCTCGGTGACGGCGGCGGCCTGCCCGAGGGCGACGAACGGATCGAGCGTACGGCCGTACTCCCGGGGCAGTTCGGTGCCGGCCGCCGGGTAGGGCGTGGTCCGCTCGACCGGGATGTGGGTGTGTTCGGGGAGGTACAGGCCGGCGAAGCCGCGCTGCTCCAGTTCGCGCGCGAGCCGCACGGGCGTGATGGTCTCGTCGGTCAGGAAGATCGTGGTCGAGATCCGCATAGCGGCACGGTAGGCCGTGGAGCGGGGATTTCCGAGAGGTTCGACGCGTCAGGCTTCTTGCGTTGTCCGGGAGTTCACGCCCTACTACGAGGGTGCCGGACATGAGCGAACCGACCCGACGAACGCTCCTGACGACGAGCGTCGCCTCCGCCCTTACCTTGGGAAGCGTGAGCTTCGCCCACGCCGACAGCCCCACCGGGGAACGCACGCGGACGGTCGGCGGCACGCTGCCGCCCGGCTCCCCCGACTACGTGTACCTCCCGGTCGAGATCCCGCGCGGGGTCCGCGAGATCCATGTCGCCTACAGCTACGAACGGCCGGCCGTCCCCGCCGGGACCCAGGGCAACGCCCTCGACATCGGCATCTTCGACCAGCGCGGCACGGAGCTGGGCGGGGAGGGCTTCCGGGGCTGGTCCGGCGGGGCGCGCAAGGAGTTCTTCCTGCGCACCGACGAGGCGACGCCCGGCTACGTGCCCGGACCGCTGAAGGCCGGGACCTGGTTCGTGGTGCTCGCGCCGTACACCGTGGCGCCGCAGGGGCTGACGTACTCGGTGACGATCACCCTCCGCCTCGGCGCCTCGCTGCCCGTGGTCCGGCCGGTGTATCCCCCTGAGCGGGCCGAGGGGCGGGGCAGGTCCTGGTACCGGGGCGACAGCCATCTGCACACCGTGTACTCGGACGGCCGCCGCACGCCCGCCGAGGTCGCCGCGCTCGCGCGGGCCGCCGGGCTCGACTTCCTCACCGTCACCGAGCACAACACGCACGCCGGGCACGGCGCGTGGGCGGAGCTCGCCGGGGACGACCTGCTGGTCCTGCTCGGCGAGGAGGTCACCACGCGCAACGGTCACGTCCTGGCGCTCGGCACGGACCCCGGCACGTTCGTGGACTGGCGCTACCGGGCGCGGGAGAACCGTTTCGGCCACTTCGCCCGGGCGATCCGCCGGGCGGGCGGCCTGGTCGTCCCGGCACACCCGCACGCCACCTGCATCGGCTGCAACTGGAAGTTCGGCTTCGGCGACGCGGACGCGGTCGAGGTGTGGAACGGCCCGTACACCCCGGACGACGAGGTGTCGCTGGCCGGCTGGGACGGGGCGCTCGCCCAGGGCCGCTGGACGCCGGCGATGGGCAACAGCGACGCCCACCGCGACCCGGACCGGGTCGGCACCCCGCAGACCGTGGTCCTGGCGGACGAGCTGAGCCGGCAGGCGATCCTGGAGGGGCTGCGCGCGGGCCGGTCGTACGTCGCCGAGTCCTCGGCGGTCTCCCTGGACTTCTCGGTCACCGACGGGCGGGGGCGGAGGGCCGGGATCGGTGAGCGGCTGCGGGTCCCCACGGACGAGCCGGTGACGGTACGGCTCGCGGTGACCGGCGCGCCGGAGGGCGCGACGGTCCGCTTCGTCACGGACCAGGGCGTGCTGCACACGGCTCCGGCGGCGGGCGGGCCCGTGGAGTGGCTGACGACGGCCGCCTACGCCTCCTACGTACGGGCGGAGGTACGGCACCCGGCGACGCTGCCGCCCCTGCCGGGCGCGCTGGTGGCCTTCACGAACCCGGTGTTCCTGGATGCCGCCCGCCGGCTCACCCCTGGTACTCGCTGAGGTCGATCGCGTGCACGCGGAGCGGGACGCCGAAGACCGGGTGGGTCGTGTCGCGCTCCGGGACCATGCCGAGCTTGCGCATGACGTTCTCGGAGGCCGTGTTCGAGATGTGGGTGATGGCGACCACCCGGTCGAGTCCGCGGTCCTGGAGCGCGAACTCCAGGGCCGCGTGCGCGGCCTCGGAGGCGTACCCCTGACCCCAGAAGGGCCGCCCGAGCCGCCAGCCGATCTCCACCTCGTGCCGCAGCTCGGGCAGGAACTCCGGCACGGAGAGCCCGGTGAAGCCGATCAGCTCCCCGGAGCCGAGCAGCTCGACGGCGAAGAGCCCGAACCCCTCCTCGTCCCACTCCTCCTCCCACCGCTCGATGGCCTCGGCGGTCTCCTCCAGATCGAGGGTGGACCCGTCACCGACCCACCGCATCACCTCGGGGTCGGCGTTGATCTCGGCCATCGGGACGAGGTCGTCGTCGGTCCAGCGGCGCAGGAGGAGACGGGGCGTGAGGATCTCGGTCATGGCTCCATCCTGTCAGCTTCGGCCCGACGCCCCGATCGCCCGGGACCAGGGGAAATCCAGCTGTGCGGACGTGGGCCCGGCTGCTTGGATGGCGGACATGCTGAGCCGCCTTGAGACGTACTACGACGCCGTTCCCCGATCCGCCGCCCGCGCCGAGGAGTTCGGGCCGCTGACCCTGTTCGTACGGGACGGGGACGGGTGGCCGTACTACGCGCGGCCCGCGCTCGGGCACACCGGGGAGGTGGCGCTCGGCGACGTGGATCGGGTGCGGGCGCGGCAGCGCGAGCTGGGGGTGCCGGAGGCGTTCGAGTGGGTGGCGGAGACGACGCCGGGGCTGCGGGCGGCCGTCGAGAAGAGCGGGCTCGTGGTCCACGAGCACCCGCTGATGGTCCTGGAAGGGGAGGGCGCGCCGGCCCCCGCGCCCGCTGGCGTGACCGTACGGATCATGGACCACGACGATCCCGGGCTGCCGTCGGCCGCCGCAGTCCCGTACGCGGCCTTCGGGGTCGAACCCTCGCCCGTGGCGGCCACGCACCTCGCGGTCCGCGTCCGAGCGGGTTTCACCCGGCTCGCCGCCGCCCTGGACGCGGACGGCACCGTGCTCTCCGCCGGGCAGCACCAGCCGGTGGGCACCGTCTCGGAGGTCGTCGGCGTCGGAACCCTGCCGACCGCCCGCCGCCGGGGTCTGGGCCTCGCGGTGAGCGCCGCGCTGGTCGCCGACGCGCGCTCGCACGGGGTGGAGACCGTCTTCCTGTCGGCGACGGACGAGAGCGTGGCCCGGCTGTACGGGCGTCTCGGCTTCCGCACGGTCGGCACGGCGCTGATCGCGGAACCGGCTTCCTGAAAGTTCTCCGGGAAAAACTTCTCCGGTCGTGTCACATCCGCGTCGCGCGGTCCGTCAGTGCGGTGAAGGCAACGGAACACGCACCACGGACCGCTGAAGGAGCGACCACCATGCAGCACGCGATCACCCCCCGGATGACCAACCCCGCCTACCTCCTCCCGGACGCCGGCGCGGCCATCCAGGGTCTTGTGAAGGCCACCCGGCAGGGTGGTGTGCCGGAGTCGACGCTGGAGCTGGTGCACCTGCGGGCCAGCCAGATCAACGGCTGCGGCTTCTGTGTCGAGTACGGCGTCAAGGGCGCCCGGAAGGCCGGCGTGAGCGACGAGAAGCTGTTCGCCGTCTCCGCCTGGCGCGAGTCGCCGCACTTCTCCGACGAGGAGCGGGCCGCGCTCGCGCTGGCCGAGTACGCGACGCGGATCGCCGACACCTCGGACGCGGTGCCGGACGCGGTGTGGGACGCGGCGGCCGACCACTTCGACGAGCAGCAGCTCGCGGCGATCGTGCTGATGGTCAGCCTCACGAACCTGTTCAACCGGCTCAACGTCACCGTCCGGCAGCCGGCGGGCGTGGCCCTCTGACCGCTCCCGCCTCGCGTACCAGGAGGACGTCGATGGGGTCCTCGGACTCGGCGACGGAGCCCTCACGCTCGTAGAGCCACCGGGCCGCACTGCCCCGCGGCACCTGGAGCCTTACAGGGGAGGGCTCCAGGTCCGCCCGTACGGCCGATGCCTCCGCCACCTGGCGGGGGTGCCGGTCGTTGGGGCGGCATGAAGAAGATCCGTAACCTGGCCCTGACCGGTCTCGTCCTCGCGGGGAGCGTCGGCGCCGCCGGTTCGGCCGTTGCCGACACCGCCGACCTGGGCAACGCCAACCTGCCGTCCGTCGTCCCGTTGAGCGGCCTCCTGAACCCGCAGGAGCGGCCCTCCGACATGTCGGCCGCCCACACGGCCGTCGGGGGTCTGCTGCCCGGGCGGTGAGCCCGCGCACGCGGAAACGCGCGAGGTGGCGGGACCCGGACTTCGGGTTCCGCCACCTCGCGCGTTCAGGACTCAGGTGGGTACGGCGACGGTCAGTCGGCCACCACCAGCGACGGCGTCTCCTTCGTCAGCACCTCGCCCCGGAAGAACGCGGGGCTCTTGCGCTGCATGACGAGCATGATCACGAAGCCGACGAGCAGCAGGCCGACACCGATCACGAAGACCGATCCGACGCCGAGGACGGACGAGCCGCTGCCGTAGGCCGGGTCCCACATGTCGTAGAGGGTCTTGCCGAAGACGGCGGTCAGCATGAGGCCGCCGACGCCGGGCAGGATGCCCTTGACCATCAGGTTGGTGAAGGAGCCGGTCAGCTCCTTACGGAAGAACCAGACGCAGGCGAAGGCCGTGATCGAGTAGTAGAAGCAGATCATCAGGCCGAGCGCGTAGATCGTGTCGACGAGGACGTTCTCGCTGACCAGGCTCATCACCGCGTAGAACACTCCGGTGGCGACACCCGCCCACACGGTGGCGCGGCCCGGCGTCTTGAAGCGCGGGTTCATCCGGGCGAAGGCCGGGGGCAGCGCCTCGTACGTGCTCATGGCGAGCGCGGTGCGGGCGACCGGGATGAAGGTCGTCTGGAGGCTGGCGGCGGCCGAGGCGAGGACGGCGACGAAGAGCAGGATGCCGAGGCCGGAGCCCATGACCGGGCCGGCGAGGACGGCGAAGACGTTGTCGGAGGTGTCCGGGTTGCCGAGGCCGGTGCCCTCCTCGCCGACGCCGGCGTACATCTGCACGGCGATCGCGACCAGCAGGTACGAGGCGACGATGACGACCATGGCGAGGAAGGCGGAGCGGCCGGGGGTGCGGGCGCTGCCGGTGCTCTCCTCGTTGATGGACAGGCAGGCGTCCCAGCCCCAGTAGATGAAGATCGACAGGGAGAGACCGGCGGTGAAGGCGGAGAACGACTCCACGCCGAAGGGGTTCAGCCAGGTGAGGGAGAAGTCGAGCGACCCGGCGACCGTGTCGGCCTTGCTGATCGCCATGAAGGCGAAGATTACGATGACGGTGAGCTGGAGGCCGACGAGGGCGTACTGGACCCACTTGGTGGCCGTGATGCCGCGGTAGCTGATCGCCGTGGCGATGCCGATGAAGACCAGCGTCGTGAGGATGTGGACGGCCTTGTTGTCGTCGAGGGCGGCGATGCTCTCACTACCGCTGATCTCGCCCGCGGTGAGCCAGAAGAAGGACGTGGCGACGCCGGCGAGGTTGGACAGGACGACGATGGTGGCTACCAGCAGGCCCCAGCCGCACATCCACCCGATCTTCGGGCCGAACGCCTTCACGGACCAGGTGAAGGAGGTGCCGCAGTCCGGGAGGGCCCGGTTCAGCTCGCGGTATGCGAACGCGACGAGCAGCATCGGGAGGAAGCCCGCGAGGAAGATCGCGGGCATCTGGAGTCCGACCTCGCCGACCGTCGGGCCGAGCGTGGAGGTCAGACAGTAGACGGGGGCGACGGTCGAGATGCCGATGACGGCGCCGCCCATCAGTCCGACGGAGTTCTTGCCGAGTCCCTTGGTCTGTACGCCGTTGGTGTCGCCCGTGGCGGCGACGCCCCTTACCGTGTCTCCGGCCTGTGGCCGTGCTTCCACCTGAGTCATGAACAGGACGTTAAGTGCTGCGGTTTCCACATCCGGAGGCCTTCAGTCCGCGATTTTGGCCGATCTTCACCTTGCATTAAGAGGGCAGCAACGCCCCATCGGCATTGATTGAAAGATCGACCGCCCGGTCGCACCGAGCGATTGGTAGGCGTTCCAGGAGACCGTCCGATATACGGGAACCGCAGCAGCGCCCCAAATGTCCGTTTCTAAAATTTCCCGAAGTATTTTCCGGGCCGTACGGGGAGGGGGTCAGCCGGGCCAGACCACCGCCTGCGTCTCGCTGTACGCGTGCAGGGCGTAGGAGCCCACGTCCCGCCCCACACCGCTCTTCTTGAACCCGCCGAACGGCGCCTCCATGTTCCGTCCGATCGTGTTGACCCCGACGCCGCCCGCCCGGAGCCGGGCCGCGATACGGAATGCGCGGGCCACGTCCCCCGACCACACGTAGTCGAGCAGCCCGTAGTCGCTGTCGTTGGCCAGCGCGACGCCCTCCTCCTCGTCGTCGAAGGGGACGACCACGACGACCGGGCCGAAGATCTCCTCCCGGACCACCCGCATCTCGTTCGTGCAGTCCGCGAGCAGGGTCGGGGCCACGTAGAAGCCCTTCTCCATCGCGGGACGCTCCCCGCCCGCGACCACCGTGGCGCCCTCCTTCCGCCCCAGCTCGATGTACGACTCCACCCGGTCACGGTGGGCCGCCGAGATCACCGGGCCCACGACCGTGCCCTGGACGGTCGGGTCGCCCACCTTCATGAAGCCGAGGTAGCCGGTGAGCTTCTCGATCAGGCGGTCGTGGATCCCGCGCTGGGCGAGCACCCGGGTCGGCGCCGTACAGATCTGTCCGCTGTAGAAGGAGAAGGTCGTGCCGATGCCCATCACGGCCGAGTCGAGGTCCGCGTCGTCGAAGACCAGCGCCGCGCCCTTGCCGCCCAGCTCCATCAGCTGCCGCCTCAGCGCCCGGCCGCAGACCTCGCCGATCCGCTGCCCGACGGCCGTGGAGCCGGTGAAGGAGACCATGTCGACCTCGGGCGAGTCGACGGCCGCCTCCCCGACGGCGGTGCTCGTCCCCGTGACGACGTTGACCACGCCCGGCGGGACCCCCGCCTCCTCCAGGGCCCTGGCCATCGCGAAGACGGAGAGCGGATCCTGCGGGGCGGGCTTGACCACGACCGTGTTGCCCATCGCGAGCGCCGGGGCGATCTTGCCCGCCGGGTTGGCCCAGGGGTTGTTGTAGGAGGTGATGCAGGTGACCACGCCGACCGGGCGGCGCACCGCCACCGCGCCGAAGATCCCGGCCTTGCCCATCGGCCCGGCCTCGTTGATCTGCGGGGGCAGCGCCTGCTCGACGGGCTCCAGGGCGCCGCGCGCGTACCGCCGGAACCGCGAGGAGCCGACGGCGACCTGCATGCCGCGCGCGGTACCGGTGGTGGCGCCGGTCTCCGCCTGTGCGAGCACGACGTTCGCCTCGGCGTCGCGGGCCATCAGGTCGGCGGCCCGGTCGAGGATCGCGGCGCGCTCCTCCGGCTTCGTACGGGACCAGGTCGCGAAGGCCTCGCGGGCGGCGCCGGCCGCGTCGTACACCTGTCGGCGGGAGGCCTCGGGCGCGAGGCCGACGACCTCCTCGGTGGCCGGGTTGACCACCTCGTAGTGCCCGCCGTCGGGCTCGATCCACTCGCCCCCTATGTAGAGCCTCTCGGAAAGCGTCATCGCGTGGACACCGTCCTCGTGTCGCGGCCGGAGCGCAGCACCCGGCCGGGGATCGCGCCGGTCACCTCGTCGTCGCGGATGGTCTCCACGCCGTTGACGCGGACGGAGACGACCCCCGTCGCCCGCGAGTCGAGCCGGGGGCTGTCGCCGGGCAGGTCGTGCACGAGCGTGGCCGGGCCGGCGTCGATCCGCTCGGGGTCGAAGAGGACCAGGTCGGCGTGGAAGCCCTCCGCGATCCGGCCGCGCTCGCGCAGCCCGAAGAGCCGGGCCGGGTCGTCGCTGAGCATCTTCACCGCCTGCTCCAGCGGCACCAGCTTGCGGCCGCGCAGACAGTCGCCGAGGAAGCGGGTGGTGTACGGGGCGCCGCACATGCGGTCCAGGTGCGCACCGGCGTCGGAGCCGCCCAGCATCACGTCCTCGTGCTCCCAGGTCTCGCGGCGCAGCGCCCAGGAGGCCGGGTCGTTGTCGGAGGGCATGGGCCACAGCACGGTCTTCAGATCGTCGTTGGCGCAGATCTCGACGAGGCACTGGAAGGGGTCCTGGCCGCGCTCGGCGGCGATGTCGTTCACGACGCGCCCTGTGAGACCGTCGTTCTCCTTGGAGTACGTGTCCCCTATGACGTAGCGGCCGAAGTGGGCGAGCCGTCGGAAGACACCGGCCTCCTTGGAGTCGGCGCGGCGCAGCATCTCGGCGCGGACCTCCGGGTCGCGGAGCCTCGCGATCCGCTCGGGGACGGGGAGGCCGAGGATCTCGCCCCAGCCGGGGATGAGGTTGAGGGCGCAGAACGTACCCAGCGACATGTTCATGGGGGTCAGGATCGGCATGGTGAGCGCGACGATCCGGCCGCCGGAGGCGCGGGCGCGTTCGGAGGCGACGAGCTGGCGCGGGACGCGTTCGGGGACGGCGGCGTCGATGGTGAGGACGTTCCAGTTCAGGGGGCGTCCGGCGGCGGCCGTCATGGCGACGAAGAGGTCGATCTCGTCGTCGGAGAACTGGTCCAGGCAGCCGGCCAGGATCGCTTCGAGCTGGGTGCCCTCGTGCTCGCCGACGGCCCGGGAGAGAGCGACGAGCTCTTCGGGGGTGGCGTGGCGGGAGGCGACGGGGGCGCCGTCGCCGTCGGAGTGGGTGGCGGACTGGGTGGTCGAAAGGCCCCAGGCGCCGGCGTTCATGGCGTCGTGGAGCAGGGCGGTCATGCGGTCGAGCTGCTCGGGGGTGGGCCGCCCGCCGACGGCGTCGGCCCCCATGACGTACCGGCGCAGGGCGCAGTGGCCGACCATGAAGCCCGCGTTGACGGCGATCCGCCCTTCGAGGGCGTCGAGGTACTCGCCGAAGGAGGACCAGCTCCAGTCGACGCCCTCCTCCAGGGCCTTGAGGGCCATGCCCTCGACCTTGGACATCATGCGGCGCGTGTAGTCGGCGTCCTCGGGCCGGTCCGGGTGGAGCGGGGCGAGGGTGAAGCCGCAGTTGCCGCCGGCGACGGTGGTGACGCCGTGGTTCATGGAGGGCGTGGCGAAGGGGTCCCAGAAGAGCTGGGCGTCGTAGTGGGTGTGCGGGTCGACGAAGCCGGGGGCGAGGACCAGACCGGTGGCGTCCTCGCTGGTCCTCGCGACGGCGTCGGGCTCGGCGAGGACGATCCGCCCGTCACGTATGCCGACGTCGGCGACGCGGGCGGGGGCGCCGGTCCCGTCGACGACGGTGGCGCCCTTGATCAGGTGGTCGAGCATGGGGTCCCTTCCTTCGTACGCCGGACATGCCCCGGCCGGGGACGCGGTAGCCGGCCGCGGCTACGACGTCCCCGACCGGGGCCGGTACGGGGTGGTGGTCCGGGAAGACACCGCCCCGGTATGGGGCCCTACTCCCCGGCCTGCTGCCGGAAGCGGGTCGTGCGGTGGACCGGGTCCGTGTCGATCTTGGGGATCACGTGCTCGCCGATCAGCTTGATCGTGTTCATCGTGTCCTCGTACGAGATCCCGATCGGCAGCCCGAACGAGAGCTGGTCGGCCCCCGCCTGCTCCCACCGCTTGCACTGGCCGAGGACCTCCTCCGGGTCCCCGCAGATCATCAGCTCCTCCGCGATGAGGAGTTCGATGATCTCCGCGCTGTACTCCGGCAGCAGCTCCGGCCACTCCGGGATGCCCTCCGGCCGCGGGAACGTGTCGTGGTAGCGGAAGAGCAGCGACTGCAGGTAGTTGAGCCCGCCGCCGACCGCGATCTCGACGGCCTTCTCATGGGTCTCGGCGCAGATCGCGGTCGAGGTGACCATGACGTTGTCGTTGACGAAGTCGCCGACCGCCTTCGCCTCCTTGATCGCCGTCTTGTACGACTCGACGACCCACTCCATGTCGGAGACCTTCTGCACGCTGAACCCGAGGACGCCGAGCCCCTTCTTCCCCGCCATGGCGTACGAGGACGGCGACCCGGCCGCGTACCACATGGCCGGGTGGGACTTCCCGTACGGCTTGGGCAGGACCTTGCGCGGCGGCAGGGACCAGTGCTTGCCCTGGAAGCCGACGTACTCGTCCTGGAGCCACATCTTGGGGAACTCGGCGATCGTCTCCTCCCAGATCTCCTTCGTGTGGTTCATGTCGGTGATGCCCGGCATGAACCCGAGGATCTCGTGGGAACCGGCACCGCGCCCCGAGCCGAACTCGAACCGCCCCTGGGAGAGGTGGTCGAGCATGGCGACCTTCTCGGCGACCTTGACCGGGTGGTTGACGGGGGCGAGCGGGTTGAAGATGCCGGAGCCGAGGTGGATCCGGTCGGTCGCGTGGGCGAGGTACCCGAGGTAGACGTCGTTCGCCGAGAGGTGGGAGTACTCCTCCAGGAAGTGGTGCTCGGAGGCCCAGGCGTACTTGAACCCGGACGTGTCCGCCTGGATGACGTACTCGGTCTCCTCCATCAGTGCCTTGTGCTCGGCCTCGGGATCGGTCTCGGCGCGCTTGCCGACGTATCCCTGTACGAAGATCCCGAATTCCAAGGGGTTCACCGTCCTCGTTGTTTCTGACGTATCGTCAGATTCTCGATGTGCCCGACTGTCGCATCGCGTGACGGGTCAGTCAATACCTGACGAGACGTCAGAACAGCGCCACGCCCGCCAGCCAGCCGCCGTCGATGACGAAGGGCTGGCCCGTGATGTACGAGGAGTCGTCGGCGGTCAGGAAGAGCGCGAGGGCCGCCACCTCCTCCGGCTTCCCGATCCGCCCCATCGGCACGAGCTTCTGGTACAGCCCCGCCGTCGCCTCCGGGTCGACGCCCTCCGGATTGCTCATCGGGGTGTCGATCGCGCCGGGGCAGACCGCGTTGACCCGGATCTTCTTCGCCGCCAGCTCCAGCGCGGCGACCCGGGTGAGCCCGAGCACGGCGTGCTTGGTGGCCGCGTACGCGCCGACGCCCGCCATGCCCGTCACCCCCGTGTACGAGGCGGTGTTGACGATCGTGCCGCCGCCGGCCGCCTCGATCTCGGGCGCGACCGTCCGTATCCCCAGGAAGCAGCCCACCTGGTTGACCGAGACGATCGCCTGGAACTCCTCGAGCGGGGTGGAGACCAGCTCGTTGAAGCGCAGGATGCCCGCGTTGTTGACCAGGCCGTCGATCCGGCCGAAGCGCTCCTTGGCGACGGCGACCGCCGCCGCCCAGTCCTCCTCGCTCGTGACGTCGAGGTGGACGTAGACCGCCCGCTCCTCCCCCAGCTCCTTGGCCAGCGCCTCGCCGGGGGCGTCGAGGACGTCCCCGAGGACGACCCGCGCCCCCTCGGCGGCGAAGAGCCGCGCCTCCTGCTCGCCCTGCCCGCGCGCCGCGCCCGTGACGACGACGACCCGCCCGTCCAGCTTGCCCATGTCCGTCCAACTCCTCAGCTCAGGTGGGGGGCGACCTCGGCGGCGAACGCCGCCATCTGATCGGTGAGTTCGGTACGGCTCCGGGAGCGGAACCGGACCTGGATCTGGTGCACGCCCATCGCGCCGTACGCGTTCAGCGACTCGGCCAGGGCCTCCGGCTTGCCCGTCAGCGTGCGCCGGCCGACCTCCCAGCCTGCCTCGCCGACGTACAGCGCCTCGGTGATCGCCCCGACGGTGATCGGCTCGGTGATCCCGGCGTCCTCGCGGAGCCCCTTGAGCCGGGCGATCTGCGCGGCCAGCTTGCCCCGGGGGTCGCCCTGCGGCAGCCAGCCGTCGCCCCTGAGCGCGGCACGCCGCACGGCGGCCGGCGAGGAGCCGCCGACCCAGATCGGCACCCGCGCCTGGGCGGGCCGGGGCCGCTGCCCGAGGTCCTTGAACGCGAACCGCTCGCCCGTGTGCTCCGGGAACTCCTCCGGCCCGAGGGCCGTCCGGAGCGCGTCGATCGTCTCGTCGAGGACCGGGCCGCGGCGCACGAAGTCCGCGCCGACCGCCTCGAACTCCTCCTGCACGTGCCCGGCACCGACCCCGAGGACCAGGCGGCCGCCGGAGAGGTGGTCGAGGGTCGCGTACGCCTTGGCCGTCACCAGTGGGTGGCGCAGGCCGACGACGGCGACGTGCGAGAGCAGCCGGACGCGCTCGGTGGCCGCGGCCAGGAAGGAGAGCGTGGCGACCGGGTCGTACCAGACGGTGCCCATGGGCCCGGCGAGCCGGCGCGGGATGGCGACGTGGTCGCAGCTCGCGAGGTAGTCGAAGCCGGAGCGGTCGGCGACGCGGGCGATCTCCAGCAGGTCCTCGGGGCCCGCTCCGGCCTCCCAGGGCTCGGCGTAGAGGGTGCTCTGCGACTGGACCGGGAGCTGCATGCCGAAGACGACCATGAGGGACCCCTTAACTGACGATCCGTCAGAAGATGAAGGGCCCCATAGTCACGGCCACCGCGCCATGAGGCAAGGGCCGCGCCGGAACAACCGCCGCCCTGCCGGGCCGGCGCTCCCGCCCCTTCCGCTACGGCACCCAGAGCCCCTCCGCCGTGAGCCCCAGCAGCTCGATCGCGTTGCCGCGCACGATCCGGTCCACGACGTCCGGTGCCAGGTGACCCATCTGCGCCTCGCCGACCTCGCGGGACTTGGGCCAGGTGGAGTCCGAGTGCGGGTAGTCCGTCTCGTAGAGGACGTTCCCGACGCCGATCGCGTCGAGGTTCCGCAGCCCGAAGGCGTCGTCGAAGAAGCAGCCGTAGACGTGCTCGGCGAAGAGCTCCGACGGCGGGCGCAGCACCTTCTCGGCCACGCCGCCCCAGCCCCGGTTCTCCTCCCAGACGACGTCGGCGCGTTCGAGGATGTACGGGATCCAGCCGATCTGGCCCTCCGCGTACATGATCCTGAGGTGGGGGAAGCGCTCGAACTTGCCGCTCATCAGCCAGTCGACCATCGAGAAGCAGCAGTTGGCGAAGGTGATGGTGGAGCCGACGGCCGGCGGGGCGTCGGCGGAGGTGGACGGCATCCGACTGGAGGAGCCGATGTGCATGGCGACGACCGTGCCGGTCTCGTCGCAGGCCCGCAGGAAGGGGTCCCAGTAGTCCGTGTGGATGGAAGGGAGGCCGAGGTGGGGCGGTATCTCCGAGAAGGCGACGGCGCGCACGCCCCGGGCGGCGTTCCTCCTGACCTCCTCGGCGGCGAGGTCGGCGTCCCAGAGCGGGATGAGGGTGAGCGGTATCAGCCGCCCGTGGGCCTCGGGCCCGCACCACTCCTCCACCATCCAGTCGTTGTAGGCGCGGATCCCGAGGAGCCCGAGTTCGCGGTCGCCCGCCTCGGTGAAGGTCTGCCCGCAGAAGCGGGGGAAGGTGGGGAAGCAGAGGGCGGACTGGACGTGGTTGACGTCCATGTCGGCGAGCCGGTCGGGCACGGAGTACGAGCCCGGGCGCATCTGCTCGTAGGTGATGACCTCGAGCTTGATCTCGTCCCGGTCGTAGCCGACGGCGGTGTCGAGGCGGGTGAGCGGCCGGTGCAGGTCCTCGTACACCCACCAGTCGCCGATCGGCCCGTCGTCGCCCTTGGCGCCCATGACGGGGGCGAACTTGCCGCCGAGGAAGGTCATTTCCTTCAGCGGTGCGCGGACGATCCGGGGTCCGGTGTCGCGATACCTGGACGGGAGCCGGTCCCGCCAGACGTGAGGCGGCTCCACGGTGTGGTCGTCCACCGAGATGATCTTCGGGAAGGTCTCCATGCGTTTCACGGTAGCGCTCATCTGACGACCCGTCAGCTGTCTGGTCGGCCGAATCATGTGGCAGGACTTGTGCAGACAGTCACCCGATGCTGACGCGCCCCCTCCGGACAAGGCAGACTGTCTTGGGCGAAACCAGCGGTGGGCAGGGGGAGCTATGGTCCGTGAGAACGGCCCGCGGGTTCCGGAGCAACGGGCTCCGTCGACAGGTGCCGACGACGTCGGTCACGACCTGCGCTTCGGCGTGCTCGGCCCGGTCCGCGCCTGGCGCGACGGCACCGCCCTCCCCTCCGGCTCCCCGCAGCAGCGGGCGCTGCTCGCCGCGCTCCTGCTGCGCGACGGGCGCACGGCCACCGCCTCCGAGCTGATCGATGCCATCTGGGGCGAGGAGCCGCCCTCGCAGGCCCTGGCGGCGGTACGGACGTACGCCTCGCGGCTGCGCAAGATCCTCGGCGCGGGGGTCCTGGTCAGCGAGTCGGGCGGCTATGCCATCCGTACGGCCCGCTCCGGCGCCCTCGACCTGAACGTCGCCCAGGACCTGGCGTCCGAGGCCGACAAGCTGCGCGGCGCCGGCGACCGCGCGGCCGCCCGGTCGCGGCTCAACAAGGCCCTCGGGCTGTGGGACGGCGAGGCGCTGGCCTCCGTCCCGGGGCCGTACGCCGAGACGCAGCGGACGCGCCTGGAGGAGTGGCGGCTCCAGCTCCTGGAGACCCGGCTCGACATGGACCTGGAGGCCGGCGCGCACGCGGAGGCGGTCTCCGAGCTGACCGCGCTGACGGCCGCGCACCCGCTGCGGGAGCGCCTGCGCGAGCTGCTCATGCTGGCCCTCTACCGCAGCGGACGGCAGGCCGAGGCGCTCGCCGTGTACGCGGACACCCGCCGGCTCCTCGCCGACGAGCTGGGCGTCGACCCGAACCCGGAGCTCTCCCGCCTCCAGCAGCGGATCCTCCGGGCGGACGCCGAACTGGCCCGCCCGGTCGAGGAGTCGGCCCCGGCCCCGACCGTGGCCCGCCCCGCCCAACTCCCCGCCACGGTCCCCGATTTCACCGGCCGCGCCCCGTTCGTACGGGAGCTGGGCAACCGGCTGGCCACCGCCGAGGGGTCCGTGATGGCCGTCTCGGCGCTCGCGGGCATCGGCGGCGTCGGCAAGACCACACTCGCCGTGCACGTGGCACACGAGGCGCGCCCCCACTTCCCCGACGGGCAGCTCTACGTGGACCTGCAGGGCGCGGGCTCCCACTGGGCGGCGCCGGAGACGGTCCTGGGCGCGTTCCTGCGGGCCCTCGGCACGCCGGACTCCTCGATCCCGGACTCGCTGGAGGAGCGGGCGGCGCTGTACCGCTCGACGCTCGACGGCCGCCGGATCCTGGTCCTGCTGGACAACGCGCGGGACGCGGCCCAGATCCGCCCGCTGCTGCCGGGCACGGCGGGCTGCGCGGCGCTGGTGACCAGCCGGATCCGGATGGTGGACCTGGCGGGCGCACACCTGGTGGACCTCGACGTGATGTCACCGGAGGAGGCGCTGCAGCTCTTCACCCGGATCGTCGGCGCGGAGCGCGTCTCCTCGGAACGCGAGGCGGCGCTCGACGTGGTCGCGGCGTGCGGCTTCCTGCCCCTGGCGATCCGTATCGCCGCGTCCCGTCTCGCGGCCCGCCGCACATGGACGGTCGCGGTCCTGGCCGCCAAGCTCGCCGACGAGCGGCGCCGCCTGGACGAGCTCCAGGCGGGCGACCTCGCGGTCAAGGCCACCTTCGAACTCGGCTACGGCCAGCTGGAACCGGCCCAGGCCCGCGCGTTCCGCCTCCTCGGCCTCGCGGACGGCCCGGACATCTCCCTGACGGCCGCCGCCGCCCTGCTCGACCTCCCGCCCCAGGACACGGAGGACCTCCTGGAGGCCCTGGTCGACACCTCCCTCCTCGAATCCGCGGCCCCCGGCCGCTACCGCTACCACGACCTGGTCCGCCTCTACGCGCGTGCATGCGCCGAACGCGACGAACAACCGCCGGCGGAACGGGAGCGGGCGCTGTCGCGGCTGCTGGACTTCTATCTGTCGACGGCGGCGCGGGTGTATGCGATCGAGCGCCCGGGGGACCGTACCGTCGCGCACCTGGAGGCCACCGAGCAGACGGGGCTGGAGTTCGCGGACCACGCCGAGGCCCTCGACTGGCTCCACGCCGAGGCCGACTGCGTCCTGGCCTGCGCCCAGCAGTCTCTGACACACGGCTCCCTGCGCCGGGCCGTCGACCTCCTGATGGCGACGAAGGACCTGGCCGAGTCCGGGGTCAACGCCCGCCGCTACGAGGTGGCGGCGATGGCGGCCCGGGACGCGGCCCGCGCGCTCGGCGACGCCCGCTCCGAGGGGCGGGCCCGCACCACGCTCACCCAGGCGTACAGCACGGCCGGCCGGTTCGACGAGGCCGACGAGGAGGCCCGGCTCGCGGTGGACCTCGGACGCACGTCCGGGGACCCCTGGACGTGTGGGAACGCGCCGAACGAGCGGGGCATCCTCGCCCTGTACGAGAACCGGCACGCCGACGCCGAGGCCCATCTCTCCGCGGCACGGGACGCGTTCCGCCTGGACGCGAACAGGCCCGGGGAGGCGAGCGCGCTGTGCAACCTGTCGCGCGTCCACCTCGCCACGGGCCGGGTCGCGAGCGCCGTCGAACTCGCGACGCAGGGCATCGGCCTCTACCAGGAGGCGGACACCGGCAACGCCCTGCGGCTTGCCAACGGCAAGTACGCCCTCGGTCTGGCGCTGACGGCGTCCGGCCAGACCCTGAAGGCCCGGGCGGTCCTCACCGAGGCGCTCGGCGTCTTCCAGGAGAGCCGACAGCAACTGTGGCACGGCATGACGCTGTTCCGGCTCGCCGAGGTCCACCTCGCCGACCGCCGCTACCCCGCGGCGGCCGCCCACGCCGAGCAGGCGCTGTCGGTGCTGCACGGCATCGGTGGGGAGTGGCGCAGGGCCAACGTGCTGACCGTCCTCGGCCGCGGCCTCACGGCGCTGGGGCAGACGGACCGGGCACGGGTGTGCTGGAGCGAGGCGCTCGCCGTCTTCGAGAACCTGGGTTCGCCCGAGGCCGGGGACGTCCGCCTGCTGCTGCGTCCGGCGGCGGTTGCCTGACCCGGACTGCACGTTCATCAATCGTTTATCGCCGCACGGCACTCTCATGGTTGTCGAGGCGTCGCGTCGGGGGGCAGGCGGTTCGACACGAGGCCCCACCGTTATGGTGATCGGCCCTGGACGTCCGCCCGGCGGTCCTCGGGGGAATTGCCGGGCGGACGGCCCAGTCCCACACTGCCCAATCGACTTCAGGAGCTGGCTCCATGGCCGACAACGTCAAGCCCACCGACTCGCACGCGACCGGCGAGGACATCGCCTCCATGGACTCGCACGCCACGGGCGCGCCCATCAAGCCGCTCGACTCCCACGCCACCGGCGAGGACGTCACGACCATGGACTCGCACGCCACGGGTACGCCCATCAAGCCGCTGGACTCCCACGCGACGGGCGAGCCGCTCAAGTAGAGAGCCGAGCCGGCCCACGGGGGAACGGGGGACGGGGGCCGGCTCATGCCGGGGACGGTCGCGGCGGCGCCATCGGGGGAGCCGCCGGGACCGTAACCGTCCGGAAGCGAGCCGCGCACGCGCTCGGGGGACGTCGGCAGGGCCCGGGGGGACCCTACGGACAGAGCGCGGGGGCGCGCCGCCGCCCGGACACGCAAGACGGAGGGGCCGGGCATCTGCCCGGCCCCTCCGGCGTACCCCGAGGAAGCGCCCGTCGCTAACCGCGCGCGTACGAGCCGAGCCCCACCAGGCAGTAGACGTACTCGTTGATCGTCGTGCCGTTGATCGTGTAGCGGTGGGAGAAGGCGTACTGCGTCTTCGGGTTGCTCTCGCAGCTGCTCAGGTCCGAGGTGAGCGGGAACGTCTGGATCACGCGGTAGTGCGCGTCCGACGCCGAGCACGGGACCTCGTCGACGCCGCTGACGCTCTGCGCGGTCGTCGAGTCCGGAAGCGAACCGTTGAGGCAGGTGCCCTTCGTGTACGGGTCCGGCGGATCCTCCGTCGTCGGGGCAGGGGCCGGGGTCGGGGCGGTCGTCACGCTGTCGAGGGGGTTCTCGTACGAGAAGCTCGGCGAGGGCGCGGCCGAGGTGCCGCTGTCGTCGCCGTCGCTGTCGCTCGAAAAAACGAGGAACGCGATCACGCCGGCGATCACGAGCGGCACCAGACAGCCGAGGAATCCCCCCTTGCGGGGCGTCTGCGCGGCGCCACCGACGCGGATGCGCAGCAGGACCGTACCGTCGCCGACGCGCGCCGGGACGAGGTCGCCGTCGCGGCACGGCGGGATGGTGATGTGGGTGGGGCCCGTCGGCAGCTGGACGGTGAGGATCACGCCTGCGGCGGCCTGCTGCGGGGTGAGCGTTATGGGGATCTCTGGGGACGACACCGGCTGCTCCAAGGAGTGAGGCTGCGCGCTGTGGGCGGTGCTCTGCGGAAGGTGCGACGAGCGGTGCATCGTGCCGTGGTTCGTGCCGTGCTTCGTGCCGTGCTTCGTGCCGTGGTTCGTGTGCTGCTGCTTGGTCGTTCGGCCTGCTCGGCCTACTGACGCCTGTTCATATGACGTGTCCGCCGCGCCCCTTGGTTGCAGTCCTCACCGCCTCCCCCGCAACACCCCCTTCACCACCTTCCCGCTCGCGTTCCGCGGCAGCTCCCCCACGAACTCGACCTCCCTCGGCACCTTGTAGTTCGCCATCTCCCGGCGCGCCCACGCGATCAGGTCGTCCGACGTCACCGTCGCCCCCGCGCGGCGGACCGCGAACGCCTTGCCGACCTCGCCGAGGCGCGCGTCCGGGACGCCGATCACCGCGACGTCGGCGATGTCCGGGTGCAGGCCCAGGAGTTGTTCGATCTCGGCCGGGTAGGCGTTGAAGCCGCCCACGATGAACATGTCCTTGATGCGGTCCGTGATCCGCAGGTTGCCCGCCTCGTCCAGGACCCCCACGTCGCCCGTGTGCAGCCAGCCGTCCGCGTCGATCGCGCGGGCGGTCTCCTCCTCGTCCTCGAAGTAGCCGCTCATCACGTTGTGGCCGCGCACCAGGACCTCGCCTGCCGGCGAGAGGCGGACCTCGGTGTCCGGGATCGGGCGGCCCGAGGTCGTCGCGACGACGTCGGCCGGGTCTCCCCTGCGGCACATGGTCACGATCCCGCTCGCCTCGGACAGGCCGTACGCCGTGAGGACCGTGCCCACGCCCAGCTCACCCCGTAGCCGCTCCACCAGCCGCAGCGGCACCACCGCGGCCCCGGTCACCACCAGCCGCAGCGCCGAGAGGTCGTACGAGGAGCGGGACGGGTGGTCCAGCAGTGACTGGTGCAGCGTCGGTGGGCCCGGAAGGACCGAGATCCGTTCCGCCGCGATGTTCGCGAGGACCGTTTCCACGTTGAAGACGGGCTGCGGGATCATCACCGCGCCCCGCATCAGGCAGGCGATGATCCCGGCCTTGTAGCCGAAGGTGTGGAAGAACGGGTTCACGATGAGGTAGCGGTCGCCCTCCCGCAGGCCCGCGAGCTCGGACCAGATGGCGTAGCAGCGCAGGGTCTGGGCGTGCGTGATCACCGCGCCCTTCGGGGCGCCGGTGGTCCCCGAGGTGTAGATGATGTCCGACGGGGCGGAGGAGGTTATGGAGTCCGCCCGCGCGCGGACCGCCGCGCCGCTGACCCCGTCGCCCTCCGCCAGGAAGGACTTCCAGGTGACGTAGTCGTCGGGGGCGCTCTCGCCGAGGACCACCACCTTTTCCAGGTCGGGGAGTTCGACGCCGGCGCGGCGCAGGGACGCGACGTACGACGTTCCGAGGAAGGTGCCCGTGATGAAGAGCAGCCTCGCCCGGGAGCGCGCGAGGACGTACGCCGCCTCCGTGCCCTTGAAGCGGGTGTTCAGCGGGACGAGCACCGCCCCCGCCGTGACCGCGCCGAGCGCCGAGACGATCCAGTCCAGGGTGTTCGGCGCCCAGATCGCGACCCGGTCACCGGGTTCCACGCCCGCCGCCATGCAGGCCGCCGCCGCCCGTTCGACGCGCTCACCGAGCTCCGCGTACGAGACGCGCGTACGGCCCTCGACGACCGCCTCCGCCGCCCCGTACCGTTCGGCCGCCGCGCGCACAAGGCCCGCCATGGAGCCCCATTCCAGGTCACCGCGCATTACCGCCCCTCCCGCCGCACCCGTAGCTGACTATCCGTCAGATTAGCTGTACCCTGACGCGCTGTCAGCAGCTCGCGATCGGGGAGGTTGCAGTGCTCAAGGACGCCACGGCCATCGTCGGGATCGGACAGACACCCTTCGCGAAACAGCTCCCCGACTCCGAGAAGACGCTCGCCTGCCGGGCGATCCTCGCCGCCCTCGACGACGCCGGGATCGCCCCCTCCGAGGTCGACGGCTTCGCCTCGTACACGATGGAGGAGACCGACGAGGTCGAGGTCGCCAAGGCCATCGGTGCCGGTGACGTCACCTTCTTCAGCAAGGTGGGGTACGGCGGCGGCGGGTCCTGCGCCACCGTCGGGCACCTCGCCGCCGCCGTCGCCACCGGGCAGGCGAGCGTCGGTGTCGCCTGGCGCTCCCGCAAGCGCGGCAGCGGGCCCCGGCCCTGGAAGAACACCGCCGTCCAGCTGCCCACCCCCGGCCAGTGGACCCGCCCCTTCGGGCTGCTGCGCCCCACCGACGAGATCGGCATGCTCGCGCGCCGCTACATGCACGAGTACGGCGCCACCCGCGACCACCTCTTCAACGTCGCCCTCGCCTGCCGCAACCGCGCCAACCAGAACCCCGCCGCGATCATGTACGAACGCCCGCTGACCCGCGAGATGTACATGACCGCCCGCTGGATCAGCGAGCCTCTCTGCCTCTTCGACAACTGCCTGGAGACCGACGGCGCCCTGGCGTGCGTCATCGTGAGCGCCGAGCGGGCCCGCGACTGCCGGCAGAAGCCCGTCTACGTCCACTCCGCCGCCCAGGGCCTGCCCGCCCAGCACCACGGCATGGTCAACTACTGGAACGACGACCCGCTCACCGGCCCCGCCTGGACCGCCGCCCGACACCTGTGGAAACAGGCGGACTTCGGCCCCCAGGACGTCGACGTCGCCCAGATCTACGACGCGTTCACCCCGCTCATCCCGCTCTCCCTGGAGGGGTACGGCTTCTGCGGGAGAGGGGAGGGCGGCGCGTTCACCGAGGGCGGCGCGCTGGAGATCGGCGGACGGCTGCCGATCAACACCGGCGGCGGCGGACTCAGCGAGGCGTACGTCCACGGCTTCAACCTCATCAACGAGGGCGTGAAGCAGCTCCGGGGCAGCTCCACCGCCCAGGTCCCCGACGCGGCCACCTGCCTGGTCACCGCGGGCGAGGGCGTCCCCACATCGGCCATCCTGCTTCGAGCCTGAGGAGTTGAGAGCCCACCATGCTGACGCCTGTCGTGGACGAGGACGGCGCGCCCTTCTGGAAGTACGCCGCCCGTGGCGAACTCAGGATCCAGGGCTGCGCCGACTGCGGCGAACTGCGCTTCCCGCCCCGGCCCTGCTGCCCGCACTGCCAGTCCTTCGCCGCCGAGTGGCGGCTGATGTCCGGGCGCGGCCGGATCTGGTCGTACGTCCTGCCCCACCCGCCGCTCCTGCCCGACTACGCCGCCCAGGCCCCGTACAACGCCGTCGTCGTCGAACTCGCCGAGGCGCCCCGCATCCGGCTCGTCGGCAACGTCGTCGCCGCCCCGGACGCGGCCCTCGACTCCGTCGACCCGGCGCGGCTGCGGATCGGGGCGGGCGTGAAGGTGGCGTTCACCGAGGTCGACGGCATGACCGTGCCGCGGTGGCTCCTGGAGCGCGGATGACCGTCACCGTGGAACGTGACAAGGAGACCGGCGTCGCGACCGTCACCCTCGACCGGGCCGAGAAGCACAACGCCCTCACCCTGGAGATGGCCCGGCAACTGGCCGATGCGTGGCGGGAGTTCCGGTACGACGACACCGTACGCGCCGTCGTCGTCACCGGCGCCGGACAGCGGGCCTTCTGCACCGGCATCGACCGCGCGGCCGCCACGGGGATCCCGCAGCCCTCCTCCCCGTACACGATCGACGATCCGCTGATCGCCATCGGGCCCAAGGCCAACGACCTGTGGAAACCGGTCGTCGCCGCCGTGGAGGGCATGGCCTGCGGGGGCGCGTTCTACCTGCTCGGGGAGGCGGAGTTCCTCGTCGCCGGCGAGGGCGCGACCTTCTTCGACCCGCACACCACCTACGGGATGGTCAGCGCCTTCGAGACCATCCACATGGCGCAGAGGATGCCCTTCGGGGAGGTCTCCCGGATGGCCCTGATGGGGAGCGCCGAGCGGATCTCGGCCCGCCGGGCGTACGACACCGGGCTCGTCTCCGAGCTGACGGAGGACGGCGGCGCGCTGGACGCGGCCCGCCGCGCCGCCGCCGTCGTGGCGTCCTACCCGACCGAGGCCGTCCAGGGCACGGTCCGGGCGCTCTGGTCGGCCAAGGAGGCCGCCCGTGCCCAGGCCCTCGCCCACGCCCCCCACCTCGTCACGCTCGGGAACCTGCCGCCGGAGCGGCAGGCGGAGCTGTTCACGAGGAGGGGGGAGGGCTTCCGGCTGCGCTAGGGAGCGTCTTCCTCCGTCAGCCGATGGTGCGGTCGGCGGAGACGACGACGCACTCGGTGTACTCGGAGCCGTCACCGGTGCCGGTGTACGGGGTGGTCGCCTCGGTCGGCTTCGAGGCGCCGCCCTCGACGCGCAGGTCGTCGACCTGCGCCATCGCGATGGCGGCGCTCGGGGCGCCCTTGAACTGCAGGGAGACGTCGTAGAGGTACGCCGAGGAGTCGCTGTTGGTGATCGTCACCTTGGCGACCAGGTTCTTGCGGTCGGCGCTGAGCTTGCACTCGTCGATGCGGACGTCGCGCATGACCTTGTTCTTCGACGAGCCGCCGGTGCCGCCGGTGGTCAGGCCACCGCTGCTGGAGCTGGAGCTGTCGGAGCCGCCGCTGCTGGAGCTGCTGCTGTCGGAGCCGCCGCTGGAGCTGCTGGAACTGCTGGAGCTGCTGCCGCCGCCGCAGCTGGCGCCGTTGGAGCCGCGGGCGCCGGTGAGCGCGACCAGGGCGATACCGAAGACGGCGATGGCACGGACATGACGAAGCTTCACGCTTCAACCCCCGTTGAGTGTGCAGAGTGCGAATGAGCGAAGTGAATGCGCCCGCCTTGACGAGCGCACGTCACCCTACTGGACGGAGACCCCTGCGATTGCACACGACTTGACCCGGTCGACCGTCTTCGGCGACTCCATCGACACGTCGAAGGTCTTCGTCTCGCCCGGCTCGACCGTCACGAGCTTTCGCGCCTCGTCGACGTCCACCCCGCCCGAGCCCTCGAAATCGACCTCGACCTCGAACGTCCGCGTGACCGTCTCCCGCGAGGTGATCTTCAGAGTGGCCGTCGTGTCCGCCTTACGGGCCGGCTTGCCCTTGCGCTTCTTCTGCGCGGGATCCACACAATCGGTCACGACCACCTCCACCGTGGAGCTCGGGGAGGACGTGACGCTCGGCGAGGCGGGTGCGGTGGTGTACTCGCTGCCGCCCGAGCCGCTGCCCAGGTCGTTGTTGTCGTAGTCGTAGTCGTTGTTCTTCTTCTTGGGGCTGGAGCAGCCTCCGCCGGAGCCACTGCTCTTGCTCTTGCCGCTCCCGCTGCCGCCGCTGCTTCCCTTGCCTGTCTGGAAGCCCGTCAGCGCGAGCACCACCACCGTGAGCGTCGCCGCGAGCTTGAGGCCCCTGCGGCGCGCCGTCCCCGTTGCCATCTCCCCGTTCCTCCTGTCGTGTCCGCGCCACCCTAGTGCCACGTGGCGGGCCCCCCGCACCCGGCGTAGCGTCAAGACCGAGAGCCGGACCGTAAGGAGGCCGCTCGATGGTCCGTAACGTCATCGGCTCGGTCCTGGCCCTCGCCGGAGCGACGGCCGCCGTCTGGAGCCCCTTCCGTGCCTGGTACGACGGCCGTCACGGCAGCGACTACCGCATCGACGACCTGTTCGGCGGCATCACCGACGCGAGGGCCGAGGTGATCGGCTCGATCCTGCTCCCGTTCGCCTTCGCGGCTCTCGTCACCCTTCTGGGCGTGGTGCTGCGCTCGCGGCTGCTCGTGGCGTTCGCCGGGCTCGTCGTCCTCGGCTTCACCATCCTGTGGATGGTCCGCGTCGGCCAGGTGGAGGGCGGCCTCACGGTCGGCGGGGACGGTGCGGGACTCGACGACGGCGTCGCGATCGCCGGGGGCGGCGGGATCCTGATCCTCCTCGGCGCCCTCGTCATGTCGGGCCGCACCCGCGCGCACACCATGCCTCTGGGCCCGCAGCCGACGTACCCCGCCCATCCCACGCGCCCGACGCCGACCGGGGACGACGATTCCACCCGGACGATGGACGTACCGAGGTGGGACCCGGACCACGACAGGACCCAGGCCCAGGACTGGCCCCCCGGAACCCACGACCCGAACCGCGACCGGACCCAGGCCCGGGACTGGGACCAGGGGCGCGGGTGGGACCAGGGCCAGGGCGGGGACCAGGGACACGGCCGGGGCTGGGACCAGGGACAGGGCGGCGACCAGGGACACGGTCGGGGCTGGGACCAGGGACAGGGCGGGGACCAAGGCCAAGGCCCTTACCCCCGCCGGGACGACCGCGCCTAGCGCCGCGCCACGCCCTCGGCGCCTCTGGGGCGGTTCACGCCCTCGGCGCCGCGCCCCGCCCCGTGGCCGTGCCCTTCACCGCGTCCAGGGCGTACACGCACCGGTCCTTGCTGCACGCGTACACGACCCCGCCCCGCGCCACCGGCGAGCCGGTGATCTCGCCGCCGGTCGCCAGCTTCCAGCGCAGCTGGCCGCCCGAGGCGTCCAGCGTGTACAGGACGTGGTCGGCCGAGCCGAAGTGCACCCGCCCGTCGGCCACCACCGGCGTGCCGATCAGCTCGCCACCCGCCGCGAACCGCCACTTCGGCGTGCCCGTGACCGCGTCGAGCGTGTACAGCGCGCTGCCGCTGCCCACATGGACGTTCCCGTCGACGACGAGCACGGGCTCGATCGACTGGCGGGACTCGGTCGCGATCCGCCAGCGGTCCTGGCCGGTCGTCGCGTCGAGGGCGTACACCGTGCCGAGGTAGTCGGCGAGGTAGACCCCGCCGCCGGTGACGGCCGGGCCGGGGGCGAAGGCGGGCGGGGAGAGGAAGACCGCGGGCGCCTCGAAGTGCCAGCGGACGTGCCCGGACGCGATGTCGATCGACAGCACGCGCGTACCGGCGGCGACGTACACGTAGCCGTCCTCCGCCGGGGCCACCCGCACGGGCACGTTGCCGCACGAGGCGGCGTCGCCGACCGGGTACGACCAGCGCTCCGCCCCCGTACGGGCGTCGAGGGCCTGGAGCCGGGCGTTGCGCCAGACGTACACGGTGTCGCCGTGCACGGCGGGCCCCGCCTCCGGGGTCTCGAAGTCGGTCTGCGCGCCGGTGACCTCCCACAGCTTGGCGCCGTTGGAGGCCTCCCAGCCCTGGACCCCGCCGCCCCGGGTGCCGGTGACGACCGTGCCCCGGTCGACCTTGAGGGAGTACACCCAGGCGTCCGTCTGGAGCCGCCAGCGCTCACCGCCGTCGGTGGCGTCGAGGGCGTACAGCGTGGGCCCGTCGGAGGCGTGGATACGGCCCTGGGCCACCGCCATCGACCAGGCGACGTCCCGCGTCTTGAACTGGCGCCGGCCACTGGCGACGTCCAGCGCGTGCACCTCGAAGGAGGTGACGTAGAGCAGGTCGCCGTCGACGACCGGGGTGCCCCAGACGTCGTTGGACATCCGGAAGCGCCAGGGCCGCCAGTGCGCGGGTTCGGGTGCGGCTTCCGGGGCCGGTGGGGGTACGGAGAGGGGGCGGGAGCCCGGCAGGGGGGCCGGCTCGGGGGCGGGCGCGCCGCCGGGGGGCCGGATCCAGCCGGTGGCGGTGCCCGCGTCGACGACCGGGCCGAGCGCGGCGCGGGTGTCGGCGACGCGGAGGCCGGGGCCGATCGGGACGGCGGCGCCGGCCAGCCGTACGGGACCGCCGACCTCGGCGGGTGCGGCGTGCCGACCGCCGCCGCCCTGGCCGCCGGGGCGTCCCTCACCGCTCCACTCCGGCGGCTGCCGTGGCGGACGCGGGGGCGTGGGCGGGGTGACCGGCGGCGGCGGGGCGCTCGGGCGGCCGCCGCGGCGGGTCTCGATCATCTCGACGGCGGACCGCGGCAGCCAGGCCGAGGCCGTACCGCTGTCGTCGCTGCCGGGACCGAAGAGATGGGGCGCGAGCTGGGCCTGAAGGTCGGCCGGGGAGGGGCGGCGCGAGACGTCCATCTGCATGCAGGACTCGATGAGCGGCCGCAGCTCGTCCGGCAGCCCCTCCAGGTCCGGGCCCTCGCGGAGCAGCATGAAGACGGTCTCGACGGGGTTGGCGCCGTGGAACGGGGCGTGTCCGGTGGCGGCGAACACCAGCATCGAGCCGAGCGAGAAGACATCGCTCGCCCCGGTGACACTGCGCGAGTCGCGGGCCTGCTCGGGCGACATGTACGCAGGCGTGCCGACGGCGACGTTGGTCATGGTCAGCCGGGTGTTGGAGACCCCCGACGCGATGCCGAAGTCGATCACCCGGGGGCCGTCCTCGACGACGAGGACGTTGGACGGCTTCAGGTCGCGGTGGACCAGGCCCGCGCCGTGGATGGACTGCAGGGCCTCGGCGACCCCGGCGGCCAGCCAGCGGACGGCCTGGGCCGGCAGCGGCCCGCACTCGTTCACTATCTCTTCGAGGGAGGGCGCGGGGACGTACGCGGTGGCCAGCCACGGCACGGCGGCGCGGGGGTCGGCATCGACGACGGCGGCCGTGTAGAAACCGGAGACGGCCCGGGCGGCCTCGACCTCACGGGTGAAACGGACACGGAACAGCTGGTCCTCGGCGAGCTCGGTCCGCACGGTCTTGATCGCCACGCGCCGCCCGGACGCCGAGCGCGCGAGATAGACGAGCCCCATGCCACCTGCACCGAGCCGGCCCAGCACCTCGAAGGGCCCGATCCGTCTCGGGTCGTGCTGCGTCAGCTGCTCCACTTGCCTGCCACCTCCCCGTACGGGCCATGAGGGTACGGCCCCGTGGGCCCTGATTCTTCCTGTCCGAGGCGACGGTTGCGAACCCGGGGGCGGATCGGGGTGTCTCAGTTCATTTCGCCGGGCCGGGCGGGGGGCTTTTCGGGTGGTTCGGTGGGGTCGGCGGGTTCGGGTGCGGCGGCTTGCGTGGAGTGGGTCGCGGTGGTGTCGGTCCCGGTCGGCTCGTCCTTCGGTTCCGCCAGGATCGCGAAGCGGGCGCCCTGGTTGTCGCGGAGGACGGCGATGCGGCCATGCGGGGTGTCGAAGGGCTCGTTCGTGACGCGGCCGCCGAGGGCGACGGCCGTCGCGCAGGTCGCGTCGCAGTCGGCGACGGCGAAGTAGATGAGGACGTGGCCCGGCATCTCGGCGGGGAAGGCGTCGGTGAGGACGGCCCGGCCGCCGAAGGCGGTGTCGTCGCCGGGGCGGGAGCCCGGCGGGGACCAGACGCGGTAGTCGAAGTCGCTCTCCCTGCCCTCCTCGCGCGGCTCCACCTGGCGGCCGAGGTAGCCGAAGACGGAGGCGTAGAAGGTGTCGACCGCGTCCCGTTCCCTCGTGTAGACCTCCATCCAGCAGAAGGAGCCGGGGAGCATCGTCTTCTCGAAGCCGTTGTCGTCGCCCGCCTGCCGCAGGCCGAAGACGGCGCCGCCCGGGTCGGCGGCGAGCGCGAGGACGCCGAAGGGGCCCACCGGGTACGGCTCCATGATCATCTGGCCGCCCGCGGCCTTGATCCGGGCGGCGAGCGTGCCCGCGTTCTCGGTGGCGAGGTAGACGGTCCAGGTCGTGGGCATCCGGCCGTCGCGTTTCGGTACGAGTCCGGCGACGCGCTTCCCGTCGCTGAGGGCCTCGTCGCGGTCCGGGTCGAAGGTCCAGCCGAAGATCTCGCGGTAGAACCGCTTCCCCGCCTCCAGGTCGGGGAGCTGTGCCTCCACCCAGCAGGGGGTGCCCTCTGTGAATACCGCCATGGCTCCACGCTAGGTCGGGGGAGGTCCCGCCGCACGCCCCATAATCGAACATACCGCCATATAGGGAGGCGGCCGCCCGAGCCTCCCTGGAGTTGTCCACCGAAGTTGTCCACAGGCTGTTAATAAGCTTTTTCGAGTTCGGCGGCCTCCCGCCCCCGCAGGGACCGAGCCGGACGCCTGGCCGGGCGCCTGGCCGGACGCCCCTCACCCTCGCCCCCGGCCTCCCGGGTGCCGCCCCAGGAGGGGGTGCACCCCATTTGCAGTCGGCCGAATCGCGCGCCGATCACCCGTCGGTAAGCTGACGGCATGACAGGACAAGTACGCACCGTCGACGGCCGCGTGGCCGGACGACGCGGTCAGGCGACGCGGCAGAAGCTGCTCGACTGCCTCAGCGAGATGCTCAGCTCCTCGCCGTACCGGGACGTCAAGGTCATCGACGTGGCCCGGAAGGCGGGCACTTCACCCGCGACGTTCTACCAGTACTTCCCGGACGTCGAGGGTGCCGTCCTCGAGATCGCGGAGGAAATGGCCAAGGAGGGCGCCGCGTTGACCGAACTGGTCTCCGGCCGCTCCTGGGTCGGCAAGGCGGGCTGGCAGACCTCCGAGGAACTGGTCGAGGGCTTCCTGGACTTCTGGCGCCGGCACGACGCGATCCTGCGGGTCGTGGACCTCGGCGCCGCCGAGGGCGACAAACGGTTCTACAAGATCCGCATGAAGATCCTGAACTCCGTCACCAACTCCCTTACGGACGCGGTGAAGGACCTCCAGACCAAGGGCAAGGTCGACAAGGACGTCAGCCCCGCGGCGATGGCGGGATCCCTGGTGGCGATGCTGGCCTCGGTGGCCGGTCACCAGAAGGGGTTCCAGACCTGGGGTGTGAAGCAGGCCGAACTGAAGCCGAACCTGGCGCTGTTGGTGCACCTGGGGATCACGGGCAAGAAGCCGACGAAGTAGCCCCTGGCCCCACCCGCGCCAAGCCAGCGCCTCCAGCGCCCCCCTGGCGCCCCACCTCGCTCCACCCCGCGCTTCGTCCGTCCTGTCGCGCCGACGGCGGCCCTCCTCGCGAGACCGCCGTCGGCGTTCCCCTGTCCGGCGCGAGGACGGCGCGAGGAGTGCCCCGGCCCGAGTGCCGCGCCCCGCCCCTCACCGCCTCCTCAGCCTGAAGAGCCTGATCTCCCGTTCCACCCGCGCCTGGTACGTCGCGTACGGCGGCCAGAATTCGAGCGCCGCCCGCCAGGCGGCGGCCCGCTCCTCCCCCGCGAGCAGCTCGGCCCGCACCGGGATCGTCTCGCCGCGCCAACTCACTTCCACCTCCGGGTACTTCAGCAGGTTCCCGGTCCACGCCGGGTGGCCCTCCCGGCCGAAGTTGGAGCCGATCAGCAGCCAGGTCCCGTCCGGCTCGGGCATGCACGCCAGCGGCGTCACCCTCGGCCGGCCCGACTTCGCGCCCTTCGCCGTCAGGACCAGCCCCGGCAGCATCTGGGCGCTCAGCATCACCTTGCCGCGCGTCAGCCGGTGCACGGCCCGGTCCATCGCCGGGATGAAGTGCGGGGCGATCTTCGCGAACGCTTTCGTGGACGACACCTTCTGCATCAGACGCACGCCGACGGGCATCAGGCCGCCACCTCCCCGAAGAGCCCTGTCACCTGGGCGGCCCGCTCGCGCAGCCGCCGCGCGGGCCCGAAGAGCAGCTCGTCCGCCGTCGCCCGCTTGAAGTACAGGTGCGCTTCGTGCTCCCAGGTGAAGCCGATGCCGCCGTGCAGCTGGATCGTCTCGCCGGCCACCGTCCGCAGCGCCTCCAGGCCGGCGGCGAGGGCGAGCGCGCCGCCCGCCCCGGCACCGCCACCGGCTTCCCGCGCCGCGCCGCCCGCCCCGGCATCGCCACCGGCTTCCCGTGCCGCGCCGTACGTCAGCGAGCGGGCCGCCTCCACGTGCACGTACAGGTCTGCGACCCGGTGCTTGACGGCCTGGAAGGAGCCGACGGGCCGCCCGAACTGTGCGCGGGAGCCGACGTACTCGATCGTGCGGTCCAGGGCGGCCTGGGCCGCGCCGACCGCCTCGGCGGCGAGCGCCACGGCCGCCACGCACCCGGTCGCGGCGAGCGCCCCGAGCACGTCGACCGGTTCCTCGCCGAGCAACTCGGCGCTCACGTCCCGTAGTTGCACGGCGGCCTGGGAGCGGGTGGCGTCCAGGGTCGACTGCCGTACGCGGACGAGTCCGGCGGCCTCCCCCCGTACGAGGAAGAGCAGGGTCCGGCTCCGCGCGAAGCCTCCGGCATGGGCGGCGACCAGGAGCAGCGCGGCGCTGTGCCCGTCGAGGACCTGGGTCACCTCCCCGTACAGCCGCCACCCTCCGTCGGCGGCCCGCGCCTGGACGCCGCCGGCCCGCCCGCCGCCGGCGGCCCAGGAGCCGTTGTCGCCGGTCAGGCCGAGGGCGCGGGAGAGCGAGCCGCCGGGGACGGCGAGCGCGCAGGTCAGGGAGCCGTCGGCGATGCGCGGCAGCAGGTCGGCGCGCTGGGGTCCGGTGCCGAGGGCGCGGATCAGGGGGGCGGCGAGGACGGCGGTGGCGAGGAGCGGCGAGGGGGCGAGGGCCCGGCCGGTCTCCTCGCAGGCGAGGGCGAGCTCGGCGGGGCCGCAGCCGACTCCTCCGTACTCCTCGGGCAGGGCGAGCCCGGGCAGTCCGAGGGTGCCGGACATCCGGTTCCACAGGTCGGTGTCGTACCCCTCGGGGGTGGCGACGGCGGCACGGACCTCGGCGGGCCCGGAGCGTTTGGCGAGCAGTTCGCGCAGGGTGCGGCGGATCTCGTCCTGCTCCGCGGTGAAGGCGGCGTCCATGGAGCTCCCCTCCGTATCTGACGGCCCGTCATGCTAGGGCGGACGGCGGCAGAATCCCAGAGCCGGGAGCGACTCGCGGATCAGCAGATCTCCCCCGGCGCCTTCGCCGTCGCCCGCAGCAGGTCCCGTACGAGGGTGAAGTCCACCCGCTCCGGGCGGCGGAAGCGCAGGCACCCCTTGCCCATGTCCTGGTCGGCGAGCCGCTCCTCGAAGCCCTCCCGGACGTCCGGGCGCATCAGGTAGAAGGAGATGTACCGCTTCTGCGAGGCGAAGGCGATCTCCGGCTCCCCGCCCGGCCGCCGGTACGCGGGCATTCCGTACGCCATGACCTCCTCGAAGCCGTGGAGTTCGATGCGGCACAGCTCACGCAGCCGGACGAGGGCCGTCAGGCGGTCCGGTTCCACGACCTCGGCGAGGTAGGTGTCGACGTCTTCGGCCGTGCTTCTCGGCATCCGGTTCTCCTCATCTGATGTACCGTCAGATTCATGCCCACCACTTCACGGAACCGCGACCGCGCCGGGCGCCGCGTCGCCGTCGTCGGCATATCCCTCTCCGACTGCGGCCGGGTCGACGAGGCCACTCCCTACACTCTGCACGCCCAGGCCGCCCGCCGCGCCCTCGCCGACAGCGGCCTCGACCGCTCGGTGATCGACGGCCTCGCCTCGGCGGGGCTCGGCGCCCTGGCGCCGGTCGAGGTCGCCGAGTACCTGGGCCTACGGCCCCGCTGGGTGGACTCGACCGCCGTCGGCGGCGCCACCTGGGAGGTCATGGCCGCCCACGCGGCCGACGCCATCGCCGCCGGTCACGCCAACGTCGTCCTGCTCGGCTACGGATCGACCGCCCGCGCCGACATCAAGGCCCGTCGCCGCACCTCGAACCTCTCCTTCGGGGCGCGCGGCCCCCTGCAGTTCGAGGTCCCCTACGGACACACTCTGATCGCCAAGTACGCGATGGCCGCCCGCCGCCATATGCACGAGTACGGGACGACCCTGGAGCAGCTCGCCGAGGTGGCCGTCCAGGCGCGGGCGAACGCGGCGCTCAACCCGGAGGCGATGTTCCGCGAGCCGATCACGGTCGACGAGGTGCTCGACGGCCCGATGATCGCCGACCCGTTCACCAAGCTGCACTGCTGCATCCGCAGCGACGGCGGCTGCGCGGTGCTGCTCGCGGCGGAGGAGTACGTGCCGGACACGGCGAAGGCGCCCGTGTGGGTCCTCGGCACGGGCGAGCACGTCTCGCACACGACGATGTCGGAGTGGGAGGACTTCACGGTCTCCCCGGCGGCGGTCAGCGGCCGGCTCGCGTTCGAGCGGGCGGGCGTCGGCCCCGCGGACATCGACCTGGCGGAGGTCTACGACGCCTTCACGTACATGACGCTCGTGACGCTGGAGGACCTGGGCTTCTGCGCGAAGGGCGAGGGCGGCGCGTTCGTCGAGGCGAAGGACCACCTCCCGGTGAACACGGACGGCGGCGGCCTCTCGGCCTGTCACCCGGGGATGCGGGGCCTGTTCCTGCTGGTGGAGGCGGTACGCCAACTGCGCGGCGAGGCGCCGGGCCTCCAGGTCCGCCGCCCGGACGGGAGCCTGCCGGAGCTGGCGGTGGCGTCGGGGACGGGGGGCTGGTTCTGCTCGTCGGGGACGGTGGTCCTTGGCCGGGGCTGACCCGGCCACTCCTGCCGCACCAGAATCTATACAAGCGTCATAGACAAGCGTGTAGGACATCCGTATAGTCGTCGGTGCGGGGTCGGAGCGGCCCCGCACCGACCGCGACCAGGAGTCCTGCCATGACGACGCGCACGCCGCTCGCGAACCAGACCGTCCTCATCTCCGGCGCCTCCATCGCCGGCCCCGCCCTCGCCCTCCTCCTCCACCGCCACGGCTTCACCCCCACCGTGGTCGAGCGCGCCCCCGAACTCCGCACCGGCGGCTACAAGGTCGACGTCCGAGGCACCGCCGTCGAGGTCTGCCGCCGGCTCGGGATCCTCGACGAGGTCCGGGCCAACTCCACGGACATGGACGGCGGTTCGTACGTCGACGCGCAGGGCCGCAAGGTCGGGGAGCTGCCCGCCGAGATCTTCGGCGGACGGACGGAGGGGGACGACGAGATCATGCGCGGCGACCTCGCCCGCATCCTGTACGAGCGGACCCGCGACGACGTCGAGTACGTCTTCGGCGACTCGATCGCCACCCTGCACGACGACGGCGACGGTGTGGACGTCACCTTCGAGAGCGGCGCGCGCCGCCGCTTCGACCTGGTGGTCGGCGCCGACGGCATGCACTCGCACACCCGGCGCCTCGTCTTCGGTGACGAGCGGCGCTTCCGGCGGTACCTGGGCGCGTACGTCTCGATCTTCACCGGCCCCAACCGCCTGGGCCTCACGCGCTGGGAGACCTACCACGCCCGCCCCGACAAGCTGGTCTCCGTCTACAGCACGGCGGGCGAGCAGGCCCACACCGCGAAGAACTGCTTCGTCTTCGCCGCGCCGGAGGAACTGTCCTACGACCACCGGGACACCGGCGCCCAGAAGCGGCTGCTCGCCGACGCCTTCGCGGGAGACGACTGGGAGATCCCGCGGCTGATCGCCGACGCGGCACAAGCCGACGACTTCTACTTCGACGCGATCGCGCTCATCGAGATGGACCGCTGGTCGAGCGGCCGCGTCGTCCTGCTCGGCGACGCCGCCCACTGCACGTCGCCTGCCTCGGGCCAGGGCACCGGCCTCGCCCTCACCGGCGCGTACGTCCTCGCGGGCGAACTGGCGGCGGCCCACGGCGAGCACGGCGCGGCCTTCGCCGCGTACGAACGCGTGATGCGCCCGGGCGTGGAGCTGAACCAGCGGTTCGCGGCGGGCTTCGCGAAGGAGATGACGGTCTCCTCCCGCTGGAAGATCGCCCTGCGCATGGCCATGGTCCGCACACTCCCCCACACGCCGTGGAAGAACCTGATCGCGAAGAAGATCCGCGCGGACATCCAGCGCGCGGCGAACGCGATCCCGCTGAAGCAGTACGACCCGAGCCCGGCCGCCGCCACGGCCACGGCTTGAGGGCCTCGGTGGGAAGGCGGCCGGAGAGCCGTGCGGCCCTCATGATGGACGCCATGACCGAGTCGTCGCACACCTCGCCCTTCGACCGCGCCCTGCGCTCCCTGCGGGTCTGGGACACCACGTTGCCGTCCTTCGACCCGGCGAACGCCCCCGCCGAACCCCTGCCGCTCTTCCACGAGTGGTTCGTGGCGGCGGCCGAGGCGGGGCAGGTGGAGCCGCACACCATGTCGCTGGCGACCGTGGACGAGGACGGGCGCCCCGACGTCCGTACCGTCATGCTCCACGGGGCCGACGCGCGCGGCTGGCACTTCGCCTCGCACGCCACGAGCGCCAAGGGCCGTCAGCTGGCCGCCCGCCCCGACGCCGCGCTCGGCTTCTACTGGCCCGTCCAGGGGCGTCAGGTACGCGTCAGAGGCCGGGTCTCGACGTCGCCGCGCGACGAGGCGTACGCCGATCTGCACGCGCGGACGACCGGGGCCCTGGCCTCCGCGCTCGTGGGCCGGCAGAGCGAGGTCCTCGCATCGCGGGACGAGCTGCGCCGGGTGAGCGAGGCGGCCTGGGAGCGGGCGCAGGCCGAGCCGGGGGCGCACGCCGAGAGCTGGACCCTGTACGTCCTGGAGCCGGCCGAGGTCGAGTTCTTCCAGGGCGACGAGCGACGGCGCCATGTGCGGCTCCGCTACCGCCGGGACGCGGCGGACGGCTGGGCGCGGGAGTTGCTCTGGCCGTGACGGGGGCCGGGGCGCACCATGAGAGGAGGAGGTGTGCCATGGGTACCTACATGGATGTCCACCGGAACATGAAGGGGATCACCGCCGACCAGCTGAAGGAGGCGCACGCGGCCGACCTCGCGATCGAGAAGGACGAGGGCGTCCACTTCGAAAAGGCCTGGGCGGACCCCGACTCCGGCACGGTCTACTGCCTGTCCCACGGCCCGTCGGCCGACGCCGTCCAGCGCATCCACGCCCGCACGGGCCACGCCGCCGACGAGATCCACGAAGTGAGCCTGATGGTGTGACGGTACGGGTCGGACGGCGCGGGGTCAGCGAGGAGGCCGCGGCCCCTGGGGCTCCCTGGGCGACCAGCGCTCGTTCCTCATGAGGTTGCCGAGCCCCGCCCAGGAGAAGTTCATCAGCGTCGCCGCCGCCTCCCAGGCCGTCATCCCCGGCGTCTCGTTCGCCCAGGAGGCCAGCGACTCCGCCGCCCCGACGAGCGCCTGGGCCAGGCCCGCGACATCCCGCTCGGCGAGTTCCGGGTCGCGGTTCGTCTCGCGGTGGGTCTCCTGGGCCGCGGCCCCGATCAGCGTTCCCACGTACGCGACGATCTCGTCCCGCATCCGCCCCGCCTCACCGGCGAACGGCTCCCCGTGGGTCCGCGCCTGCCGGCTCACCACCGCCCACCCGTCGGGGTGTTCGGCGGTGTGCGTGAAGAAGGCGAGCAGCCCCGCCCACAGCTGCTCCTCGGCCGGCCGGCCCGGGTCGACCCCGGCCGCGACGGCGTCGAGCAAGGCCTGTGCCTCGCGCCGGATGCAGGCGGTGAAGAGCTCTTCCTTGGAGTTCAGATACAGATAGACGAGCGGCTTCGACACCCCCGCCAGCTCGGCGATCTCGTCCATGGACGCGGCCTGGTACCCGCGCTGTCCGAAGGTCCGCACGGCGGCGTCCATCATCTGCCGCTCCCGCACCTCCCGCGGCATCCGCTTGACCTTCGTGGCACCCACGTGGGCCCTCCCTTTCTCCGGGGAGGAGCCTACGGCGGGAACGCGCGATGCCCATGCCCCCGGAGGGACATGGGCATCGGCATCAAGCCACACGCGCGCGGGCGGCTCAGGCCGTGGCCGGGACCGCGACCTTCTGCTCGGAGTCGCGGGCGTCGGCGCCGTCGACCGGGGAGGACGAGGCGGTGTTGTACGCGTCGAGGTCCAGGATCTTCTCGCGGGCGGCGACGACGACCGGGACCAGCGCCTGGCCGGCGACGTTCGTGGCCGTACGCATCATGTCCAGGATCGGGTCGATCGCCATCAGCAGACCCACGCCCTCCAGCGGGAGGCCCAGCGTGGAGAGGGTCAGGGTCAGCATGACCGTGGCGCCCGTCAGGCCGGCCGTGGCGGCCGAGCCGACGACCGAGACGAAGGCGATCAGCAGGTAGTCCTGGATGCCCAGCTGGACGTCGAAGATCTGCGCGATGAAGATCGCGGCGAGCGCCGGGTAGATCGCGGCGCAGCCGTCCATCTTGGTCGTGGCGCCGAACGGGACGGCGAAGGAGGCGTACTCCTTCGGGACGCCGAGGCGCTCGGTGACCTTCTGGGTGACCGGCATCGTGCCGACCGAGGAGCGGGAGACGAAGGCCAGCTGGATGGCCGGCCAGGCGCCCTTGAAGAACTGGAGCGGGTTGACCTTGGCGACCGTCGCGAGCAGCAGCGGGTAGACGCCGAACATCACGAGCGCGGAGCCGATGTAGACGTCGGCGGTGAAGGTCGCGTACTTGCCGATCAGCTCCCAGCCGTAGTCGGCGATGGCGAAGCCGATGAGGCCGACGGTGCCGATGGGGGCGAGGCGGATGACCCACCACAGGGCCTTCTGGAGCAGCTCGAGGACCGACTCGGAGAGGGCGAGGATCGGCTTGGCGCGGTCGCCGAGCTTGAGGGCGGCGATGCCGGCGACGGCGGCCATGAAGACGATCTGGAGGACGTTCAGCTCGGTGAACGGGGTGATGACGTCCGACGGGATGATCCCGGTCAGGAAGTCGATCCAGGTGCCCTCGCGCTTGGGCAGCTTGCCGTCCTGCGGGGTGAGGCCGGTGCCGGCGCCCGGGTTGGTGAGCAGGCCGATCGCGAGGCCGATGGCGACCGCGATCAGTGAGGTGATCATGAACCAGACGAGGGTCTGCGCGGCCAGCCTGGCCGCGTTGTTGACCTTGCGCAGGTTGGTGATCGACACCAGGATCGCGAAGAAGACGAGCGGGGCGACGGCCAGCTTCAGGAGCTGGACGAAGATGTCGCCGACCTGGCCGAGGGTCTCCTTGAGCCAGCTGACGTCCTGGCTGCGGGCGAGCCAGCCGAGCAGGACACCGAGGACGAGACCGGCGACGATCTGGGCCCAGAAGGGGATCTTGGGTATGCGGGAGGAAGTCGGGGACTTCGTCTCGGGGGTCGCGGACGCGGACACAGACACACTCCACAGGTGCGTATCGGGAAATACGGGGACGGGGGTGCGGTACTCACGCGCTGGGGGCGTACCGCTGCATGATGCCGGGGTCAGAGCTCGCGGCAACAGACCGCGGACATACAGCGGCACAGATCGACATGCCGGCGCGCCACGAGCGGAATGCTCACGGCATCGGGGAGGCGCACGGCTGTCTTCATGCCGGACACGTTAACACTTGAACTTTGAGAACCTCAAAGCCCTTCTTTGAGGTGGTGGAGGCCGGGCAGGGCCTCCGAAACGCAGAACACCCCGGTCAGGAGCCTTCGAAGCTCCTGACCGGGGTGTTTGTGCTGTGACGAAACTTACCCGGCCTTACGCGTCCTCGCGGGTGCGGTTGGCCTCCAGGCGGCCCTTCGCCTGGTCCACCTTGGCCACGATCTGCTCGGACATCGCGTCCCGCTGGCCCCGCAGCAGTACGAAGCTGAGCGGCGCGGAGATCACGATGGAGAGCAGGAGGACCCAGAGCAGGTTGGAGTCGCCGAGGCCGCGCGGCAGCACGCCGACGTAGACGAGCCCCCAGAGCGCGAAGAAGCACCCGGCGAAGATGCCGAGGCGCATGAGGGTGTAGCGGAGGGTCGCAGCGCCCGTCCCGTTCGCGGCCACGACGGCCCCTTTCTCTCGGTTCCTACCAGTGAAGCACGGCCGAATTGGATCAATTCAGGGGGAGCAGCATGAAAATGTCGTCCCGGTCGTCGCCCTCGGCCACCCGGATGGCGCCGGGCACCCGCCCGACCTCCTTGTAGCCGCACGAGGAGTAGAAGCGGTCGACTCCCGTGCCGCCGCGGCAGGTGAGCCGGATCGCCTCGATGCCCTCGAAGCCGCGGACGGCGTCCTCGACGGCGGCCATGAGGTCGCGGCCGTACCCCTTGCCCTGGTGGGAGGGGTGGACCATGACCGTGTAGAGCCAGACCCAGTGCGTCATCAGCCGGTGTGTGTTGTACGCGACGAAGGCGGTGGCGGCGACGGTGCCGTCCTCCTCGTGGCCGACGACGAGCCGCATCCGGCCCTCGGCCATCGCGGCGAGGTGCTTGACCAGCTCGGGCCGGATCTCGTCCACGTCCACCGGCGGGACGAAGCCGACGGCCCCGCCCGCGTTGGAGACGTCCGCCCACAGGCGCAGGACGCCGTCGCGCAGCGCGGGCGTGACCGGCGGATCGAGTGCGAAGGTGAGGCCCATGGGGTCAGACCCGCATCGGCTGGGGCGACTCGCGGCGGTCCGCGTCCGGACCCAGGTACTCGCGGATGATCTCGTACCGCGTGTTGCGCTCCACCGGGCGGAAGCCGGCGTCGCGGATCAGCTCGAGGAGGTCCTCGCGGCCCAGCTTGTTCGGCGTGCCGTAGTTGTCCGCGTCGTGCGTGATCTTGTACTCGACGACCGAGCCGTCCATGTCGTCGGCGCCGTGCTGGAGCGCGAGCTGCGCGGTCTGGACGCCGTGCATGACCCAGAAGACCTTGACGTGCGGCACGTTGTCGAAGAGGAGACGGGAGACCGCGAAGGTCTTCAGCGCCTCCGCGCCGGTCGCCATCGTCGTCCGTGCCTGGAGCTTGTTGCGGACCTTGCCGTCCTGCATGTCCACGAAGTCGTGCTGGTAGCGCAGCGGGATGAAGACCTGGAAGCCGCCGGTCTCGTCCTGGAGCTCACGCAGCCGCAGCACGTGGTCGACGCGGTGCCGGGGCTCCTCGATGTGCCCGTACAGCATCGTCGACGGGGTCTTGAGCCCCTTCTCGTGCGCGAGGCGGTGGATCCGGGACCAGTCCTCCCAGTGGGTGCGGTGGTCCACGATGTGCTGGCGGACCTCCCAGTCGAAGATCTCCGCGCCGCCACCGGTCAGCGACTCCAGACCGGCCTCGATCAGCTCGTCGAGGATGTCGGAGGCCGACATGCCCGAGATGGTCTCGAAGTGGTGGATCTCCGTGGCGGTGAAGGCCTTGAGGGAGACGTTCGGCAGCGCCTTCTTCAGCTCGGAGAGCGAGCGCGGGTAGTAGCGCCAGGGCAGGTTCGGGTGGAGCCCGTTGACGATGTGCAGCTCGGTGAGGTTCTCGTTCTCCATCGCCTTGGCCAGGCGGACGGCCTCCTCGATGCGCATCGTGTACGCGTCCTTCTCGCCCGGCTTGCGCTGGAACGAGCAGTACGCGCACGACGCGGTGCACACGTTCGTCATGTTGAGGTGGCGGTTGACGTTGAAGTGGACGACGTCACCGTTCTTGCGGGTCCGGACCTCGTGGGCCAGGCCACCGAGCCAGGCCAGGTCGTCGGACTCGTACAGAGCGATGCCGTCCTCGCGGCTCAGCCGCTCTCCGGAACGGACCTTCTGCTCCAGCTCGCGCTTGAGTCCCGCGTCCATCAAGGCCGCCCTCCCATGTCTGACGATTTCAGGCTCCACCCACCGTACTCTCAGCCCTCCTCGGGCAGATCCCCGACCCGGTTCTCCCACTTCGTGGAGAGCACGATCGTCGTACGGGTGCGGGAGACGCCCTTGGTGCCGGAGAGCCGACGGATCGTCTTCTCCAGGCCGTCGACGTCGTTGGCCCGGACCTTGAGCATGAACGAGTCGTCGCCGGCGATGAACCAGCAGTCCTCGATCTCGGCGAGGTCCTTCAGACGGCGCGCCACGTCCTCGTGGTCGGCGGCGTCGGAGAGGGAGATGCCGATGAGGGCGGTGACGCCGAGGCCGAGCGAGGCGGCGTCGACCGTCGCGCGGTAGCCGGTGATGACACCGGCCGCCTCCAGACGGTTGATGCGGTCGGTGACGGAGGGGCCGGAGAGCCCGACGAGCCGGCCGAGCTCGGCGTACGAAGCCCTGCCGTTCTCGCGCAGAGCCTGGATGAGCTGCCTGTCCACGGCGTCCATAGGTACGAAGCCTTCCATTGTCCAGCGATACCGCGAGTTTAGGTATAGAATCTAAGGTACACAGGGGTCGACACCCTGTGAATCTTTCAATTGAACAAAGACGATCATTCAGGAGTGGTGTTCACCGTGTACACGATCGAGATGGCCTACGCCCGTATGCGCGAGCTGCAGGAGATGGCCAACCGCTCGCGTGCCCACCAGCCGTCCCGCGCCGCTCGGCGCGCCGAGAAGAAGCGCGCCGCCAAGCAGCGCTGATCCCCCGCTAGTCATCGCGGGAGGAGCCGCCTCCGAGCTCTCCCTCCCAACGGCGGTACAGCCGGTGCGGCACTCCTGCCGCGTCGAGCACCCGCCCGGCGACGAAGTCCACCAGATCCTGGATGTGCGTCGCCCCCGCGTAGAACGCCGGAGAGGCGGGCAGCACCACGGCGCCCGCCTCGTCCAGCGTCACCAGATGCTTCAGCGTCTGCCCGTTCAGCGGGGTCTCCCGCACCGCGACCACCAGCGGCCGCCGCTCCTTGAGCATCACGCTCGCCGCCCGCTGGAGCAGGTCCTTCGAAAGTCCGAGCGCCACGCCCGCAACCGACGCGGTCGAGGCGGGCACGATCAGCATCCCCTTCACCGGGTACGAGCCGCTGCTCGGCCCCGCGGCCAGGTCACCGGCCGCCCAGTACCGCACGTCGTCGACCGTCACGTCGAAGCTGTCCGGCTTCCCGTCGGCGCCCCGCGCCAGCCAGGCCGCCAGGTCCTCGCGCCAGTGCGCGTCCCGGAAGGCGATCCCCGTCTCGTCGAGCAGCGTCAGCCGCGACGCCCGCGAGACGACCAGGTCGACGCTCTCCCCCGCTGCGAGCAGCCCCCTCAGCACGGCGGCGGCGTAGGGGGTCCCTGACGCCCCGGACACCCCGACCACCCAGGGACGACGCTGCTGTTCCTCTACCGGCTCCACGCGACCGAGCCTATCCGGCGGCCCGGTGGGAGAACTCCGCACGGGGTCCCGTACGTTCCCCCTGCACAGGGCCGCACAGCAGGGAACACCGCAGGGGGATGACCATGACAGACATCGAAGCGACGAGATGGCGTACGTCCGACCGGGCGAAGACGGCGATCGGGCTCATGGCCGGCTGGGTCGCCCTGCTCTGGGTCCTCGAAGTCGTCGACCTCGCGACGGGCCACGCGCTCGACGCGTACGGCATCGTCGCCCGCGACCCGGAGAGCCTGAGCGGCATTCTCGCGGCGCCGTTCCTGCACTTCGGCTTCGGGCACGTCGCCTCCAACAGCGTCCCGCTGCTGATCTTCGGCTTCGTCGCCGCGCTCGGCGGCCTGCGCCGCTTCCTCGCCGTCTGCGCGCTGATCATCGTCGCCGACGGCGTCGGCGTCTGGCTGATCTCCCCGTCGAACTCGATCACCGCGGGCGCCTCCGGCCTGGTCTTCGGCCTCTTCGGCTACCTCGTCCTCCGTGGCTTCGTGGAGCGCAGGCCCCTCGGCATAGCGGTGGGCATGACGATCGCCGCCCTCTGGGGCGGCTCGATCCTCATGGGCATCTCCCCCGCCAACACCACGGTCAGCTGGCAGGGCCACCTCGTGGGCCTGATGGCGGGCATCGGCGCGGCGTTCCTCTTCCGCCCCACCCGCGGGCGGGCCGCCCTGCCCTCCTGAGGCTGCCCCCGCGGTGCCCCTGGCTCTGCCCTTGGAGACCTGGACCGCTCGACCGCGCCGCGAGGAGACTGCGAAGAGCGCACGCCATGACGTCACGCCTTCCGGAGCGGCCATGTTCACTCAACGAGACCGAGGAGCAGACGGGTCCGCGCCGGGCCGCGGGCGCGAGCAGCGGGCACCCGTGGCGCGGGACCACGTCCCTCACCCCGGCCACCCCCGGCACCTCACGCCCGCCGCCATGCACGCTCTGCAACGCAGCGTCGGGAACGCGGCCGCCGTCCGCGCGCTCGGCCGGCAGCGTCAGATCCAGCGGACGGAATCGGGCGACGGGCAGGGCGGCGACGGCGGACAGAGCAGCCAGGCGCGGTACCGGATCCAGATCCAGACGGCGAAGAACAGCCGCACCCACCACCTCGACTACTGGGCGAACCTCGCGCTCGGCCACGCCTGGGTCGCCCTCTACAAGGAGGAGGGCGGACAGGAGACGTGGAAGTCCTACGGCTTCTTCCCTGCCGAGGACGTGCCCCACACCAAGCCCTTCAAGTCGGTGAAGGGGGTGGTCAAGAGGAACCACGACAACCCGGACAACGCCTCGTCCAAGCTGACCGCGGAGCTCACGGAGGAGCAGTACAACCACGCGCGGGAGTTCATCCGGTCGAACGAGAGCCGCTCCTACAACCTGGCCACGTTCAACTGCACCACCTTCGCCCGCTCGGTCTTCCAGGCCGCGACGGGCGAGGCCGCCCCCGGCCTCGGCCTCCCGCTGCTGGAGAACCCGAACACCCTGCAGGACTCGATCAAGCGGCGCAACGACAAGAGCGGAGCCCCCCGCAAGGGCGAGAACATCGCCGCGGACGTGGGTTCGAACTCGGACTACGACTCGGACAGTTCCGACGGCAGCTGGAGCAATCCGCTGGGCGGCTTCCGGCAGCTGAACGCGCCCGAGGACCCGGCTCAGCAGCCGCAGCCGCCGGCCCGGCCGACCCCCGGGCGCTTCGAGATCGACTGAGCCGCGACCGCCGGCGGCCGCCCGCCCCCTAGACGGTCAGCCCCCGCACCAGCAGGTCGATCAGGGCGCACAGGAACAGGGAGATCCCGATGAAACCGTTCGTCGTGAAGAACGCGCGGTTCAGGCGGGACAGGTCGTGGGGCTTCACGATCGTGTGCTCGTAGCAGAACGCGGCGACCACGATCACGAGCCCGATCCAGAAGAAGAGCCCCGCGTCCGTGGCCAGGGCGTACCAGACCAGCAGGCCCGTCGTGACGACCGCCGAGGCCCGGGCGCCCCAGAGCGCCGCGGGGACGCCGAAGCGGGCCGGGACCGACATGACGCCCTCGGCCCGGTCGGCCTGGACGTCCTGGCAGGCGAAGATCAGGTCGAAGCCGCCGATCCAGATCCCGACCGCGAACCCGAGGATCACCGCGTCCCAGGACCACTCCCCGGTCACCGCGAGCCACGCCCCGATCGGCCCTATGGCCTGCGCGAGGCCGAGGATCGCGTGCGGGAAGTTGGTGAACCTCTTGCCGTACGGGTAGACCACCATCGGCACCACGGCGAGCGGCGCGAGCGCCAGACAGAGCGGGTTGAGCAGCGCGGCGGCCCCGAGGAAGACCACGACGGCGATCCCCGCCCCCGTCCACGCGGAGCGCACCGACACCGCGCCGGTCACCAGCTCGCGGCCGGCCGTGCGCGGGTTACGGGCGTCGATCTCCCGGTCGATGATCCGGTTGCAGGCCATCGCGAAGGTCCGCAGCCCGACCATGCAGACGGTGACGAGCAGCAGCTTTGCCCAGTGGACGTTCTTGTCCAGCTGGAACATCGCGGTCAGCGAGGCGATGTACGCGAACGGCAGCGCGAAGACCGAGTGCTCGATCATCACGAGCCGCAGGAACGCCTTGGTGCGCCCGGGCTGGGCGCCGGGTACGGCCGCGGTGGTCACAGGCCGTACTCCTTCCAGCGGCGGTCCACCAGGGCCGCCGTCGCCGGGTCCGACTCCACCATGTCCGGCCAGCCGCCGTCGCGGGTGTAGCCCTCCTCGGGGAGCTTCTTCGTCGCGTCGATGCCGGCCTTGCCACCCCAGAACTGCTGGTACGAGGCGTGGTCCAGGTGGTCCACCGGCCCCTCGACCACCGTCAGGTCACGGGAGTAGTCGGTGTTCCCGAGGGCCCGCCAGGAGACCTCGTGCAGGTCGTGGACGTCGCAGTCCTTGTCCACCACGATGATCAGCTTGGTCAGCGACATCATGTGCGCGCCCCAGATGGCGTGCATGACCTTCTGCGCGTGCTTCGGGTACTTCTTGTCGATCGAGACGATCGCGCAGTTGTGGAAGCCGCCCGACTCGGGCAGGTGGTAGTCCACGATGTCCGGCACGATGATCTTGAGCAGCGGCAGGAAGAAACGCTCCGTCGCCCGCCCCAGCGGCCCGTCCTCCGTCGGCGGCCTGCCGACCACGATCGACTGGAGCAGCGGACGCTTCCGCATGGTCACGCAGTCGATCTTCAGCGCGGGGAAGGGCTCCTGCGGGGTGTAGAACCCGGTGTGGTCGCCGAACGGCCCCTCCGGGAGCATCTCGCCCGGCTCCAGCCAGCCCTCGATCACGACCTCGGCGTTCGCCGGCACCTGGAGCGGCACGGTCTTGCAGTCGACCATCTCGATCCGCTTGCCCTGCACGAAGCCCGCGAACAGGTACTCGTCGATGTCACCGGGAAGCGGAGCGGTCGACGCGTACGTCACGGCCGGCGGGCAGCCGAAGGCGATCGCGACCGGCAGCCGCTCGCCCTTCGCCGCCGCCACCGCGTAGTGGTTGCGGCTGTCCTTGTGGATCTGCCAGTGCATGCCGATGGTGCGCTTGTCGTGCCGCTGGAGCCGGTAGAGCCCAAGATTCCGCACACCGGTCTCGGGGTGCTTGGTGTGGGTCAGCCCCAGGTTGAAGAAGGACCCGCCGTCCTTGGGCCAGGTGAAGAGCGCGGGAAGCTTGTCCAGATCGACGTCGTCCCCGGTGAGGACGACCTCCTGCACGGGAGCGTTCTCGGACTTCACCTTCTTCGGCGGCACGTGGACCATCGAGCCCAGCTTGCCGAAGGCCTCCCGTACCCCGACGAAACCGTGCGGAAGCTCGGGCTTGAGCAAGCCGCCGATCTTCTCGCTGATCTCCCCGTACGACTTCAGCCCCAGCGCCTTGAGCAGCCGCCGGTCGGTCCCGAAGACGTTCATCGCGAGCGGCATGGCGGAGCCCTTGACGTTCTCGAAGAGGAGCGCCGGGCCTCCCGCCTTGTTCACCCGGTCGACGATCTCCCCGACCTCCAGGTACGGATCGACTTCGGCCTTGATGCGCTTGAGGTCGCCTTCGCGCTCCAGCGCCCTGAGCAGCGAGCGGAGATCGTCGTAAGCCATGGGGCCCAGTATCGGCCACCGGCTAGGCTTGACTCGTCACCGGGGCCGACGAATCGAACCCCGCCACTGTTTCCAGGGGGCTGTCGCACATGCTCAGGGCGCTGATGTACATCCTGCCGCTGGCGCTGACGATCTACGCGTTCATCGACTGCCTCAACACCCCCGAGGACGAGGCCAAGCACCTGCCCAAGGTCGTCTGGGTCATCATCATCCTGCTGTTCTGGATCGTCGGCCCGATCGTCTGGTTCGCGGCGGGCAAGATGCGCAAGGCGCCGGCCGGCGGCCGTACGCCCTCGGAGTGGCACCGCAACCACCGCAGCGAGTGGGTCGCGCCCGACGACAATCCCGAGTTCCTCAAGTCCATCCGCGAGGAGAACAAGAAGGACGAGTCCCTTCTCAAGGACTGGGAGGCGGACCTGCGCCGCCGCGAGGAGGAGCTGAAGAAGCGCGAGCAGGACGGCGACGCCAAGGAGAGCGACAGCTGATGGAGCTCCGGCTCCTGGTCACCTTCGAGAAGGTCGCCACCGTCCTGTCCTTCACCCGGGCCGCCTCCGACCTGCGGTACGCCCAGTCCAGCGTGACGGCCCAGATCCGCGCCCTGGAGTCCTCGCTCGACGTGGAGCTCTTCGAGCGCCTCGGCAGCCGTATCCGGCTCACGGAGGCGGGCGAGCGCCTCGTCCCGTACGCCCGCCGGATCATCGAGCTGACGGAGGAGGCGCGGGCGGCGGTCGTGGAGACCGAGGAACCGGCCGGGCCGATCGCCGTCGGGACGATGGAGTCGCTGACGTCCTACCGTCTGCCGCCCCTGCTGGAGCTCTTCCACCACCGCTATCCCAAGGTCCAGCTGTCGCTGCGCCCGACGCTGGGCGACGAGACGCGGCAGGCGCTGCGCCAAGGGACGTACGACATCGGTTTCCTGATGGAGCCGGAGACGGAGCACGCGGGCCTGGAGACGGAGGTCCTGGCGGAGGAGCCCCTGACGCTGGTCGCCTCCCCCCGGCACCCCCTGGCAGGCCGTACGGGCCTGACCCCCGCCGACCTGGCGGCGTCCCAGCTGGTGGGGACCGAGCCGGGCTGCCCGTACCGCGACCTGTTCGAGGAGGCGCTCAGCGAGTGGGCACCGCCGTTCATGGAGTTCGGCACGCTCGAGGCGACGAAGCGGGGCGTGGCGGGCGGCCTCGGCATCGCCCTGCTGCCCCGGGTCACGGTCGCGGAGGAACTGGCGTCGGGAACGCTGGTGGAGCTGGCCTGGGAGGTCCCGTTCACGCTGTTCACGCAGATCGCGTGGCGGCGGGGGAAGCGGCTTCCGGCGCATGTGCGGCTGTTCGTGGAGCAGGCGCGGCGGCTGGTGCAAGAGTCACCCTGAGGCTCGCGAGGACGATCAGCGGGACGCCGAGGGCCTGGACGAGCCCGATGTGATGCCCGTACACGGCCCAGTCGGCGACCATCGCGACGGCGGGGTACGTGAAGGCGAGCACGGCGATCTTGGCCGTGGGCAGCTTCTGGTAGGCGGCGTACATGAGCACGTACATCAGGCCCGTATGAATCAGCCCGAGTCCGACGAGCCATCCCCACCCGGCGCCGACCCCGGCCATGGCTCCCAGGTCGACGAACGGCAGCAGCAACGGAAGTCCGACGAGCACCTGCACGAGGGCGATGAGATGGGGCCGGACGCCGGTGATCCGCTTGGTGACGATCGTCGACAGGGCGTAGAGCACGGCGGCGGCGAGGGCGAGCCCGAGCCCGGTGAGGGAGGCGGTGTCCCCGGGCCGCACACCGGACACCAGCACGAGCCCGACGAAGGCGACCCCGAGCCAGCCGAACTTGCCGGCGGTGATCCGCTCCCGGAAGAGCACGGCGCCGAGGACGACGAGGAAGAACGGCTGCGTGTGGTAGACGACGGTGGCCAGGGAGATCGAGGTGGCTTCGTAGGCCTCGAACAGCAACACCCAGTTGAAGACGATGAACACCCCACCGAGCGCGGCGAGCCCGAGCTTCCGGGGAGTGAACCCGTGCCCGGAGAAGTACCCGCGGACGAGGCTGTACAGCCCCAGGGCCACGGCCCCGAAGAGGCACCGGAAGAACACGACGTTGAGGGGCGACGCCCCGGACTCCACGACAAAGATGCCAAGAGTGCCGGAGAGCACCATGGCGAGGGTCAGTTCGACGGTTCCCCGCGTCTCGTTTCTCATGCCGCCGACGCTACGGACGGGCCCGGAGGCGGGTCCACGGGCCAGTGGGGCGTCCTGCTGATGGGGCCATCGGCGGAGCCGATGACCGGTACGGCCGGAGGAGGGTCGACAGCAGGCGTGATCCCCCCGCCCCGCCGGGGAAGAGTCCCCCCGTGGACATCGAACAGGCACGGCGGTGGCTCGGCACCTCCCTCGCCCAGGCGCGGGCCGGGCGCGACGAAGGTGGCGTCCCGATCGGCGCCGCCCTCCACGACCTGTGGAACGAGGACATCGGTCATGAGTGAAGCGCGCCTCCCGACCATCGATCTCACCCGCGACGCCGGCCCCCAGCTCCGCGCCGTCGACCTCGCCCTGCGCGACGCCGGGTTCCTGCTCGTCACCGGGCACGGCGTCGACCCGGACCTGCGCGACCGGATCCGCGACGTCGCCCGGCGGTTCTTCCACCTCCCGGCCGCCGTCAAGGAGCCGTACGCCGTGCGGGTCGGCGGGCGCGGGTGGCTCGGGCCGGGCGCGGAGGCGAACGGGTACGCGGAGGGGACCGTCACCCCGCCCGACCTGAAGGAGTCGCTCTCGTTCGCGGCCGACGAGCCGACCGGCGACCCGGTCGTGGACGCCGAGTGGTTCCTGCCGAACACCTGGCCCGCCGAGGTGCCCGAGTTGAAGCCGCTCGTGGGGGCGTATCTCGCGCAGATGCGAAGCCTCTCCGACCGCGTTCTCGATCTGCTCGGCGTCGCCCTCGGCGAGGAGCGGGACTTCTTCACCCGGCACACCGGCCACCCCACCTTCGGGTTCAACGTCAACTGGTACCCGGGTCGCGAGCGGACCGGTGAGCCCGAGCCGGGACAGTTCCGCATCGGGCCGCACACCGACTTCGGGACCGTCACGATCCTGGACCGGCAGGCCGGCAAGGGCGGGCTGCAGGTGTTCACCGACGCCGCCGGCTGGCAGGACGCGCCGTACGATCCCGACGCCTTCACCGTCAACATCGGTGATGTCATGGCCGGTTGGACCGGTGGGAGGTGGCGGTCAGGCCGTCATCGCGTGCTGCCGCCGCCGGCCGACGTGCCCTCCGAGGAGCTGATCTCGCTCGTGTACTTCTACGAGTGCGATCCCGGCACCACGATCCACGGCGTCGACTCCCACGCCTACCTCCGCGCCCAGCTCGACGCCATCGCCACGGACCAGTAACTGCTCCACAACAGTGTCGAAAAGCCTGCCGCTTTCCCAACACAGCGTCGATATCCTGGAGTTGACTGTGACGGGGGTGACGGTACGTGGACAGAGAGCTGTACGGACGCGAGGCGGTCTTCCAGGACGCCGGACTTGCCGCGCGCCTGATCGGACTGACGCCGTACCGCTACGGCCGCACCCTCTACGAACATGCCGACGACCCGCCCGTGACCGTCTTCACCGGCGGCCGGGGCATGGGCAAGACCGCCCTGCTCAAGCAGCTCCGCAACGCCTACAAGGCCGCCACTCCGCTCGCCCTGCTCGACTGCGCGCACATCGAGCGGCCCGCCGACCACGGCCCCGGCTGGAACGAGCTCACCGGCGCGCTCGGCGAACTCGCCGTCCAGCTGTCGCCCCGCGTGCTCGCCGCCAAGCCCGTCCAGTTCCCCCGGCTCTCGCTCGGTCTCGTCGCCGTCGCCTCCATCAGCTGGTCCCAGGAGGACGACGAGCGGGCCCGGCGCGACCTGCAACGCCTCGGACCGGTCCTGTCCACCGTCGACGCCACCAAGGGCGCCGCCGCGAACTGGGTCACCAAGGTCCTCACCAAACTCGCCGCCAAGTTCGCCGAGGCCACCGCCCCCTTGGCCGGACTCCTCGCCGAGGCCACCGTCGAGACCGTCCTGGAAGAGGTGTTCGGCCGCTTCCAGCAGAAGGCCGAGAGCTGGTACGGGAGTTATCGCAACGCGGGCGGACGCGGAAAGGCCGGGCTCCAGCAGCTCGCGATGGACTTCGCACAGGGAGGCGGCCGCCGACGCGAGGCCGAGGACTTCCTCGTCGGCGCGCTGATCGAGGACCTGGCCCGCGCCTTCACCGGCCTCGCCAACCGGGGCGCCCGCCGGGGCCGCCCCGTCCTGCTCCTCGACAACGCCCACGAGCCCCTCGGCCGGCGCCTGGTCGAACCGATCCTGCGCGCCCGCGTCGACGGCCGCCGCGACCGGGTCGTCGTCATCGCCACCTCCCGTGTCCGCGACCACGACGGCATCCGCCACGCCACCCGGATGCGGCTGCCCGAGACCGCGCACCGCGCGCCCTGCCCGCGCGGCCCGGACGTCACCTCCGGCATCCTCGCCGTCGAACTGCCCCCGCTCTCCCCCGCCCAGACCCAGAGCGCCTTCGACCGCTTCGACCCGGCGGGCCGCACCCCCGCCGAACTCGCCCGTGGTGTGCACCGGCTGACCGGCGGACGCCCGCTCGGCGTGGTCCTCCTCGGCCGCGCGGCCGGCGACGCACCGGCCGACCAGAAGCCCTCCCTGACTCCCGGCGCGCTCCTGGACCTCACCGTCGAGCTCCGCGAGGACAGCGCGCCCGTGCCGGTCGCCCCCGCCCTGCTCGAAGAGCTCCTGCCGCGCCAGCGCCACGGGCCCTTCGCCGTCCTCGCCGCCGCCCACGACGAGGACTCCGCCCGGCTGCTCGCCCGGACGCGGCTGCGCGGCGAGTCCCTCGACGGCGACATGGCCCTGCGCGTACGGGACCTGCTGCGCGCCGAGGACTGGCCCGAGGGGCCCGAACGCTTCGTCGCCGACCCGCTGCTGCGCGCCCTGCTCCTGCACCGGCTGCGCTTCGAGGACGGCGAGGAGTACGCGACCTGGCGCGCCGTCCACGAGACCCTGCACCGGCACTACGCCCCCGGGCCCGTCCCGTACCGGCTGCACCAGGAGCTGGCGCTCGGCCGCACCGACGACGCGGTGACGCACCTGCGCGTCACGTTCCCCGAGGCGGACGTCCTCGGCTGGCTCGACCGGCTCCGCTTCATCGCCTCGGCGCCGTACCCGCGCGACCGGCACCGGCCCGGCCGGCCCGACCCGCGCCGGGCGACCGCGCTCGGCCAGGTCACCGGCGACCCGCTGCCCACCACGTTCGACGACGACACCGTCGAACTCCACCTCTGTCTACGCCGGTTGCTGCACGCCGTATGGCTGCTCACCGATCCGCTCGCGCTGCCCGACGACGAGGTGACCGACAAGCTGTCGCACGAACTGCGCCAGCTCTCCGGCCGCCACCGGACGGGAAACAGTCCGCTGTGGGACGCGGCCACCCACTGGCCGAGGGACATCCGCGCCTGGCGGGGGCTCTCGCTCCCGCCCGGCACGGAGAACGGAGTCTGAGCCATGGTCGGCCCGCTGCGCTACCGCCTCTGGTACACCACCCGGCAGAAGATCCTCACGACGGCGGTCGCCGTCGCCGTCCTCGGTTCCGTCGCCGGGTACGCCATCGACCGCGCCACCACCCCGGAGGACCGTTCCTGCGCCACGGGTGTGGAACGGCCGCCCGGAAGCTCCGAGTGCGTCGGCGTCAACGGCGACGGATACGACTTCGGCTCCCCGTCCCTGACCGAGATCGCCGCGCTGATCCGCGACGAGAACCGCACCCTGAAGTCCGGCGAGTACGCGACGGTCGCGCTGCTGCTGCCGCTGACCTCCACGGACGGCGGGATGCGGGAGAAGGTCCTGCACGAGATCCAGGGCGCGTACGCCCGCCAGTACCGCGCCAACCACGAGTCGAACAGCGAGACCCCCAAGATCCGGCTGGTCCTCGCCAACACCGGCAAGGGCAACGCCCACTGGCGTACGACGGTCGACCAACTGAAGACGATGACCGGCGGGGACGACCGGCTGCGGGCGGTCTCCGGCGTGGCCACCTCCTCCACCGAGATACGGCAGGCGGTGACGGAGCTGACCGGCGCGGGCATCGCCGTGGTCGGCACCACCATCACCGCCGACGACATCGCCAACGGCCCCGGCCCCGGGAAGAACCGTTACCCCGGCCTCGCCCGCGTCTCCCCCACCAACGGCGACGAGGCCAAGGCGCTCGCCCACTTCGGCGAGGTCAAGGCGGCGAAGGCCCTGCTCGTCCAGGACACCCGCACCGGCGACCACTACACGGACACCCTGAAGGCGGCGTTCTCCGCCTCCCTCAAGGGCGCGCCGTACGAACCGCAGCTCTTCACCTCCCCCGCCGACCCGACGGAGGAGGGCACGACCGCGAACACCTTTCGCCAGATCACCCACCTGATCTGCGACACGAAGGCGGAGACCGTCTTCTTCGCCGGCCGCCACACCCAGCTGCGGCAGTTCATCAACGCGCTCGGCGGGCGCGGCTGCGCCGAGCGGCCGTTCACGATCCTGACCGGCGACGAGGGCTCGTACCTGGGTGCGGACAAGAAACTCAACCGCGCCGCCCTGAAGGCGAAGCTGACCGTCCGCTACGCCTCGCTCGCCCACCCCGACGCCTGGAAACCGGCCGGCGGCCGCCCGGTGCCGACGACGGGCGGTTCGACGGCGGCGTACGAGACGTTTGTGGCGGACATCGCCCGCGCGTCGAAGAAGCCGGTCCCGCTGGCGGACGGCCAGGCGATCGTGGCGTACGACGCGATGGCGACGGCGGTCCACGCCATCCGCCAGGCGACCCCGCAGGGCGCCCAGTACCCGGAACTCGCGGACGTGGTCACCCAGTGGCCCCAGGTGAAGGGCTCCCTCCGCGTCGACGGCGCGAGCGGCTGGATCTGCCTGGACAACTACGGCAACCCGTTCAACAAGGCCGTTCCGATCGTGGAGTTGGCCGAGGACGGCTCACAACGCTTCGTCCAGATCGCCTGGCCGGAGGGCAGGCCCCCGGCGCAGGACTGCCTCCCGCCGAGGCGGGGCTAGGAGGCGAAGACCTCCCCGACCAGCACCGCCTTCACCTTCTCGAACGTCCCGGCCATGGTGGGCAGGTCCATTTCGACGTCCCCGAAGGTCACCGAGCCGGTCAGGGTCCTGGCGCCGTCGGGCGTGCTGTACATCAGCGCCCCCCAGCCCCAGAACCCGCCGTTGTGGTGGAGGACGGTGCCACCGCCCGCCAGCTCCTCCACGAACACCCCGAGTCCGTAACCCATCTTGGGGTCCGGGACGCGCATCTCGGCCAGCAGCGGGGAGGGGATGAGCCTGCCGCCGTTCAGCGCGGAGAAGAACGTGTGGAGGTCCCGGCTGGTCGAGATCATGTCGCCGGCGGCGGATATCCAGGAGGGGTTGAAGCGGGTGGTGTCGACCACGTTCCACCGGCCGGCGTCCTCGTAACCGAAGTAGCCGTGGGCGTGCGGCGCGGGGATCTCCTCGCCGGTCTCCGGCAGCACGGTGCCCGTCAGCCCGAGCGGGCCCAGGATCAACCGGTGCGTCTCCTCGGGCAGGGAGCGGCCGGTGACCTGCTCGATCAACAGCCTGGCCAGGACGTAGTTGGTGTTGGAGTAGCTCCAGGCCGTCCCCGGCTCGAACCGCGCCGGCTTCGCCAGCGCCCCCCGCACCAGCTCCTCCGGCCGGTAGATCGCGTGCCGCAGATCGACCCACTCCTTGCCCCATCCGGCGACCACACCGGGCTCGACCGTCCCGTCCTCGGAGAACTCGCCGGTGAAGTTGAACAGCCCGCTGGTGTGCTGCAGGAGCATCCGTACCGTGATCCGCCGGTCGAGCCCGAACCCGGGCAGGTGGTCGGCCACCGGGTCCTCGAGGCCGAGCCTGCCCTCGGCCACCAGCTGCAGGACGACGGTCGCGACGAAGGTCTTGGTGACGCTGCCGACCCGGAAGTGCCCGTCGGTCGACGGCTCGTCGCTCTCGCCGAGCTTGCGCACCCCGGCGCTGCCGACCCACTCGCCGAGTTCGTCGTGGACGCGGAGGTGCACCCCGGCGAAACCGGCGTCGACGATCTCCCGCATGGCCTTCCGCAGCTCGGGGCGGTCCGGCGCGGCAACGGTGTTCTGCTCACCCATGGTCGTTCCTCATCTCGCGACAGCAGGTCTGAGAGGAGCGTGGACCCTGACCCAAGGTCAAGGTCAAGGCGACAAACGAGCGCTAGGGTCGTCCCATGGCAGAGGGGCTCACGATCGGTCAGGCGGCGGCTTTCGTCGGGATCACCGTCAAGACCGTGCGGCACTACCACCGGCTCGGCCTGGTCGCCGAGCCGGGACGCGACAGCTCCGGCTACCGGCGCTACGGGTCGGCCGACCTGCTGCGGCTCGTCCAGGTCAGGGCCCTGGCCGGGGCGGGCGTCCCACTGGCCGAGATCGGCGAGCTGCTCGACGCCGAGCCCGAGCGGTTCGCCACCGCACTGGACGACGTACGCCGTCGGCTCACCGAGCAGATCGAGGAGCTGACCGCCCGCCGCGACACCCTGCACCGGCTCGCCCACGGCGACCGCGCCCTGCTGCCCGACCGGGCCTGCGCGGTCCTGGACCGACTCGCCGAGCTGGGCTTCGGCCCCGACTACGTCACCACCCAGCGGGAGGCCCTGGTGCTGTCGCGGGCGCTGGCTCCCGAGGTCTTCGACACCTTCCTGACCCACCTCGAACACCGGCTCGGCGACCCCGAGTTCGTCGAGCTGACCAAGCGCGGCTGGGAGGCGAGGTCCTGGGAGCCCGACGACCCGCGGATCGAGGAGCTGGCCTCCGCGGTGGCCGCGAACCTGCTGGCCGACCGCGCGCTGCTGACGATGCCGGCCCCACGACGGCACCGGTCCGACGCGGCCTCCCGGTACGACGTGGTCAACCACCACCGGGAGGACGAGGCGCCGACCATCGCCCGGTTGAACGCGCTGATCGAGGCGCACCTGCGCGCGGCGGGCATCGACGTCCCCCGTCAGTGACGTCGATGCCCTGCGGGGTCTACGGCTCCCACTTGGGCCAGGGCGCCTCGTCCCGCTCGTACAGGTCCCTCAGGTGCTGCCGGCGCTCGGGCGACCAGGAGCTCCAGTCCGTGGGGTGACCGTCCAACGCGCGGACGAGCCGCTCGAAGTGCTCGTGCCACCCCGCCATGACGTCCAGCTTCTCCTCGCGGGTCCCACGGAACTCGTGGGTGAAACGCAGCACGGTCGACCCGCCACCGCCGCCCGGCTCCAGATGGAACCGGATCCGGCCGTGCGACGGTTCGACCGTGTACTCGGCCACGTACTCCGGGTCCCAGGCCGTCACCGTCCCCGAGACCACCGTGTCCCCGTCGAGCCGGCGCAGTGTTACCGCTCCGCCGAGTCTCGGCTCCAGCCGATCCGCCGCGCAGAGCCACTGCGGGAGGCCCTCCGCCGTCGCGACCGCCGCCCAGACCCGGATCATCGGATGGGGCAGGTCGATCACGTACCGCAGGTGACGCAGGTTGCCGTCGTGGGTCTCGCACCTGCCCCGAGGTATCTCGCTCATACCTCAAGCGTGGCGCCGGGCCCCGGGCCGTGCCAGCTCAGACGCCCGCGTAGGAGTGCTTGCTGCTCACGAAGATGTTGACGCCGTAGTAGTTGAAGAGGAAGCAGCCGAAGGCGATGAGCGCGATGTACGCGGCCTTCCGGCCCTTCCAGCCGGCCGTCGCGCGCGCGTGCAGGTAGGCCGCGTAGCCGACCCACGTGATGAAGGACCAGACCTCCTTGGCGTCCCAGCCCCAGTAGCGGCCCCACGCGTCGCCGGCCCAGATCGCGCCCGCGATGATCGTGAACGTCCACAGCGGGAAGATCGCCGCGTTGACCCGGTAGGAGAACTTGTCCAGGGAGGCCGCGGACGGCAGCCGCTCCATCACCGAGCGGGCGAAGGAGCCGGGGTTCCCGCCGGACGCGAGCTTGTTCTCGTAGGAGTCGCGGAAGAGGTAGATCAGGGTGGCGACGGCGCCCAGGTAGAAGACCGCGCCGCAGAAGATCGCGGTGGAGACGTGGATCCACAGCCAGTACGAGTCCAGCGCCGGGACCAGCTGGTCGCTCTCCGTGTACAGCCAGGTGGTGGCCAGACCCAGGTCGAGCAGGACGGTCGTCACCAGCGGCAGACCGATCCAGCGGACGTTCTTCTTCGCGATCAGGAAGCCGAGGTACGCGCCGACCGCCACGGTGGAGAACGTGGTGGAGAACTCGTACATGTTGCCCCAGGGGGCGCGCTGCACCGAGACCGCCCGGGTGATCACACCGGCCGCCTCGACCAGGAAGGCGAGCGCGGTGAGCGAGACGGCGATACGGCCGTACAGATCGCCCTTGACCGTGCCGCCGGCCGCGCCGGGGCCGTCGGGGACGTCGCGGACGCCCGCGCCGGACCGGGTGACGACCGTGGGCTTGTCGAGGACGGCGGTCCCGCCGCCGGCCGTCTTCACCTGGACGGCGGGAGCGGCGGCCGTCGCCGGCTGCGCGGTCAACGCGGCGGCCGTGCGGCCGACCTTGCTGCGGCTGCCGAACACCCACTCGGCGATGTGCGCGAGGAAGGCGAGCGTGTAGACGGCCATGGAGGAGTAGATGAGCGTGTTGCTCATCTGCGCCAGGCTCTCGTTGGTCTCGGCGGCGAGACTCACGGCGGCGAGATTCACTTCTCAGCCCCTTCGGCTTCAGCGGGTTCGGCTTCGGCAGGTTCTGCGGCTTCCGCCGGTTCGGCGTCGGCCCGTTCGGCTTCCGGCGCGGTCGGCGCCTGGGCGTGGAGCGCGACCGCCAGTTCGGCCAGCTCCTCCGGGAGCTTGGCGGACTCGCTCCGGCCAAGGCCCGCCATCTCGACGACGGTGACGCCGTCCTTCCCCCGTACGGCCCGCACCCAGACCCGGCGGCGCTGGATGAAGAGCGAGCCGATGAGGCCCCCGATCGCCGCGATCGCGCCCGCGAGGGCGAGACCGTTGCCCGGCTGCTGGGAGATCTGGAAGCTCGCCCACTCCTTGATGTCCTTCTCGAAGGTGATCGAGCCGGCGCCGTCGGGCAGGGTCATCGTCTCGCCGGGCAGCATCCGCTGCGCGACGCCGGTCCCGCCCTCGACCTTGAACTGCTTCATCTTGGAGGTGTCGAGCTGGTACACGTTCTGCGGCAGCCCCGAGTTGACGCGCAGGTCGCCGTGGTAGCCGGTGAGGGCCATCACGGGGAAGTCGAGCGCGGGGAACTGGGAGAACATGCTCCCCTTTCCGGCGCCCGCGAACGTCGGCACGAAGAAGGCCTGGAAGCCCAGCTGCTCCTTCTTGCCGTTCTTGTCGCGGTAGCCGTCCATCACCTTGATCGCGCCGGTCGAGGTGATGTTGTTGTCGAACGGCAGCAGCGGGACGGCGCCGTGGAAGACGACCTTGCCCCGGCCGTCCTTGACGGTGACGACGGGCGCGTAGCCGTGGGCGATCAGATAGACCTTGGAGTCGCGTACCTTCAGCGGCTCGTTGACCCGGATGACCGCCTTCTTGTCCTTCCCGCCCGCCTCGGAGTACGTGACGGCCGCCTCGAAGGTGCGCGGGGTGCCGCGCTGCGGGCCGCTCTTCTCGTACGTACCGGTGAAGCTGTCCAGGGTGAAGCCGAACGGCGCGAGGTCGTCTGTGCTGTAGAGGGAGCCGGACTTGAAGTCGTCGTACTGCGTGAGGGTGTTGGAGAAGCCGTCGCCCTCGATGATCAGCTTGCCGCCCTCGGACTTGAAGAGCTGGCCCCAGGCGAAGGCGACGAGCATCACGATCAGCGCGACGTGGAAGAGCAGGTTGCCCGCCTCGCGGAGGTAGCCCTTCTCGGCGGAGACGGCGTCCTTGACGACGTGCGCGCGGAACCTGCGCCCCCTGAGGACGCCCAGCGCGGCCTCACGGACCTGCTCGGGCTCGGCCTCGGTCCGCCAGGTCGTGTACGCGGGCAGCCGGGTCAGGCGGCCGGGGGCGCCGGGCGGGCGGCCGCGGAGCTGGCCGATGAACTGCCAGCTGCGCGGGACGATGCAGCCGATGAGGGAGACGAAGAGCAGGATGTAGATCGCGGAGAACCACACCGAGCCGTAGACGTCGAAGAGCTGGAGCTTCTCGTAGATCGGCGTGAGGGTGGGGTGGGCCTTCTGGAAGGTCTGCACCTTCAGCTCGTCCGCGCTGGTCTGCGGGATGAGCGAGCCGGGGATCGCGCCGAGGGAGAGCAGGAAGAGCAGGATCAGCGCCACCCGCATGGAGGTGAGCTGCCGCCAGAACCAGCGGATCCAGCCGATGACCCCGAGGGTGGGGCCGGCGACGGCGGCCTCGGCGGCGGTCTCCTCGCGGGGCGCGGTGGTGAGCTGCGAACCGGCGGCGCCGAACTCGTCGCGCTCGGTGGCCTCGGTCTCGGTCCCGCTCTCGGTTTCGATCTCGGTCTCGGTCCCGCTCTCGGTTTCGATCTCGGTCTCGGTCTCGTTCGGGCTGGTGTGGGTCATGGGTCAGATCCCCGGGGTGAAGCCGGCAGTCCAGACCTGCATCTCGGACACGATGCGATCCCAGGCTCCGGTGACGAGCAGCAGGCCGGTCGCGATCAGCATGATGCCGCCGATGCGCATGACCCAGACATAATGCCGCTTCACCCATCCGAAGGCGCCAAGGGCCCGTCGGAAGGCGATCGCGGTGAGGACGAACGGCAGGCCGAGGCCCAGGCAGTACGCCACGGTGAGCACGGCCCCGCGTCCGGCGCTGGCCTCGTTGGAGGCGAGCGCGAGGACGGCGGCAAGGGTCGGGCCGATGCACGGGACCCAGCCGACGCCGAACAGCACGCCCAGCATGGGCGCGCCGACCAGCCCGGTCACGGGCTTCTTGTGGAAGCGGAACTCACGGCGCGTGATCGACGGCATCGCGCCCATGAAGAAGGCGCCGAGCACGATGGTCAGGGCGCCGAGCACCTTGGAGATGATCTCGCGGTGTTCCTGCAGGGTGTTGCCGAAGCCTCCGAAGAGGGCGCCGCCGGAGACGAACACGGCGGTGAAGCCCAGGACGAAGAGCGCGGCCCCGCCGGCCATCCGGCCGCGCTTGGCCTCGGCCAGGTCGGTGCCGGTGACGCCGGTCACGTAACTGAGGTAGCCGGGGACGAGCGGCAGGACGCACGGGGAGAAGAAGGAGACCAGGCCGCCGAGGACGGCGATGGGCAGGGCGAGCAGGAGGGCCCCGCTGAAGACCGTCTCGTTCACCGGATCACTTCTCCGCGAGAAGCGGCTCGATCATCGAGCGGAGCTTCTTCTCGTCGAGAGCCATGAGGGCGCGGGCGGCGACCTTGCCGTCCTTGTCGAGGACGACGGTGGACGGAATGGCCTGCAGGTTGAGCGTGCCCTTGGGGAATCCGTTGAGGATCACCTTGCCGGCGGGGTCGTACAGGCTCGGGTAGGGGACCTTGTAGTCCTCCTCGAAGGTGATCGCCTGCTGCTTGTTGAAGTCGCGGGTGTTCAGGCCGACGAACTCCACGCCCTTGCCCTTGAGGTCGCCCGCGACCTTGGCGAAGTGCGGGGCCTCGGCGCGGCAGGGGCCGCACCACGAGCCCCAGGCGTTCAGGACGACGACCTTGCCCTTGAGGTCGGCGACGTCGAGCTTCTCGCCTTCGAGGGTCTCGCCCGCGATCTCGTTGGGTGCCGTGCGTTCGCCCTTGGCGACGGTGGAGATACCGCCCGTGTTGGTCACGAAGTTGGTTCCGCCGCCGCCCGACTTGCCGTTGGAGTCCGAGGTGCAGGCCGACAGAGCGAGGGCGGCCGACAGGATTCCGACGGCGAGCAGGGTGCGTCGAGGGGCACGGCTAAGGCTCATGTGAAAAGTTTCGCATGGGCGTTTGGGGGATCTTGGGCGCCCCCCTGGGTGCCCGTAAAGCCCCTTGTCAAGGGGGCTTAAGGGACGTACGAGGCCTAAGCGGTCCTGAGGAACGTGCTCCAGCCGCCCGTGGGCGACTGCCCGACCTCGAGCGTACGGAGCTTGGCGAGGATCTTGGGGTCCTGCACGTCGAGCCAGTCGACGAACTGGCGGAAGGAGACGAGCCGGACGTCCTTCTTGCCCGCCATGCCCTTCAGCGACTCCTCGACGGCGTCCATGTAGATGCCGCCGTTCCACTGCTCGAAGTGGTTGCCGATGAAGAAGGGCGCGCGGTTGGACTCGTAGGCGCGGTTGAAGCCGGCGAGGTACGCGTCGGTGGCCTGCTTGCGCCAGCCCGGGTAGCGCGAGGGCACGCCCTTGGTGGTGTTCTTCGACTGGTTGGCGAGCATGTTGTAGTCCATGGACAGGACCTCGAAGGAGTGGCCGGGGAACGGCACGGCCTGCAGCGGGAGGTCCCAGATGCCCTGGCGCTTGACCGGCCACATCTGGCGGCCGCCGGGCGAGCTGGCGTCGTAGCGCCAGCCGAGGCGCTTGGCGGTGGGCAGCAGCTTGTCCTGGCCGAGGAGGCAGGGGGTGCGGCCGCCGACCAGTTCCTTGCTGTAGTCGAAGGGCAGCGGGTCGAGGTCGGTCCAGCCGCTGTTGGTCTTCCACTCGGTGACGAACTTCATCGCCTGGTCGATCTCGCTCTGCCACTGGGCCGGGGTCCAGTTGCCGACCGAGCCGGAGCCGCCGCAGAAGTGGCCGTTGAAGTGCGTGCCGATCTCGTGCCCGTCGAGCCAGGCCTGGCGGACGTTCTTGAGGGTGTCCTTGATGTGGTCGTCGGTGAGGTAGCCGATGTCGGAGGCGCCGACGCGGTTGTTCGGCGGGCGGTAGAGGTTCTTCTTGGACTCCGGGAGGAGGTAGATCCCGGAGAGGAAGAAGGTCATCGCGGCGTCGTGGTTCTTGGCGAGTTCCAGGAAGCGGGGGAAGAGGCCGTTGCCGACCTCTCCGGCGCCGTCCCAGGAGAAGACCACGAACTGGGGCGGGGTCTGGCCGGGTTCGAGCGGGACGGGGGCGTCGGGCTGGTTCGGCTGCTTGCCGGTGTCGGCGGTGGAACCGTCACCGATGAGCTTGGCCTCTTTCTCGGTGGGCCGGGGCGTGGCCGGGGATCCGGAGGCGTCACCGCCCTTCCCAGGTCCGGTAGTTCCCGATTTGTCCGATCCGCCGGTGCTGCATCCGGCGATCCCCATCGCGGCGGCCGCTCCCACACCCGCCCCGAGAAGTCCCCTTCGAGTGATCCCGCGCATGACGTCCCCATTCGCGTTACGTATGACCGAAAGTCATCCAAACCGACAATGAGTGAGATGCCGGGAGGAACGCGTAGGTTCCGGGAATTAGCACAAAAATTTCAGGGCGACCAGGTGACTTCACGTCACCCGATCGCCCTGACGGTGTACCCGCGTGTACGGGACTCGAACATGCGTGGCGGCCTTTAGGGGCGCGGGGAACCGCGCGACAGGCCACGGCGGACCCGCACGACACGCACCGGCCCGCAGACGTCGTACCGGCCCGCAGGCGTCGTACGGCCCCGCGACACAGCGCTACGCGCCGAAGGCCTTCGACTTGCCCTTCACCGGCTTCGCGCCGGCCAGCAGGTGCGCGGGAACAAGGTCACGCGCCGGCTCGCTGTAGCCGACCGAGACGATCTTGTCGCCCCGGTACGTGAACGAGGTCAGCGAGGCCAGCGTGCACTGCCGGCGGCGCGGGTCGTGCCACAGCCGCCGCTTCTCCACGAAGCTCCGCACGATCCAGATCGGCAGCTGGTGGCTGACACAGACAGCTTCGTGGCCCCGGGCCGCGTCCTTCGCCGCGTCCAGCGCGCCCATCATCCGTACGACCTGATCGACGTACGGCTCACCCCAGGACGGCTTGAACGGGTTGGTGAGGTGCCTCCAGTTGCCCGGCTTGCGCAGGGCGCCGTCGCCGACGCCGAAGGTCTTGCCCTCGAAGACGTTCCCGGCCTCGATCAGCCGCCCGTCCGTGGCCAGGTCCAGACCGTGGCTCTTGGCGACCGGCTGGGCCGTCTCCTGCGCCCGCTCCAGCGGGGAGGACACGACGTAGGTGATGTCCCGGTCGGCCAGGTGCTCGGCGACCCGGTCGGCCATCTGCCGGCCCAGCTCGGAGAGGTGGTAGCCGGAGCGGCGGCCGTAGAGGACGCCGTCGGGGTTGTGCACCTCGCCGTGGCGCATCAGGTGGACGACGGTGATGTCGTCGTCGCTCTTGCCGGTCATGCCGTGGCCTCCGCTGCGGCGCGGGCGGCGGCGGGCAGCGCGGCGGCGATCCGCTCGACCGCGCGCTCGTCGTGGGCCGTGGAGACGAACCAGGACTCGAAGGCGGACGGCGGCAGGTAGACCCCGTCGGCCAGCATCGAGTGGAAGAAGGCGTTGAAGCGGAACGCCTCCTGCTTCTTCGCGTCGTCGTAGTCGCGGACCTCGGTGGAGGTGAAGAAGACGGAGAACATGTTGGACGCCGTCTGCAGCCGGTGCGCGACGCCCTCCTTGGTCAGCGCGTCCGTGACGAGCCCCTGGATCTCCTGCGAGACCGCGTCGACCTTCGCGTACGCGGCGTCGTCGAGCAGCCGCAGCTGCGCGAGGCCCGCGGCGGTGGCGACCGGGTTACCGGAGAGGGTGCCGGCCTGGTAGACGGGACCGGCCGGGGCGAGGTGCCCCATCACGTCCGCGCGGCCACCGAAGGCCGCGGCCGGGAAGCCGCCGCCCATGACCTTGCCGAAGGTCATCAGGTCCGGCTTCACGCCGTCGACGCCGTACCAGCCGGCGCGGGAGGTCCGGAAGCCGGTCATGACCTCGTCGGAGATGTACAGCGCGCCGTTCTTCGCACACGCGTCCTTCAGGCCCTGGTTGAAGCCAGGCCGCGGCGGGACGACGCCCATGTTGCCCGGCGAGGCCTCGGTGATCACACAGGCGATCTCGCCCGGGTACCGGTGGAAGGCCTCGTGCACGGCCTCCAGGTCGTTGTACGGCAGGACGATCGTGTCGCCGGCCTGCGCGCCGGTCACGCCGGGCGTGTCGGGCAGGCCGAAGGTGGCCACGCCGGAGCCGGCGGAGGCGAGCAGCGCGTCCACGTGCCCGTGGTAGCAACCGGCGAACTTCACGACCTTCGCCCGGCCGGTGAAGCCGCGGGCGAGCCGGATCGCGGACATCGTGGCCTCCGTACCGGAGGAGACGAGCCGGACCTGCTCGACGGGCTCGATCCGGGCGACGATCTCCTCCGCGAGGGCGACCTCACCCTCCCCCGGCGTACCGAAGGAGGTGCCGCGCGCGACGGCTGCCTGCACGGCGGAGATCACCTCGGGGTGGGAGTGGCCGAGAATCATCGGCCCCCACGAGCAGACGAGGTCGACATACTCCCGGCCGTCCGCGTCGGTGAGGTACGGGCCGGTACCGGACACCATGAACCGGGGCGTACCGCCCACGGCCCGGAAGGCGCGCACCGGTGAGTTCACGCCGCCGGGCGTCACGAGGGACGCGCGGTCGAAAAGCGTCTGTGAGACTGGGGCTTCGTATGAATACGGCACTGTGGTCCTGACCTGCGAGTACGGCTGCGAGTACTACGGTACGGGCGTGAGCCCCCCTTGCGTCACGCCGGGGCGTGGACCTTCCGCGTCTGCGAAACTGGGGCGTCATAGGGATGGCTCACGGAATCCATGGTGTCAGAGGGCCGGACGTTCTTGCGGACAGGTGTTTCACCGCGAGAGCGTGGGGGAGGTCACTGTCACGATGATCGGGTTGCACGGCGGGGGTCGTGCTGCCCAAAAGCAGTCGGGTGGAGATATGCATCGCGGTGGCGGACTGGGCGAGGGGACGGACGACCTGGGTCCCGAGCCTGCCCGGCGGGGGAGGCACCGGCGACGGCGTACGGAAGAGCCCGCGCAGTCCACAGGGTCCACGGGATCGAAGGAACCCACGACGGGAAGCGGGAGCGGGAGTGGCCGGTTGGGGGTGACGTACAAGTACTTCGGCGCGCCCGACGGCGCCACGGCGGCCCGCGTCCCGATCTCGATGCGCCCGGAGGAGCTGGGCGGCGACGAGCTCGGCATGGGCGGCATGTTCTCCAAGATCAAGCCCGAGACGATAGCCGCGATGGTCCTCACGGGCATCCAGGGCATGCCCCTGCACAAGGTGCCCCCGCTGGAGCTGGTGGTCCTCCACCCCGACTACGCCGTGGTGAAGCTGCCCATGACCGTGGTCGACCCGCTGCGCGACATCGGCGAGGAGTCGGTCGGCGCGGCGGCCTTCATCTGGTCCACGGTCCCGGACCGCGGCGGCCCGCGCGACGCGTTCAACGTCTACCAGCTGCTCCACGAGTGGCAGGACTTCTCGCACCGGCTGCACGAGGCGGGCCACCAGCCGTACTGCCTGGTCTGGCCGTAACGGGTCTCACCTCCCCTCGCGATGGCCGCCCGACCAGCAGGCGTTTCGCCGCACTTCCAGCTCTCATAAGTGCTGAAGTTAGGACAAATGACTTCGGTGTGCGCGGAAGCCGCGCGGGAAGGACGGGCGCCGTGAGCAGACTGCGCATGGCCGGCGAACCCATGCAGATCGGCGAGGTCGCCGCACGGACGGAACTGTCCCTGCGCACCATCCGCCAGTACGAGGACAGCGGCCTCGTCGTCCCCTCCGCCTCCTCCCCGGGCGGCTTCCCGCTCTACACGGACGCGGACGTCGACCGGCTGATGGTGATCCGCCGGATGAAACCACTCGGTTTCACGATCGACGAGACCCGCGACCTTCTGACGGCCATCGACCGCCTCACCGACCCCCGCCTCACCCCCACCGACCGCACCACCCTCCTCGCCCGAGTCCGCCACTACGAACAGGCGGCCACAGAACGCGTAGCGGAACTCCGCGCCCAACTGGCAAGAGCAGAGGAATTCGCGGGCTCCCTGCGGGCGAGGCTGGGCTAGAGGGGGCGACCGCGGCCCTGGGGCGGGCAGCCGCCCGGCGGGGTGATCCGCCCGCGCCGCCCCGGGGGCCAAGGGCGAGGCCAAGGCGGGGCCCCGCCCGCAACAGCGGCCTACGCCCGGAGGGCCCCCGCAAGCTCCAGGAAGAACGCGGCGTACGCCACCGCGCTGGGCGGCGTCTCCGGATTCCACGGCGCCACCCGCGCACCCCCCACCGAAGGAAACGCCCCCGGCGCGAGCGCGTTCGCACGGCTGTCGTACAGCACAAGGCCCGGCCCCAACCCCACCACGCGCTCCCAGTCCGCCGTAAGCCAGTTCGCCCCCGGGCCGGGGCCGGGATCCACCACCCGCACCCCCAGCTCCTGAAGCCGCGCCAACTCGGGCCACGCATGCGGCCGAGCCAGGTGCACCTGGTCCGGACCGGCCCCGGAGAGCGCGAGCACACGGACGTCCACCCCCGCGGCCGCGCCCCGCAAGGCCGCCTCGGCGGAGCCCACGGCATCGGCACCCCCGCCGTCACCCCCACTCACCCCAGCCGCCGCACCCAACGCTCCCGCCAACTCCCCGAACCGCCCGATGATCGCGCCGAGCGTCAGCTCGTTCCCCACCGAGAGCGCCACCACCGGCACCCCCAGCCGCTCCGCGACCCCCTCGTCCAGCGCGTACGCGCTCTTCCCGTCGTACGTCACGTCGACGATCAACTCCGGCCGCAGTTCCCGCAGCCGCGCCTCGTCCACGGCCCGCCCCGGCCCCAGGTACGGGACACCGGCCGACTCCAGCCGCCCCGCCTTCACCGGATCGAGGGCCTCGCCGTCGTGCCCGGAGCCGTACACCGCGACCGGCGTCACCCCCAGGTCGAACAGGGCCGCCCCCGCCCGTACATAGGCCACCACCCGCGCCGGCGTACGGACGGCCTCCAGCGCCGTACCCCTGTCGTCGGTGAACCCCCACGCCTTCGTCTCCGACATGCGGCTGCTCCCTCCCCGGCCGAAACCTGCCACCCCCGCCACCTTGCGGCGCTTCACGGACCCGCACAAGAGGGCCTCCGGCCCACCGGTACAGGCCAGGACCAAGGCCCGCCACCCGCCACCCGCCCCGCTGTCCGAGCGTGCCCCTAGGCTCCGCGCCATGACTCCTTCCGGCCCGCACCCCGGTCCCCGCCGTGACACCCGGGGGATCGTCGACGCGGCCGAACTCCTCACCCGTGTCCGGTTCCGCCGCCACGACCCGGCGCCGGAGTTGCGCCCGTATCTGGAGCACTACTGGTTCATCGACTGGGAGCTCTCCCAGCCGTACGCGAGCCATGTCGTCCCGCACCCGTCGGTGAACGTCGTCTTCCAGCGCTACCGGGACCCGGAGACTGCGGCTGTCACGACCGTCGCGGAGGTCTCCGGGATCGGGCTCGACCTGTTCACGAAGAAGCTCTCGGGCGTCGGCCGGGTCTGCGGCGTGCAGTTCCGGCCGGGCGGCTTCCGGCCCTTCGCCCCCGACCGGCCGGTGTCGGAGTGGACCGGCCGACGCGTTCCGCTCCACGAGGTGTTCCCGGAGACGGACGAAGCCACCCTGGAGGCGGTCCTCGCCCCGGAGACCGACCACGCGCGCGTGGCGGCGCTCGACGCCTTCCTCCTCGCCCGCGGCCCCGATCCCGATCCCGATCCGCACGCCGCGCAGGCCGCGCAGGCCATGGCCCTGGTCGCGGCGGTCCGCACGGACCGGTCGATCCGCCGCGTGTCCGAACTGGCCCGCGCGGCAGGCCTGTCGAGCCGATCCCTCCAGCGGCTCTTCGCCAACTACGTCGGCGTCGGCCCGAAATGGGTCATCCTGCGCTACCGCATCCACGAGGCCCTGGAACGCGCCGAGGCCACCGGCACCCACGGCTCCCCGGACTGGGCCGAGCTCGCGGCCGAGCTGGGCTACAGCGACCAGGCCCATCTCGTACGGGACTTCACGGCGACGGTCGGCGAACCACCCACCGCCTACGCCCGTCGGTTGTCAGACCCCTGACCTACAGTGCGGCCATGGACACCGACGCCTCCCCCGTACGCCTCGAACCATGGTCCGAGGACGACTTCTGGCTGCTGCGCGCCATGAACGCCCCCGAGCTCATGGAGCACCTCGGCGGCCCCGAGTCGGAGGAGGCACTCCTCAAGCGGCACCGGCGCTACGTGGCTCTGAGCGCCGAGAGCGCCGGACGGACGAGCGCGGGGCTGATGTTCCGGATCGTGCTGCTCCCCGAGGAGGTCACGGTCGGCAGCATCGGCTTCTGGGAGCAGACGTGGGACGGGGAGCCGGTGTACGAGACGGGCTGGACGGTGCTGCCCGGTTTCCAGGGGCGGGGAGTCGCGACGGCGGCAACGCGCGCGGTCGCCGTACGCGCCCGCGCCACGCGCGCGCACCGCTACCTGCACGCGTTCCCGTCGACGGACAACGGCCCGTCGAACGCGGTGTGCCGCAAGGCCGGGTTCGAGCTGCGCGGCGAGCGGGAGCTGGAGTACCCGCCGGGCCACCCGCTGCACTGCAACGACTGGCGCCTGGACCTGGACCGCTTCGGCGAGGAGGGCCTTGCCTAGCTGTCCTGGGGGCCCAGCTCCTTGGTGAAGTGGAAGGCGACGATGTCGAGGCGTTCACGCAGGTAGAAGCGGTGGGCGGCGGTGCGGTGGGTGCCGGAGTCCAGGTTCAGCTCGCGGCAGCCGGCCTGGCGCGCGTGGTGCTCCAGGTGGGCCAGGAGCGCGTGGCCGACGCCGGTGGAGCGAGTGTCGACGGCGGTCACCAGGTCGTCGACGTAGAGCTTGCGGATCGAGCTGGTGTTGTCGATGATCCGCCAGCCGGCGGCGCCCACGCAGGTGCCGTCGTCGGCGTAGGCGGCGGTGAAGCGCAGACCCTGGGCACGCCCTCGCTCCTGCACCTCGCGGAAGAGCTCCGGCGTGAGGTGGGGGCGCAGCTCGCGCAGGACGGGGAGCAGGTCGGAGCCGAGGCGCGGGTCACCGAACTCGAGGTCGACGATCTTCATACCGGGACGGTATCCCAGGCCGCCTCGCGGATCAGCCGCGCTCGCGTGACCGACGCCCCGCAGTGGTCCTGGGCGATCAAGGTGCCCCAGGCCGCCCGAGCCCGGCGCGGGGCCGAAATGCCTGGCCGCAGGGCGGGGCGCGGTGACATCCTGTCCCCGTGAACGGACCGGAGATCCAGATCAGCTTCGCCCCCGGCCTGCGGCTCTTCGTCTCGGCGGAGCGGCGCTCGGGACACACCCCCGTGGCCACCGACGGCGCCTCGACGCTCGGCCATGTCGTGGAGTCGCTGGGCGTGCCGCTGACCGAGGCCGGCCGGATCCTGGTCGACGGGCGCCCGGTGGACGTGTCCCACATCCCGGCCGCCGGCGAGACGGTCGACGTCGAGGACGTCGAGCGCCCCCAGCCGGTGCCCGGCGGCGCCCAGCTCCGTTTCCTCCTGGACGTCCACCTCGGCACGCTCGCCCGGCGGTTGCGGCTCCTCGGGGTCGACGCGGCGTACGAGAGCGAGGACATCGGCGACCCCGCGCTGGCCGCGCTCTCCGCGCGGGAGCAGCGCGTGATGCTCTCCCGTGACCGGGGGCTGCTGCGCCGCCGGGAGCTGTGGGCGGGCGCCTACGTGTACAGCGACCGGCCCGACGACCAACTCCGTGACGTACTGGAGCGGTTCGCACCGCCTCTGCTGCCCTGGACCCGCTGCACCGCCTGCAACGGGCCACTGACCGACACCGACAAGGATTCGGTGCGCGAGCGCCTGGAGCGGGGCACGGAGAAGACGTACGACGTCTTCGCCCGGTGCACGCAGTGCGAGCGCGTGTACTGGCGGGGCGCCCACCACGCCCGCCTGGAGGCGATCGTCACCGACGCCCTGCGCGAGTTCGGCGGCGCGGCAGCCCGCTGACCCTCGCGGCCCCGGCGCCGCTCACCACCTCAGCACCCCTGACGACCCCGGCGCCGCTCACGAGGCCACGACCCCACGACCGTGCGCGCCCCCGGCTCGCGCCGCTCTACGGCTCCGGATCCGTCAGATAGCGCTGGATCGTCGGCCCCAGCCAGGCGACGACCTCGTCCGTGGACATCTCCACCGCGGGCGGCAGCCGCAGCACGAAGCGGGTGAGCGCCATGCCGAGGATCTGCGAGGCCACCAGCGCGGCGCGGCGCGGCGCCTGGGAGGGGTCCGGGCAGACACCGCGGGTGATCGGGCCGAGCTGCTCCGCGAAGACCGCCTGCATCCGCTCGACGCCCGCGGGGTTGGTGACCCCGACCCGCAGGAGCGCGGTCAGGACGTCGTCGCGCTCCCAGCGTTCGAGGAAGTGCGTGACCAGGACCGCGCCGATGTGCCGGGACGGCAGCCCGCCGAGTTCGGGCAGGTCCAGCTCGAAGTCGGACGCCGCGGTGAACAGCCCCTCCTTGCTGCCGTAGTAGCGCATCACCATCGACGGATCGATCCCGGCGTCACGGGCGATGGCCCGGATGGTGGCGCGGTCGTAGCCGTCGGACGCGAAGCGTTCGCGAGCGGCGTCGAGGATCGCGGCGCGTGTGGCGTCGGAACGGCGTGCGGTCGTCATGCCAACAACTGTAGGCCAACAGGTGTTGACGCACCAACCGGGTCGGCTCTACCGTTGCCAACAAGCGTTGACCAACAGACGTTGGCCAACAACCGTTGATGGCACACGCACCCACCTGGAGGCAGCCATGAACCACCTCGACACAGACGTCCTCGTCGTCGGCGCGGGCCCCACCGGAATGCTCCTCGCCGGCGACCTCGCCGCCGCAGGCCTGCGCGTCACACTCCTCGAACGCCGCCCCCACGGCATCAGCAACATCACCCGGGCCTTCGCCGTCCACGCCCGCACCCTGGAGCAGCTCGACGCCCGCGGCCTCGCCGACGAACTCGTCGCGACCGGCACCCCCATCACCCGCCTCCGCCTCTTCGGCCGCCCCTCCCTCGACCTGAGCCGCCTCCCCTCCCGCTTCGCCTACCTCCTCGTCACCCCCCAGTACGAAGTCGAGCGCATCCTCGAACGCCGCGCGCAATCCACAGGTGTGGACATCCGCTACGGCACGGAACTGCGCGGACTCAGCCAGGACACCGACCAGGTCACCGTCGACATCACCGGCCCCGACGGCACCCCCGCCACCCTCCGCGCCCGCTACGTCGTCGGCACCGACGGCGTCCGCAGCGCCGTCCGAACCGCGCTCGACCTGCCCTTCCCCGGCACAGCCGTGATCCGCTCCCTCGTCCTCGCCGACGTCCGCCTCACCGAAGAACCCGAAGACCTGCTCCGCGTCAACGGCGTGGGTGACGCCTTCGCCTTCATCGCACCCTTCGGCGACGGCTGGTACCGCGTCATGGGCTGGAACCGCACCCGCCAGGTCCCCGACAGCGAGCCCGTCGAGCTCGACGAAATCCGCGAGATCACCCGCCTCGCCTTCGGCACCGACTACGGCATGCACGACGCCCGTTGGATCTCCCGCTTCCACAGCGACGAACGCCAGGCCCCCGCCTACCGCGTCGGCCGCGTCTTCCTCGCCGGCGACGCCGCCCACGTCCACTCCCCCGCCGGCGGCCAAGGCATGAACACCGGCCTCCAGGACGCCGCCAACCTCTCCTGGAAGCTCGCCGCCGTCCTCCACGGCGACGCCCCCGACCCCGAAGCCCTCCTCGACAGCTACCAGGCCGAACGCCACCCCGTCGGCGCGGCGGTCCTGCGCAGCAGCGGCGCCATCGTCCGCCTCGCCATGGCCCGAGGCCCCCTCCTGCGCACCGCCCGCACCCTCGCCGCACAACTGCTCGACAAGGTGCCCCCCGCCTCAGCCAAGGTGATGGGCATGATCAGCGGCATCGGCATCTCCTACGGCCGGGCCCACCGCCGCGTCCCCGACCTGAAGCTGCGCGAAGGCCGGCTCTACGAACTGCTGCGCGCCCGCGAGTTCGTCCTCATCACCCCCCAAGACACCACAGCCGCCGAAGGCACCACAGCCTCCGCGGCCACCCCGGCCGGCACACCCGAACTCGCCGCCGCCCCCACCACACCGGCCCGCCTCGTACGCGCCACCTGGAGCGACCCCACCCGCCGCACGACCCTCCTGGTCCGCCCCGACGGCTACACCTCCTGATACCGGCCGAGCGGCTCAGAAGACGTACGGATCACCCGTGGCCAGGACAAGGACACGATGCCGGTCGTTCCGCGGATTGACGTCGGCCGTCCCGTCCGTCCAGATCGTGGAGATGTCGACGGTCACCTCGTCCGGGGACGCCGCCGTCCGCAGATCCAGCGCCAGCTCCTCCACCGCCCCCGCGGCCCGCAGCTCTCCCGTACGGCAGACCACCACCCGGTCGCTCCCCCACAGACAGGACGGCGGCAGCTCCTGCCCACCGGCCATCGGCTCGGAGAACGCCAGCCGCACCGTCGCCTGGACGACGTCCGACGGCCCGTGGTTCTCACTCACCAACCAGACCCCGACCCGCCCCTCCCACAAGGAGAGATGGCCATGATGGGCCAGATCGGCCTCAGCCCCCACAGCACGGGCGCCCGCACCCGTACCGACCACCAGCACGGCTGCGAGAACCGCACCGAGCAGACCCTTGCGCAAAGCACTCATACGGAGAAGATACCGACGAATCGCCATACATTCTGACTATCCATCAGTCAGCGTGTCCCATGACACCCTGACCCCATGCTCGTCGCACGATCCGCAGCCCTCTTCGCCGTCGCCGCCCTCTTCGAAATCGGAGGCGCCTGGCTCGTCTGGCAAGGCGTCCGCGAACACCGCGGCTGGATCTGGATCGGCGCCGGCATCGCCGCACTCGGCATCTACGGATTCGTCGCCACCCTCCAGCCCGACGCCGACTTCGGCCGCATCCTCGCCGCCTACGGCGGCGTCTTCGTCGCCGGATCCCTCGCCTGGGGCATGGTCGCCGACGGCTACCGCCCCGACCGCTGGGACATCACCGGAGCACTCATCTGCCTCGCCGGCATGGCCGTGATCATGTACGCCCCGCGAGCCCGCTGAACCCCCGGACCTATCCTGACCAAGCGATCGACACCATCGACCACACGCGCGAGGAGCACGTCATGACCGCCGCCGGTACCCCCATCGCCGTCGTCACCGGAGCGAGCAGCGGCATCGGCGCCGCCACCGCCAGGCAACTCGCCGCCGCCGGCTACCGCGTGGTCCTCACCGCCCGCCGCAAGGACCGCATCGAAGCCCTCGCCGCCGAACTCAACGAAGCCGGCCACCAGGCCACGTCGTACGCCCTCGACGTCACCGACCGCGAAGCCGTCCAGACCTTCGCGACCGCCTTCCGAACGATCTCCGTCCTCGTCAACAATGCCGGCGGCGCCCTCGGCGCCGACCCCGTCGCCACCGGCGACCCCGACGACTGGCGCCAGATGTACGAGGTCAACGTCATCGGCACCCTCAACGTCACCCAGGCCCTGCTCCCCGCCCTCACCGCCGGCGGCGACGGCACGGTCGTCATCCTCTCCTCCACCGCAGGCCACGCCACCTACGAAGGCGGCGCAGGCTACGTCGCCGCCAAGAACGGCGCCCGCGTCATCGCCGAAACCCTCCGCCTCGAAATCGTCGGCACCCCCGTCCGCGTCATCGAGATCGCCCCCGGCATGGTCAAGACCGACGAGTTCGCCACCACCCGCTTCCGCGGCGACACCGAGAAGGCCGAGAAGGTCTACGCGGGCGTCGCCGCCCCCCTCACCGCCGACGACGTCGCCGACACCATCACCTGGGCCTGCACCCGCCCCCCACACGTCAACATCGACCTCCTCGTCGTCCGCCCCCGAGCCCAGGCCTCCAACACCAAGGTCCACCGCGAACTCTGACGAGACGGAGAGGGGGCGGGGCGCCCCCCGCGGCCCCGCACAGCCAACAGTTGGCAGCCCCTCAAACAAATGTGCAGGGTGAGCGTGTGGTCGGGCACCACCCG